>JBCBPQ010000091.1:0-24492 GCA_039820645.1 Cyanobacteria bacterium J06633_8 | reverse complement strand
GTAAAATTACTTTAGATGAAGAATTAGAACAACAACTACAAAATGCTTTGGATGGAACTCGTGCTGCAGAAATACCTGGTGCAGCGGTAGCAATTGTTGCTCCTTTCGGTAGTTGGTTTGCTGCGAGTGGTGTTTCTAGATTAGAAGATAATACACCTTTACAGCCAGATGACCGCTTTGAGATTGGTAGTATTACTAAAACTTTTGTTGCGACGACTGTATTGCAGTTAGTTGAAGAAGGTAAGTTGAGTTTGGAAGATACTCTGACTACATTACTTCCTGAGAGTATTACTGCTGATATTCCTAACTCTGAAACAATTACTTTAAAACAGCTACTACAACATACTAGCGGTATTCCTGATTATGTAGATGTACTATTTACCCAAGCAGCAACAGACCCCACTGTATTTTTACAAGAATGGGAGCCAGAAGAATTAGTAAATTTGACTGATGGTGTGGAACCTTATTTTGAACCGGGGGAATCTTGGAGATATTCCAGTACCAATTTTATTTTGGCAGGATTAATAATTGAAGCTGTAACGGGTAATAATATTGCAGCGGAAATTAGAACTCGTATTCTTGAACCTTTAAATTTAGAAAATACTTTTTTCGCTAAGGAGGAAGAAATTCCTGGGGGTTACATCAGTGGTTATTGGGATTTCAATGAAGACGGAACTTTAGATAACATTAGCGTAGCCAATATTTCTTGGACTTGGGCTGCTGGTGCTATGGTTTCCAACACCCAAGATTTGGATACTTTTGCTCGAAGTTTGTTTAAGGGTGATTTGCTTGAATCTCAAACTTTAGAGCAAATGCTTGATATCATTCCTACCACCGATCCTGTGAACTATTCTTCCTACGGTTTGGGAGTCGGAACTATAGAGTCTCCCAATCGTTTTTGGTATATTCATCGGGGACAAACTCTGGGTTATCGCTCGAATATGTGGTATTCCCCAGAAGATGATTTGACTTATATCGAATTAATTAATGGATTTTCTCGCGATAATTTAGTTCGGGATATTTTACCCCCATTTAGAGAAGGAATTGCTGACGAAAATTTGAATTTTACGATTACAGAACAAAATGCTCAAATTAGTCTACCAGTTGCTAACGATGGAGAAACCGAAGGAGAGGAAATAGTAACCTTTACTTTAGAACCAGGGGAAGAATACGAAGTAGATACAAATGCTCAAACGGCTACATTTAGTATTTTCGATACATTCGATGAAACTAATATCATCAAACCAATAGTTAGTTTTACCAGTGAACCCAAATTATTAATTGAGTCTCAAGAAACAGTTTCTTCACTTAACTTTAGCCTCAGTGAAACACCTCCAGAGTTGGGAACAACTGTAACTATTAAGAGTTCTGATTTATCGGAATTTAATTACGAGTTAATTGAAACTCAAGGTGGTGAAATAAACCTTAGTAATGATATTCAATCCCAGTTAAAAGCTGCTTTAAAAGAAAAAGTTACAGCAAAAACACCAGGAGCAACTATTGCTATTACATCTCCTTTAGGAAATTGGTCTAAAGCTGCTGGTATAGCGAATATAGAAAATAATACTCCTGTAACAACAAAAGACCGCTTTGAAATTGGTAGCATTACTAAAACTTTCACCGCAGCTACTATATTAAAGTTAGTAGAAGCAGGAACTATAACTCTTGACGATACCCTTACTGATTGGTTACCAGAAGAAGTAACAACAAATATTGCTAACTCCGGTGAGATTAGCATTAGGCAATTACTCAATCATACTAGTGGAATTGCTGAATATGACGCTATTTTATTACAACAAGCTTTACTTGACCCCACTGTCTTTTTAAAAGATTGGCAACCAGAAGAATTGGTAGAATTAACTAAAGGTTTGGAGCCATTTTTTGCACCAGGAGAATCTTGGCAATATTCTAATACCAATTATATTTTGGCAGGAATGATTATTGAAGCAGCTACAGGTAATAATATAGCTGCGGAAATTAGGTCACAAATTCTGGAACCTCTAAATCTAGAAAATACTTTTTTTGCACAAGAAGAAGAAATACCAGGAGGTTACGTTAGTGGTTATTTAGATTTTGACCTAGATGGTAATTTAGATGATGTTTCTATTGCTAATCTTTCTTGGTCATGGGCTAGTGGTGCTATCGTTTCTAATACTGAAGATTTAACCCAATTTGCTCAAGCTTTATATGAAGGAGAACTTCTTAGTACAGCTAGTCGCTCCGAAATGTTTACCCTTGTAGATACAGGTAGAGGATATTCCTATGGTTTAGGAATGATGAGTTTTGAAACTCCCGACTTAGGAACAGTTGTCGGACATCGGGGAGGAAGTCTGGGTTTCAGTTCTAATATGTGGTACTCATCATCAGATAATTTTACCTATGTTGATTTAGTCAATGGTAGAACTGAAGAAGAATTAGTTAAAGACGTTATTCCTAAATTTACAGAAGGTTTAATCCCTGAAGTTGGTAATATTGATGCTTCCGAAGAGTTAAACTTTACTATCACAGAGCAAAATGCTCAGATTAGTCTAGCAGTTGCTAATGATGGGGAAACGGAAGGGGAAGAAATAGCCACTTTCACCATTGAAGAGGGGAACAGATATGAAATCAATCCCGATGCTCAAACAACTACTTTTACCATCTTAGATAGCTTAGAAGAATTAATCCTAACTCCTGTTGTGGACGACAATACTACGGAAATAATAGACTTACGTAGTTTTGGTGATGGGGTAACGGTAACTGCTGAATACACAATTAGTAGAGAAGCGGATTTTGATAACCAAGTTTACTTTTATGCTGTTGATGATATTAACGGTAATATTGATAATCTTGCACCAGGGGCTAATGGTTATCTACAAACAGCTTTGGAAAATATCGTTCAACAACAAGCTTTTGAAACCAGCGACGATAATACTGAAAGCGGAACTATTCAAATGGAAGCGGGTTCTATTATTGCTCCGATGATTATTGTTGAGGGAACTTTAGAAGAGGCTAAAAGTGGTGAAGCAACGGTTTATTTACCTTATAGTGGTTCTAACGGTAGCGATAGCTTCGACCATATCAAGATGTTGAATAGTAATACCTTTGGTTTTGAAGATTTACCATTAGGTGGTGACCAAGATTTTAATGATATTGTAATTGCCTTTGATAAGTTGAGTTCATAATTAAAGCTGTTTTCAGGTTATATTTTTTTTTTAACGCAGAGGAATAAGGAGGTAAACGCGGAGGTACGCAGAGTTTTTTTTGATAATTGTTAATTTTATCAAAAACACAATATTTTGTATCCTTGCTGGCGTGTTTTTTGAGACAGGCAAATGTACTATTTTCAGATAGGTAAATGTATGACAGCGATTTCTTCAAAATAACCTGCTGAATTCAAATTACTAATTGGAACTAATCGATTTCTGAGTCTTGCACCTATGTCTACAGATTTCCCCTCCTGGATTTTGTCACCAGTATCAGAATTTTCTGCGGTTGTCTCCCCTGTGGAGTCATTAAAGGATTCTCAAGAATGGCTTCATGCTGTTGAAAAGATGGAAGAATTTTCAGTTGAAAGTTCTTCTAATTTGGAATTAGCGCAATTACCAGGAGCAGATATTTGTCAAATTAAGGGAGGGGAAACGAATGAGTCAAAATAATGAAAAAATTGATTATCGTTCCTTGCTGCAAGATGCACTTGTGGAAATGCGATCGCTGCGAGGTAAGTTAGAAGCAGCAGAACAATCCAAAAATGAAGCAATTGCCATTATTGGAATGGATTGTCGGTTCCCCGGTGGTGCTAATTCTCCCGAAGCATATTGGAAACTGTTGCGAGAGGGAGTTGATGCAATTACTGAAGTTCCCAGAGAACGTTGGTTAATTGATGATTATTACAATTCTGACCCAGATGTTCCTGGGAAAATGTATACTCGTTACGGCGGATTTATTGATAATGTAGATAAATTTGACCCGCAATTTTTCGGTATATCTCCCCGTGAAGCGACAAAAATGGACCCGCAACAGCGTTTGTTGTTGGAGGTCAGTTATACAGCTTTAGAACGCGCTGGTCAATGCGTACAAGAATTAAACGGCAGTCAGACAGGGGTTTTTATTGGCATCAGCTTCGATGATTATGCCAAATTCAGTCTCAATTCGGGTGATTTAAATCGTATTGATGCTTACAGCAGTTTGGGTAATACCCGCAGTATTGCTGTAGGACGTTTATCCTATATATTGGGTTTGCAAGGTCCTACAATGCAATTAGATACAACCTGCTCCAGTTCATTGTTAGCGACTCATTTAGCTTGTCAAAGTCTCCGTAACCAAGAATCTAATTTAGCGTTAGCTGGTGGAGTTAGTTTGATGCTTTCCCCAGAACCAACAATTGGTTTTTGTAAGTTGAAAGCATTAGCACCAGATGGACGTTGTAAAACCTTTGATGCGAATGCTAATGGTTACGTTAGGGGAGAAGGATGCGGAATTATTGTACTCAAAAGACTTTCCGATGCAATTAATGATAGAGATAATATTCTCGCAATAATTCGAGGTTCAGCAGTTAACCACGACGGACAGAGCAATGGTTTAACCGCTCCCAATGGTTCAGCACAAGAAAGTGTAATTCGACAAGCGATAAAAAACGCTCAAGTAAAACCACTACAAATTCAATATGTAGAAACCCACGGAACCGGTACAAGTTTGGGTGACCCCATCGAAACTCTAGCACTAGGGAAAGTACTCTGTGAAAACAGAACAGAAGATAATCCTTTAATAATAGGTTCCGTTAAAACCAACATCGGACATTTAGAAGCAGCAGCGGGAGTCGCTAGCATAATTAAAGTAACCCTAGCACTAGAGAATAAACAAATTCCTCCTCATTTACATTTTCAAAAACCAAATCCCCATATACCTTGGTCAAGATTATCTATTAATGTTCCAAGTGAAGCTACACCTTGGAATGTTGGTAGTGAAGCAAAACGTTTAGCTGGTATTAGTTCCTTCGGAATGAGCGGTACTAATGCTCATGTGGTATTGGAAGAGAGCGGAGGGAGCGAAGGAAGCGGAGGAAGCGGAGGGGGAGAAGAGCGTCTTTTGCATTTGTTGACGTTATCAGCGAAGACAGAGGAAGCATTATCAGAGCTTATAAATAAATATAAAAAATACTTGACAAGTAATGCTGATGTTTCATTTGCGGATATTTGTTTTAGTGCGAATACAGGGCGATCGCGCTTTCAACATCGTTTAAGTCTCGTTGCTGAATCTACACAAGATGCACTGCAAAAATTAGTAAATCACAAAAATGATGAGACGTTAAATATCAAAAATGATGAAACGTTAAATATCAAAAATGATGAAACGTTAGATATCAAAAATAATGAGACGTTATATATAACGTCTCTACACAATGTATCTGTGTTCACAGGTACAATACCCAGCAGTAAACGTCCCAAAATCGCATTTTTCTTTACTGGACAAAATAGTCAATATATCAACATGGGTTGGGAACTATATCAAACCCAACCAACTTTTAAAAAAGCTTTAGATAAATGCAACGAAAAAATTAAATTATTATTTAATATAGATTTACTAACCTTTATCTACTCCCAATCTCCTCAGCCCCTCAGCCCCGTTTACTCCCCTCAGCTTGTAATATTCTCCATAAAATACGCTTTATACGAACTCTGGACATCTTGGGGTGTTAATCCAGATGTATTAATTGGAGATGGTATTGGGGAATATGTTGCTGCTACTGTTGCGGGAGTTTTTAGTTTAGAAGATGGATTGAAGTTAGTAGCTTTTAGCAATAAAACTGAATTTGAACAAGTAGCAAATTCAATTAATTATTCTTTTCCTAAGATTCAAATATTTTCTCAAATTACTGGTAAATTAGTTAGTTCAGAAATTGCAAATGCGTCTTATTGGTGTGAGCATATTTCACAATCAGTAAATTTTGTAGAAGGAATTCAAGCCATTAAGGAATTAGATTGTGATATTTGTGTAGAAATAGGAATAACCTCTTCAAAATTACCATTAGGAGAAATATTATATTTGCCGAGTCTGGGAGGAAATGATAATAATCAAGATTGGCAAGTAATACTCTCAAGTTTGGCTCAGATGTATGTCAATGGAGTTAATATTAATTGGCGTGGTTTTGAGCAAGATTATTCTAGAAATCGCGTTTTATTACCAACTTATCCGTTCCAACGTCAGCGTTATTGGATTGAAGCTCCTAATCATCAATCTTTTTCAAATAAAAATTCAGTAATTTTACATCCTTTATTAGGACATAAAATTGATATTGCTAATTTAGAATCAATTCATTTTGAAAATCAAATAAGTCAATACAATCCTATTTATTTACAACACCATCAAGTATTTGATGCTGTAATTATGCCATTCTCTGGCTATTTGGAAATGGCTTTAGCGGCTGCTTCGGAAATATATCAAACAAAAAATTTATTCTTAAGTGATGTAGAAATTCATCAAGCTTTGATTTTAGAAGATTTTTCTACCACAGTACAATTAATTCTTACACCTATTGCTCAATCGAATAATCAAGAATATAAACAAGAATATAAACAAGAATATAAATTTGAAATTTTTAGTTTAGCAACAGAAGATAAAAATTCGACTTGGGTGTTACATGCGAGTGGTAAAGTTAATCAAGAGGCAGAGCCTCTGGATTCTCGTAACCGGGCTGAGCCCGGTTACCAGGGTTGGGAGGATTCTGGTAACCAGGCTGAGCCTGGTTACCAGGTTTGGGAGGCTCTGCCTCCTGAAAAACAAGCCGAATTAATTAATACAATTGAGGTAGAAAAGTTTTATCAAAGCTGTAAAGAACAAGGAATTAATTATGGTAAATATTTTCAAGCTATTACTCAAATTGAGAATGGTGAAAAAATAGCTTTAGGAAAAGTTTGTTTACCTCAAGAATTGATTAATTCTACAGTTTATGATTCTCAATCTTATAAATTGCATCCAATACTTTTAGATGCTAGTTTACAAGTTGTGGGTTCTGTTTTACCAGATAATCAAACTTATTTACCTATAGTCATCAAAAATTTTACTTTTTTTGGAACTACAAGTAATATTCTCTGGAGTTATGTAGAACTTAATGAGAATCAAAATAATAATTCATCTGTGATGATGGCAGATGTACAACTTGTAGAAACAGATGGACGTTTGGTTGCTAAAATTGAAGGTTTACAATTAAAATTAGTTGATTCTCAATTTGTTTTCAATCAAATAAATAAAAAGCAGTATGAAGAAGATTGGCTTTATAGAATAGAATGGCGAGAACAGGCTATTATAGAAAATACATTTAGCGAACCAGATTATTTATTATCTCCTCAAGCCATTGGTTCGCAAATTATTCCTGATTTACCACAACAAATTAATCAACCAGAAATTACTATTTATCGGCAATTATTAACTGAGCTTGAAAGTTTGAGTATTGCTTATGTTTTTAAAGCTTTTGATGATTTGGGTTGGAATTTTGTTGTCAATGAAGGTTTTTCTACTGTAGAAATTATTGAAAAATTACAAATTCCATCTCAACACGAACGTTTGTTGGAGCGTTTGTTGGAAATGTTGGTTGAGATTGGTATTTTAATTAAATCAGATAAACAATGGCAAGTTGTAAAGCAACCAATACAACAACCAATTATTTCTGAACCAGAAATTAAATATCAACAATTATTAGAAAAATATTCTGTTGGTGGAAGTGAATTAAGTTTACTTCATCGTTGTGGTTCGAGTTTAGCTCAAGTGTTACGGGGAGAGATTGATGGGGTACAGTTGCTGTTTCCGGAAGGGGATTTATCTACAGCAACGGGGCTTTATCAAGATTCTCCTGGTGCTAAGTTGATGAATAGTTTAATTGAGCAAGTTGTTAGTACCTCAATCGCTCAAAAATCTAGCACTAGAGTTTTGCGAATTTTGGAAATTGGTGCTGGTACTGGGGGTACTACTGCATATTTATTACCATCACTTGATGCTTCTAGTACTGAATATACTTTTAGTGATGTCTCTCCACTGTTTACTACTAAAGCACAGGAGAGGTTTGGAGAATATGATTTTGTTAAGTATGAGTTGTTGGATATTGAGCAGACAGTTGATGATCGGTTAAAAAATTCCTTTGATATTATTATTGCTGCTAATGTTTTACACGCGACTCAAAATATGCGGGAAACCTTGGGTAATGTCAATCAATTACTTGCTACCAATGGGTTATTGGTTTTATTAGAAGGTACTCGTCGTTTACGTTGGGTTGATTTGATTTTTGGTTTAACTGAGGGTTGGTGGAGATTTACTGATACAGATTTACGTGAAAATTATCCTTTGCTATCTGTTCCTAAGTGGGAGGAAGTTTTACTTGATTGTGGGTTTGAGGAAGTATTTCCCATAGCTCCTGAGTTGGATGAAGAGGATTTGTTGAGTCAGCAAGCTGTTATTGTTGCGAGGAAAACTTCAAAAATCTCCCCCCTTACTAAGGAGAAGGGAGTCAAGGTTAGTGATAAACCTTGGTTGATTTTTAGCGATCGCCATTTTGGTATAGGTAATGTGTTAGCGCAACAGTTACAAAATCAAGGTGAAAAATCTATCTTGGTTTATTTAGGTGAAGAGTACGAACAAAAAGACCAAGAATTCACCATTAATCCGACTAATTTCCAGGATTTTAGAAAATTAATTCAAAATTTGGATAATCATCAATCAGCTTTCAAGGGAATTGTATATCTTTGGAGTTTGGATGGGACTCCTGTTGAATATCTTAATTCCGAAGTGATGGAAGTTGATTTAAAAAACTATTGTGGTAGTGTTTTATATTTGATTCAAGCTTTGTCTTCTAGATCCCCCCAACCCCCCTTAAGAAGGGGGGCTATGAGCAGCAATTCTCAAATTCCTTCTGAATCGGAGACTACAAGCAATTCTAAATCCCCCTTACAAAGGGGGGCTGGGGGGATATATTTAGTTACACAGAATGCTCAACCAGTAGGAAAAGGTACAATATCTGGATTTAGTCAATCTCCTTTGTGGGGTATTGGCAAGGTGGGAGCGCTGGAAACTGATTTTCAGTTCAAAAATATAGATTTAGATTCACAAATAACCGTCCTCAAACAAGCACAAGCTTTATTAACTGAATTACTATCGGTTGACATTGAAGAACAAGTTGCTTTCAGAGGTGACAAGCGTTATGTTGCTAGATTGGCAAGATATCAAACAGAAGTAGAAAAAGAACCTCTACAATTAACCATTTCCGAACGAGGAACTTTAGATAATTTAGAATTTCAACCCACCTTGAGGAAGAAACCAGCAGAAAATGAAGTTGAAATTCATGTATTAGCTACAGGAGTCAACTTCCGGGATATTTTAAACGCTTTGGGATTATATCCGGGAGATGCTGGTGCTTTGGGATGTGAATGTGTGGGTGAAATACTAGCACTAGGGAATGGAGTTAAGAATTTAAAAATTGGCGATACAGTTATTGCGATCGCCAGCAACAGTTTTAGCGAGTATGTCACCGTCAATGCTGAAATGGTAGCTATAAAACCAGAGATACTTACTATTGAAGAAGCTGCCACAATTGGGGTGACTTTCCTAACTGCACATTATGGTTTACATCATCTTGGAAAAATTTCCCCAGGTGACAAGGTACTGATACATTCAGGAGCTGGTGGTGTCGGACAAGCAGCGATTCAAATAGCGCGACAAGCTGGTGCTGAAGTATTTACAACAGCAAGTGCTGGTAAATGGGAATTTTTAAAATCAATGGGAATTGAGCCTAAAAACATCTTCAATTCTCGTACCCTTGATTTTGCAGAGGAAATAATTAAACTTACCCAGGGTGAAGGGGTAGATATTGTTCTCAATTCTCTATCTGGAGATTTTATTACTCAAAGTTTTTCTCTACTCAAAGACAACGGAAGATTTGTAGAGTTGGGTAAAACACAAGATTGGAATTTCACTAAAGTTTCTCAACTAAAACCAAATGCAGCTTATTTCCAAGTTGATTTAGTAGACTTGTGTCGTCAACAACCCGATTTAATCCAAACGATGCTGCAAGATTTAATATCTCAATTTGCAGCAAATCAACTCAAACCTCTGACTTATACGCTTTTCCCATTTGAACAAGCCGTTGATGCTTTCCGTTATATGCAGCAGTCTAAGCATATCGGTAAAGTTGTAGTTTCTCATGTTAGAGCAGGGGGAGCGGAGGAAGCAGAGGGAGCGGAGGGAGCAATTTCTTCTTCTTCTTCTGCTTTCTCCCTTCCCTCTATAAAAAAAGATGGTACATATTTAATTACCGGTGGGCTGGGTGGATTGGGTTTATTAATTGCTGAGTGGTTAGTTAAACAAGGTGCGACAAATTTAGTTTTACTCAGTCGGAGTCAACCTGATAATCAAGCTAAACAACGAATTAAAGCTTTAGAAAACTCTAGCGCTACAGTAATGGTGGCTCAAGTTGACGTTACCGATAAATCTAAACTTGCTGAATTACTATCAAACATCCAATCCCCCACTCCCCCCCTCTCCCCCTCCCCCCCTCCTCCTATAAGGGGAATAATCCACGCTGCTGGTGTATTAGATGATGGTGTTTTACAAAATATGAGTTGGGAGCAATTTACTAATGTTGTTCATCCCAAGGTTCTGGGTGCTTGGAATCTTCACGATTTGACTCAAGATTGTCCTTTAGATTTCTTTGTACTGTTTTCCTCAGCAACGGCTTTACTTGGTTCTCCTGGACAAGGTAATCATGTAGCTGCAAATATATTTTTGGATGCTTTGGCTCATTATCGTCAAAGTATTGGAAAACCAGGATTGAGTATTAATTGGGGAATTTGGTCGGATATCGGTTCGGCTGCTCAACGTAATGCTGACAAGGAAATGCAGCTTAGAGGAATCAATGCGATCGCACCGCAAGATGGTATTGATTTATTTGCAAAATTATTACACTGTAATGTACCTCAAGTTGGTGTAATACCAATAAATTGGTCGCTTTTCTTGCAACAAGATGTTAAGTTACCATTTTTTACTGATTTTATATCTTCTTCTCAAGCACAAGAGTCACAAACACAAGTTGTAACAACGCAATATCTTGAGTCTTTACTGAAAGCTAAACCATCAGAACGTCGTCATCTTTTAGAAATACATTTACGTACTCAAATTTCCCAAATTCTTGGCTTCCAACCAGATGAAATTGATGCAGAACAAGGATTTTTTGATTTGGGGATGGATTCTTTAACTTCAGTAGACTTAAAAAATCGTTTGCAAAAAAGTTTAGGAGTATCTCTAAGCTCAACTGTTATATTTGATAGACCAAATTTAAATGCATTATTAGATTATCTCGTTGAAGAAATGGGTTTGGAAAATGACGAGGTAGAACAAAAGCCAGTTGAAACAGAAACAGATTCAGAAGAACTTTCCGAAGATGAAATTGCTGATTTACTGGCTCAAGAATTAATGGATATTGAGCGAGGTAAGGAATCATGAATCAGCAAGAACCAAGAGATTATCGCTCTCTAATGCAGAAAGCTTTGCACGAAATCAAAGAAATGCGTGCTAAATTACAAGCATTAGAAACAGCAAAAAATGAACCGATTGCCATTATCGGTATGGGATGTCGTTTTCCTGGTGCTGATAATCCCCAAGCTTTTTGGGAATTATTAAGTAATGGAATTGACGCTATTTCTGAAGTTCCTGCTGATAGATGGGATATCAACGCTTATTTTGATAATAATCCGGAAACACCAGGGAAAATAAATACTCGCTACGGTGGATTTGTTAAGCAATTATATGAGTTTGATGCTGGATTTTTTGGAATTTCTCCCCGTGAAGCTATTTCTTTAGACCCCCAGCAGCGATTGTTGATGGAAGTTAGTTGGGAAGCTTTAGAAAATGCGGGTATTATTCCTGGTAATCTACAAGGAAGTAAAACTGGTGTATTCGTTGGTATTAGCAGCAATGATTATTCTCAACAGTTACTTACCAGGGAAGTCACAGAAATTGATGCTTATTTAGCCACAGGAAATTCTCACAGTACCGCCGCTGGACGTTTATCATATACTTTGGGTTTAACTGGACCGAGTATAGCAGTAGATACAGCTTGTTCATCATCCTTGGTTGCTATTCACCTCGCTTGTCAAAGTTTACGCAATCAAGAGTGTGATTCTGCACTTGTGGGAGGAGTAAATCGACTGATATCGCCAGAGTTTAGCATTAACTTTTCCAAAGCCCGGATGTTAGCTGCTGATGGACGTTGTAAAACCTTTGATGCAGCCGCAGATGGATTTGTACGAGGAGAAGGATGCGGAATTATTATACTCAAACGGCTGAGTGATGCGATCGCAGACGGAAATCCAATTTTGGGATTAATTCGAGGTTCAGCAGTTAATCAAGATGGTCGTAGTAGTGGATTAACCGTTCCCAATGGACCTTCACAACAAGCGGTGATTTCCCAAGCTTTAGAAAACAGTAATATTGACCCATCGCTGATAAATTATATAGAAGCTCACGGTACTGGAACAAGTTTGGGTGACCCAATCGAAATCAATGCATTGGGTTCGGTTTTTGGAAAGTACTATAGTGCAGAAAATCCCCTCAAAATTGGTTCAGTTAAAACCAACATTGGTCATTTAGAAGCAGCAGCAGGAATAGCAGGAGTAATTAAATTAGTATTATCGCTGCAAAATCAACAAATTCCCCCTCACCTACATTTTCAACAACCCAATCCTTATATACCTTGGTCAGAATTACCATTTCAAATCACAACAGAAACCACACCTTGGTTAATTTCTGATAGTCCAAGGTTTGCGGGAATTAGTTCCTTTGGTTTTAGCGGTACAAATGCTCATGTGGTATTGGAAGAGAGCGGAGGAAGCGGAGGAAGCGGAGGAAGCAGGGGGGGAGAAGAAAAGCGTCCTTTGCATTTACTGACGTTATCAGCGAAGACTGAGGAAGCTTTATCAGAGGTTGTGAATAAATATAAAGAATATTTGACAAATAATAGTGATGTTGGTTTTGCTGATATTTGTTTTAGTGCAAATACAGGGCGATCGCACTTTCAAAATCGCTTAGTTCTTATTGCTGAGTCTACACAAGATGCAATTGAACAATTAACACACAATGGTTCTGTTTTTACCGGAACAATATCTAATAAACGTCCCAAAATCGCCTTTTTATTAACTGGAGAAAGCAATAACTTAAATCTAGGTTGGAAACTATATCAAACCCAACCCACTTTTAAACAAGTTTTAGATGAATGCAACGAAATCCTAAAACCATTACTTAATATAGATTTACTAACTCTTATTTATCCTTCCTCCGCTTCCTCCGCTTCCTCTGCTCCCCCTGCTCCCTCTGCTCATATAACCTTTGCGATAAAATACGCTTTATACAAACTCTGGATATCCTGGGGTGTAAATCCAGATATGGTAATTGGAGATGGTATTGGTGAATTTATTGCTGCTACTGTTGCGGGAGTTTTTAGTTTAGAAGATGGATTAAAATTAGTAATAAACCTTGGTCAAACAGAGTTTGAGGAAATAGCTAATTCAATTAAATATTCTTCACCACAAATTGAAATCATTTCTAATGTTGACGGTAAATTAATTGATTCAGAAATTGTAAATCCTAAATATTGGTGTAAACAGATTTCCTTGGCAGTTAGCTCTGATAAAATTCTTGATAATCTCAAACAAAATAATTGTGATATTTGTTTAGAATTAGGTGAAAAATCAACTTTATTAGAATTAGAAACTGAAAAAATTTCATCAACAGAAGTATTATTATTGCCTAGTTTGGCAGAAGATGAAAATAATCATGATTGGCAGGTAATATTATCAAGTTTGGCTCAAATGTATGTTAATGGAGTCAATATTGATTGGCAAGGATTTGAGCAAGATTATCATCGAAACCGCGTTTTATTACCAACTTATCCATTTCAGCGACAGCTTCTGGCTGTTGATGTAGCTGCGAAAAAAACTAGAAATATTAATCAAAGAAATATTTTACATCCACTATTAGGCGAAAAACTGGATTTATCCCGCTCAAATACAATTTATTTTCAAAATTATATTAATTCAAATAATCCGGCTTATCTACAACAACATCAAGTTTTTGATAAAATTATTCTTCCCGGTGCTGGTTATATAGAAATGGCTTTAGCAGCAGGAAGTTTTTTGTTAAAGTCGGATAATCTAGTTTTAGAAAACCTTGAAATTCTCCAACCTTTAATATTATCTGATGATTCAGGTACCCCTATTCAAGTTGTTTTAGTACCCCAGGGAGAGCAGAGGGAGCAGGGGGAGCAGAGGGAGCAGGGGGAGCGGGAATATACTTTTGAAATTTTAAGTTTACCCATAGCATCAGAAAAATGGATATTACACGCAAAAGGGAAAATAAAACAATGTAGAGACGTTATACATAACGTCTCCCAAATCTATACAGAAAACGAAATAAATCCCCTCTCCCAAATCTATGAAAAAAACGAGATGTCTTGCATCTCTACATCAAATTATTATCAAGAATTTGAAAAACGTGGGATTAAATACGGAGAAAATTTTCAAGCTATAACCGAATTATTTGGTAGCGAAAATCAAGCTTTAGGAAAAATTAAATTACCTCCAGAATTAACAAATAATGGTTATAAACTCCATCCTGTACTATTAGATGCTGCTTTTCAAGTCATTGGAGCGGCTTTAAATTGGGAAGAGTTTACAGATATTTATTTACCTATGGGTTTAGATAATTTAACTCATTATGGTAATACCAAGGAAGAAGGAAGAAGGAAGAAGGAAGAAGGTTTGAATTGGGATGAGGAATTAAATTCATATATTTCAGTTAATGATTATTTCTGGAGTTCAATAAAAATTCGTCCTCAACAAAATCCTTTTCCTGGGTTGTTGATAGCTGATGTAGAATTAATTACTGATGATGGGGAACTTCTGGTTAAAATATCAGGTTTACAACTGAGAAAAATTAATCCCGAAGCTGTTTTTGTCAGTAATGAAAATAAATCAACATTGCTAACTTTAGAAGATTGGCTTTATGAAATAGAATGGCGCAATCAAGGAGATATTGAAAAAGTTTCTCCTGATTATTTCCCAATTCCTTCAGTAATACGAGATAATTTACTGCCAAGTTTAGAAAATTCGTTATCACAACCTGAATTACAAGTTTATCAAGAATTTTTACCGCAACTTGAAGAATTGAGTATTGCTTATGTTTTAAATGCTTTTGATTCTTTAAATCTAAAATTTATTCCTAATCAAATTTTTGCAATATCTGAATTAATTCAAAATTTGGAAATTGTACCTCAACATCAGCAATTAACTCAACGTCTTTTAGAAATGCTGGTGGAATCTGGTTATTTAGAGCAGCAGGGAGAACAATTTAAAGTTGTCAAACAACCCCAAATAGTAAATCCTGAATTTCAATATCAAACTAAATATCAAAACTTATTATCTCAATATCCAACTGCAAATGCGGAATTAACATTATTACATCGTTGTGGAATTACCTTGGCTCAAGTATTGCAAGGTAAAATTGACCCCTTGCAATTACTTTTTCCTAAAGGTGATTTAACTACTGCTACTCAACTTTATCAAGATTCACCTGGTGCTAAGTTGATGAATTCTTTGATAAAGCAGGTTGTAGAATCGTTATTAGAAAATAAACCTCAAAATAGAAAAGTAAAAATATTAGAAATTGGTGCTGGTACCGGAGGAACAACCGCTTATTTACTACCAATTTTAGATACAAATATTACTGAATATACTTTTAGCGATGTCTCACCGCTATTTCTTGATAAAGCACAGCAAAAGTTTTCTGAATATGATTTTGTAGATTATCAAACTTTAGATATTGAACAATCCCCCAGCAATCAAGGTTGGGAATTACAGCAGTATGACATTATTATTGCAGCGAATGTTTTACATGCGACTTGCAATTTAGAACAAACTTTGACTCACGTACAACAGTTATTAGTACCAAACGGACAACTTGTATTGTTGGAAGGTACTCAACTACAGCGATGGTTGGATTTGATTTTTGGTTTGACTGAGGGTTGGTGGAGGTTTACAGATACTGATTTACGTCACAATTATCCTTTAATATCTGGTGAAAAATGGCGATCGCTTCTATTGAAGTGTGGGTTTGCAGAAGTTGCTGGGTTTGATACGCAACCGCAAGGGGTAATTGTAGCCCAGAATAATACCAAGAAATTAGTTGATAAAAAGATAGATTCTAGTCAGTGGTTGATTTTTGCTGATAATCACGGTTTGGGTGAAGAATTAGCTCAACAATTGGGAAGTGATTGTGTTTTGGTATTCCCAGGAATTAATTATCAGCAGTTGGATGAATTCCGTTATCAAGTTAATCCTTTAGTTAAAAATGATTTTGAGCAGTTATTGGAAAGTGTAAGCAAAAATGCTGCTGTAGAAAAAATTGTGCATTTATGGAGTTTGGATATTCCGACAATTTCCCAGATGACTGATGAGCAGGTACAGTTATCTTCCCAGTTGGGTTGTGCTAGTGTTTTACATTTGGTGCAATCTATCAATAATAATCAATCTTTGTGGTTGGTTACTCAAGGAGTAGTTAACCTTGGAGATGATAAAGCTGAAGGTGTTATTCAGTCTCCTTTGTGGGGTTTAGGAAAGGTTATTAATTTGGAACATCCGGGAATGGGTGGTTTCTGTATCGATTTAGATCCAACTGTTCCGATAACGGAACAAGCTTCGGGATTGATTGCGGAAATTTTATCAGGTACTAAGGAAGAGCAAGTTGCTTTTCGTCAAAATCAACGTTTTGTTCCCAGGTTGGTAAGATCCCCCCAACCCCCCTTAAGAAGGGGGGCTAATCAGCTGCCTTTATCAAACGAAGCTAATCAATCCTCTTTCTCAAACGAAACGACTCAACCTCCCTTAAGAAGGGGGGCTAATCAGCTGCCTTTATCAAACGAAGCTAATCAATCCTCTTTCTCAAACGAAACGACTCAACCTCCCTTAAGAGGGGAGGCTAATCAGCTGCCTTTATCAAACGAAGCTAATCAATCCTCTTTCTCAAACGAAACGACTCAACCTCCCTTCTCAAGGGGGGCTAGGGGGGATCAACCATTTCAATTGGGTATATCAAAGCGGGGAACTTTAGAAAATCTGGAATTACAACCTTGTATAAGGAGAAAACCCCAAGGTACCCAGGTAGAAATTCAAGTACAAGCAACAGGTTTGAATTTTATTGATGTACTTGATGCTTTGGGTTTGTTACCTTTTGAGCGTAATTGGTTTGGTGTGGAATGTGCTGGTGAAATTGTTGCGGTTGGAGATGAGGTAAAGGATTTTAAACCAGGTGATGGGGTAATTGCTTTAGCACCGGGTAGTTTTAGTCAGTTTGTGACAACTGATGTGAAAATGGTTATTCTCAAACCGCAAAATCTCAGTTTTGAGGAAGCAGCTACTATTCCCGCTAATTTCTTGACTGCTTATTACGCTTTAAATAAAGTAGCCAAAATCTCTACAGGAAAGCGGATTTTAATTCATGCTGCTGCTGGGGGCACTGGAATGGCTGCGGTACAAATCGCACAACAAGTGGGTGCGGAAGTATTTGCAACTGCTAGCCCCTCAAAGTGGCAGAAGCTGGAAGCTATGGGAATTAAACGTGAAAATATTTTTAATTCCCGCACTTTAGACTTTGCCGAAGAAACTATTGCGATAACACAAGGGAAAGGAGTAGATATTGTTTTTAATTCCTTATCTGGAGATTTTATCGATAAAAGTTTTGCTGTATTGAAAGAAGATGGTTGTTTTCTCGAAATTGGGAAACGAGATATCTGGAGTTTGGAAAAAGTAAAACAAGTTAAGCCAAATGCACAATATTCTTTAATTGATTTGATGAGTCTTGCTCAACACCAGCCAGATTTAATTCAATCAATGTTGCAAGAATTAATGCAGCTATTTGAAAATCAACAAATTAAACCTCTACCACGTCAAGTGTTTTCTATTCAAAATGTAATATCGGCTTTCCGTCATATGCAGCAAGCGAAGCATATTGGGAAAGTTGTGATTTCGCAAACCTCACAAACCTCACCCCCAGCCCCTCTCCTTACTAAGGAGAGGGGAGATGAAAACCCAACACCTCCAACCCCTCTCCTTAACAAGGAGAGGGGAGATGAAGCGCAGCTTTATCGGGGTGAGGTTATTAATTTGGAAGAAAACGCTACCTATCTCATCACAGGTGGATTGGGAGATTTAGGTTTATTATTTGCTGATTGGTTAATACAAAAGGGTGCTAAAAATTTAGTTTTAGTCAGTCGTCGTGATGTTGATGCAGAAATTCAGCAACGGATTCAAGCTTTAGAAAACTCTGGCGCTAGAGTAATGGTTGCTCAAGTCGATGTCACCAATAAATCCCAACTTGCTGAATTAATATCAAACATCAAATCCCCTGCTCCCCCCGCTCCCTTAAGGGGAATAATCCACGGTGCTGGTGTATTGGATGATGGAGTATTACAACATTTAACTTGGGAACGATTTACTAGCGTTCTCAATCCCAAATTTTTAGGAGCTTGGAATTTACATACTTTAACCCAGGAATTACCGCTAGACTTTTTTATCATGTTCTCTTCTGCTGCTTCTTTATTTGGTTCACCCGGACAAGGTAATCATGTTGCAGCAAATACATTTTTAGATACTTTAGCTAAGTATCGTCAATCCCTAGGATTACCGGGATTAAGTATTAATTGGGGGGTTTGGTCGGAAATTGGAGCCGCTGCAAAACGTGGTGTCAGCGAACAGATGCAGGTACGTGGTGTAGGTGAAATTACGAACGAGCAAGGATTGAAAATCTTTGAAAAATTACTTGCTGAATCTTCCCCGCAAGTTGGAGTGATACCAGTTGATTGGGACAAGTTTTCACAACAAAATATTTCATCACCATTTTTTATTGACTTTTTTAATTCAAATTCAAGATCGCAATTACACAAGCCAGAATCCCAATTATTACAAAAATTACAAAGAGCAAATGTTGGCGATCGCCCTTCTATAGTGATGGGACATCTTCAAGCAGAAGTGGCTAAAGTTCTCGGACTTCCTTCTAATCAATTACCTGGTTTACAACAAGGGTTTTTTGATTTGGGAATGGATTCATTAATGACTGTGGAATTGAGAAACCGTTTGGAAACCAGTTTGGGAATTTCCATTCCTTCCACCGTGATTTTTGAATATCCAACTATTGCGGATTTGGCTGGGTATTTAGTTGGGGAGGTGTTTGGAGGAAGGGAGGAATATGTTTTTAACGCAGAGGAGCGCGAAGGTAAACGCAAAGGAGCGCAAAGTGGAAATGATATTACTCTTTCTGTTCCCTCTGAGGAAGAAGATGAGGTGATGGCAGAATTACTAGCGCTAGAGAAATTACTGGAAGAAAATCAAGATGACTAAGGAATTTACTCAAGAACGAATTTTATCTGCTTTAAAGGAAGCTAGAACTAAACTCGAAGCTGTAGAAAAGTCTAAGAATGAGCGTGTAGCTATTGTTGGTATGGCTGGACGTTTTCCTGGAGCTAATAATATTGATGAGTTTTGGCAAAATCTTTGTAATGGTGTCAATTCGATTCAATTTTTATCTGATGAGGAACTTCTAAATTCTGGTGTTGATGCAGAGACTTTAAATCGTCCTAATTACGTCAAAGCTTATTCTAGTTTTCCGGATTTTGACGGTTTTGATGCTAGTTTTTTCGGTTATTCTCCCAGAGAAGCTGAGGTTATCGATCCCCAGCATCGGGTATTCTTAGAGTGTGCTTGGTCAGCTTTGGAACAAGCTGGATACGATCCTCAACAATATGATGGTGCTATTGGTGTTTATGGTGGTTCCTCGCTAAATAGTTATATTATTAACCTTTTTTCAAATTCAAATTTAAGAACAAATACTGATAATGTCCAAGCTGTTGTCAGTAATGTGATGGGATTAATGCCCACAAGAGTGTCTTATAAATTAAATCTTACCGGACCTAGTTGCGGGGTACAAACTGGCTGTTCTACTTCTTTGGTAAGCGTTCATCTTGCTTGTCAAAGTTTGCTCAATGGTGAGTGTAATATGGCTTTGGCTGGTGGTGTTTCTGTTGCTGCTGACGGTAAATCTGGTTATCTATATCAAGCCGATGGTGTATTATCTCCTGATGGATATTGTCGCTCTTTTGATGCTCGGGGAGAAGGAACGGTTTTTGGTAATGGTGTCGGAATTGTTGTATTAAAAAAACTCAGTGATGCCATAGCTGATGGTGACTGTATTTATGCGGTTATCAAAGGTTCGGCTATTAATAACGATGGCTCGCAAAAAGTCGGGTTAACTGCTCCCTCTGTAAAAGGACAAGCAGAAGTTATCGCTGCAACTTTAGAAAAGGCTGGAATTAGCCCTGAAACCATTGGTTATATTGAAACCCACGGAACCGGAACCCCATTAGGAGACCCCATTGAAATTAGTTCGTTAAATAAAGTATTTCGTCAACATACTAAAGAAAGAAATTTTTGTGCTTTAGCTTCAGTTAAAAGCAATATCGGACATTTAGATGCAGCTGCGGGAATCGCAGGATTAATTAAAGCAGCATTAGCAGTAAAATATGGCAAAATTCCCCCCAGTCTTAATTTTGAATCTCCCAATCCTCAAATAGATTTTGAAAATAGTCCGTTTTACGTTAATCAGGAATTACGCGATTGGGATAGTAATGGTACACCACGACGAGCTGCTGTTAGTTCCTTTGGGATGGGTGGTACGAATGCTCATTTGATATTGGAAGAGAACCTCACCCCGCCTGCGGCACCCCTCTCCTTATCAAGGAGAGGGGAAGAGTCTCAAACACCCCTCTCCTTAACAAGGAGAGGAGAAGAGTCTCAAACACCCCTCTCCTTAACAAGGAGAGGGGATGGGGGTGAGGTTGAATCTTGGGAATTGTTATTAATTTCAGCGAAAACCCCAACAGCCTTATCTACAGCAACAAATAATCTCTCAGAATATTTAAAATCCCATCCAGATGCAAATCTAGCTAACGTTGCATATACCCTACAAATAGGAAGACAAGCGCTAGAGTTAAGACGCTTTATTGTTTGTCAAAATCATCAACAAGCAATTAAAGCTCTGGGTAATATTAACGATAATTCCTCAATCACTCAAACGAATCAAGCTGCTAATAAAAACCTCGTTTTCATGTTTTCCGGACAAGGTAGTCAATACACCAACATGGGACGAGAATTATACCAAACACAACCAGTATTCCAAGAAACCGTAGATAAATGCTGCAACTTACTAAAACCCCATCTCGGTTTCGATTTAAAAACCATTATTTATCCTTCCCCCTTCTCTCCCCCTGCTCCCCCTGCTCCCCCTGCTCCCCCTGCTCCCCCTGCTCACTCCCTCACCGATACCATCTACGCTCAACCAGCAATCTTCGTCATAGAATACGCTTTGGCTCAATTATGGATGTCATGGGGAATTCGTCCCCAAGCAGCGATTGGACATAGTATCGGGGAATATGTTGGGGCTGCGATCGCGAATGTATTTTCTTTAGAAGATGCTTTAGAAATAGTGGCTATGCGGGGACAATTAATGCAAAAATGCCCCCACGGAGCTATGTTAGCGGTTAGTTTAACCGAGTCAGAAGTTAAATCCTACTTAAATAAAGATTTGACAATAGCGGTAATTAATGCATCGAAAATGTGTGTTGTATCTGGTAATAATGATGCAATTAATAAATTAGAAACAAGTTTAACTGCTGGGGGAATTAGTTGTCGTCGTTTACATACTTCCCATGCTTTCCATTCTCCCATGATGGAATCGGCTGTAACACCGTTGGTAGAAAAGATGGGAGAAATCAAATTAAATCCACCTTCGCTACCTTTTATATCTAACGTTACAGGAACTTGGATTACTCCTCAACAAGCAACAGATCCAAATTACTGGGGAAATCATCTACGTCAAACGGTACGTTTTTTTGATGGAATTAACGAATGTATAAAGCAGTCGTCACCAATTTTATTAGAAGTGGGAGCAGGAAGAACTTTAAGTACTATTGCTAAACAAGCTATAGCGAATCAAAAACAATCTGCTCTTTCATTAACTTCATTAAGACATCCCCAAGAGAAAAAATCTGACCAAGATTTAATTTTAAATACATTAGGACAACTTTGGAAGTTAGGTGTAAAAGTTTATTGGAAGGGTTTTCATACGGTAGAGAAACGACAAAGAGTTCCCTTACCTACTTATCCTTTTGAACGCAAACGCTATTGGGTTGAACTTCAAGAGAATAATATTTCATTACAGGAAGATAATTTACAAAAGGCGAAAAAGTCGGATATTGCTGATTGGTTTTATCTCCCTTCCTGGAAACGTTCAGCACCTTTGTCGGAATTATATATTTTAAACGCAGAGGAAGAAGGAGGTAAGCGCAGAGGAGCGCAGAGTTTTGTATCTCCAATTACTAGTAAATGTTGGGTTTTATTTGTTGATGAATGTGGTTTGGGTTTAGAAGTTGCTCGACAGTTACAGCAGTTAGCACAAGATGTAATTATTGTTGAAGCTGGTGAAGAGTTTTCACAACAGGATGAGAGATATACAGTTAAAGTCGATAATCCAGAAGATTACGATAAATTATTGGAAATTTTGGGAACATCTGGCAAAAATATTCACAAAATTGTACATTTATGGCAATTAGCAACCCAGAAAGAGTTATTCTCTGATTTTGAACAGCAACAAAAGTGGGGATTTCACAGTTTACTGTTCCTGACACAAGCAATTGCAAAATATCAAACTCAAAATAAAACCTTAAATCAAGATTCCACAACTGTGGAACTTTCTGTGGTGACAAATGAATTACATGATGTTGTCGGAATAGAAACAATTAACCCCTCACGAACAACAATTTTGGGATTATGTAAGGTAATTCCCCAAGAGTATCCCCAGATTCGCTGTCAAAATATCGACATACTTAGATCCCCCCTAACCCCCCTTGAGAAGGGGGGAAATAATACAACTACATCAGTCTCCCTTGATACAGGGGAAAAGAATCATCAATTAGCCCCCCTTACGAAGGGGGGTTGGGGGGATCTAAACATGGCTAAAGACTTAATTACGGAATTAACAACACCTACACCTGATTCAATCGTTGTTTACAGAAATCATCATCGCTGGATACAAACTTTTGAATCATTACCACTTCCAGAAGTCAACATAAATAGTCTTCCTTTAAATCAAACTTTAAAACATAACGGTGTTTATTTAATTGCTGGAGACTTAGTAGAAGGTTTAGGATTGGTATTTGCTCAATATCTAGCGCAAAAATTCCAAGCCAAACTTATCTTAATTGCACGCTCGGGAATACCAGAAAAACAGGATTGGGACAAATGGTTAGCAACTCACGCTCAAAAAGATACCATTAGTAACTGTATTCGTAAATTACAAAGATTAGAAGCACTTGGTGAGTACTTATTCTTTAGTACAGAATTAACAGATGAAGCCAAAATCCAGGAAATTATTGACAAAGGAGAGCAAGATTTTGGTGAAATTAACGGAGTAATCCATGCTGGAGTGATGGGTGACTTAGCAAGTTCTTTGATAAACTCTCTCAACACCTCGGAAATAGAACATCAATTCAGTTCCAAAGTACGTGGTTTACTGACTCTAGAAAAAGCATTACAAAACAAAACACCAGACTTTTTCCTACTTCAATCATCCCTTTCCTCTATCGTCGGTGGAATTGGTTTTGCTGCTTATGCTGGTGCAAATACATTCATGGATACCCTAGCACGAGAGCGCAATAAACAAGGTTCAATCCCTTGGTACAGCATTAACTGGGATGCTTGTCAACAAGAAGAAACAGACGAAAATACTTCTACTGGTTCAGCATTACTTGACTTAGCAATGACACCTCCAGAAGTTTGGGAAGTCACCGAAAGAATTTTATCTCAAACTGCAATTCCTCAAATTGTTGTCACTCCCATAGATTTACAAACCCGTATCAAAGAATCCAAGCAAACAAAATTAACTGATACTCAACAGCAATCAAACAATTATACTCGTCCTGAATTATCTACACCTTATGAAGCTCCTCGAAACGAAATAGAAGAAAAAATTGCTGAAGCAATGCAAGACTTATTAGGAATAGAAAAAATAGGAATTCACGACAATTTCTTTGAACTAGGAGGACATTCATTATTAGCAATTCAAGCAGTATCTAGAATCCGTCAAGAATGGAACGTAGAATTACCAATGCGACAATTTTTATTTGAATCTCCAACTGTTGCTGGAATTGCCAAAATTATCAGCGAAAATCTTAATCAAGACACAGTTCAATCAGAAATTGCCGATGTTTTAGAACAAATAGAACAAATGGAAACAGAACAAGTAGAAGATATTTTGAGAAATACAGATTTGGAAAGTTAATTTTATTAGTTGTTGGTTGTTAGTTGTTAGTTGTTAGTTGTTAGTTGTTAGTTGTTAGTTGTTAGTTGTTAGTTGTTAGTTGTTAGTTGT
>JBCBPQ010000090.1:0-24515 GCA_039820645.1 Cyanobacteria bacterium J06633_8 | reverse complement strand
GGTTTGAAGCCCCCGGATTTATCCGTGGATGTCATTTTAGGCTTTTATCGAAGCCCCTAAATTTATTTATGGGGCATTAATTACGAATTACGAATTACGAATTACGAATTATACTCACTCTCTCCCTCCAAACAATAGGTAATTTTCTACCGGGAAGGGAGTAAGTAACCCTGTTTGTTAAGATGAAATCCATACCTAGAATTGTCTCTAGCTTTAAGGCTGGGAGTGAGTATATGATTGCTTTCACTAGAGTAAGAAGTTATGATTTGATAACACTTCTATTCTTGTTATTTTTTTATTTAATTAATTAAAATCCTAATATAGCCATGTGTTTTTATAATCTTTAATATTTGATTAAGAATAATAAAAAAACGATTATTAATTTGTAGTCTATATTTCTTGCTTATTGAGCTTAATGCAACTTACTATCAGTTTTGATACTTGATATTAGTAATGTCTTATTTTTATTAAGTATATAGCATTGTAGCGATAGCTAACCAGGGACGATAAAGCCGAAAACTATTAATTAAATTTGTGAGGAGTCTGGAAATGAATTCTAAATCGGTTGCTTTGTTTCTAGCTTTAGGTTTGGCTGCAAGTGTTGCTGCTTGTGGTGGGGCTGATGTCGGTGGTGAAGGTGGTGAAGCTGAAGTTGCACCAACTACCTTAGAAGAAGGTGCTGAAGGCGGCGAAGGCGGCGAAGGCGGTGAAGGCGGCGAAGGCGGCGAAGCTGCTGAAGGCGGCGAAGGCGGTGAAGGCGGCGAAGGCGGCGAAGGCGGCGAAGGCGGCGAAGGCGGAGAAGGCGGCGAAGGCGGCGAAGGCGGAGAAGGATAAAACCACCGTTTTCTAATTTGGTTTGAATTTGTATTGAATAGATAACAGCCATTATGCAGTTTCTGCATTGGCTGTTTCTTATATCTCGACGTTTATTTCTTGTGTGAGGAAAGAAGTGAAAAAAATCTGGAAAACTTTATTAGCAAGTCCATCTGTTTTAGTTGCAACTTTGATTTTGAACGCGACATCAGTTGCAGCACAAACAGTAGGTACATCGGAAAACATCCAAGAAGGAGCTTTAGCACAGGTAACTTCTGTTTCTCAATTTTCAGACGTACAACCTACAGATTGGGCATTTCAATCATTACAATCTTTGGTAGAGCGTTACGGATGTATTGCCGGATATCCTAACAATACTTTTCGCGGTAATCGAGCCTTAACAAGATTTGAATTTGCTGCGGGTTTGAATGCTTGTTTGGATAGGATTAACGAACTAATCATTTTGGCTGTGGGGGATGTTGATAAAGGAGATTTAGCTGCCATTAAAAGATTGCAAACAGAATTCTCCGCTGAATTAGCAACATTACGCGGTAGAGTTGATGCATTAGAAGCCAGAACAGCTGAATTAGAATCAAATCAATTCTCTACAACTACCAAATTAGAAGGTGAAGTAGTTGTAGGTGTAACTCAAGCTTTTGAAGGAAACACGACAGACGACAACGCAACTTTGGGTGCAAGAGCACGGATTAATTTCGTAACCAGTTTTACAGGTAAAGATACTCTGTTTACTCGTATCCAAACTAATAATATTTCCGATACAGTTGAAGCTCCTTTAGCTTTTGCTGGTGGCGATCCTGGTACAACAAATAACAACGCTGAATTAGATGGCTTATGGTACAGTTTCCCTCTAAGCAAATCAACCAACGTTATTGCGATCGCAAATGCAGGTGCTGCTGATGACGTAGTAGATACCGTTAACCAATTTGATGGTGACGGTACCGAAGGAGCTTTATCCGTCTTTGGTACTCGTAACCCCATTTATTCTCAAATGGATGGTTCTGGATTGGGAATTACCCAAGAGTTAGGGGATAGTTTGTCACTAAGTTTGGGTTATTTAGCGAGTAGCAATAACGACCCAAGCCCAGGAAATGGTCTATTTAACGGTCCCTACGGTGCTTTGGCTCAATTAACATTTGAACCCAGCAAGCGTTTTAAAATTGGTCTTACCTACATTAATGCTTACAACCAAGAAGGTTTACAAGGTGTAGATACATCAACTGCACTTACAAACTATGAGAGCGATTCTTATGGTGTTCAAGCAACATTAGGTTTAGGTGACAACCTGGTACTAGGAGGCTGGGGAGGCTATACAAAAGCTCGTGACTTGAATTCAAGCGGAGATGCAGAAATTTGGAACTGGGCTGTTACTTTAGGATTACCCGATTTGGGTAAAAAAGGTAATTTAGCTGGGGTAATTTTTGGTATGACTCCTAAAGTTACAAGTTCGAGTGTCGCTGGTTTAAGTACAGCTCAAGATACTTCCTATCACATCGAAGGATTTTATCAGCATAAAGTTAACGACAACATCAGCATTACTCCAGGAGTTATTTGGGTAACTGCACCTGGCAACAACAGCAATAATGATGAAGCTGTAGTTGGTACTCTCAGAACAACCTTTACTTTCTAATTTAGAACTGGTTCGTAGTTGCGCTTGGGCGCTTAAACTGGTTAAAATGGTTCCCAGTATCTGGCTGGGAACCGATATATAAAGGCTATGACTTGAGTTAAGAGAGGCAGAGCCTCTATGCTATGCATTCCCAGCCCGGAGGCTGGGAACCAGTTAACAGTCGTAATTGTAGGTTGGGTTGAAGGGAGTGAAACCCAACACCAGCGTTGGGTTTGATGCCACATATTTTGGCGCCCAAGCGCAACTACGAACTTAAGCAACACATTTTTCTAGTTGACTTTTAATTGTTTGTGCATCCAAATTCTGTCCAATAAACACCAGTTGGTTGCGAGGAGGGGAAGTCCATTCATCTCGTTGAAAATTACAGCGCTTACCGCAAAGCTGTAAAATATGTCTTAGTTTGCTTCCTTTGTACCAGATAATTCCTTTTGCTCTAAAAACAGTTTTTGGTAATTGCTCGTCTAAAAATTTGTTAAATTTCTCTACACTCAAGGGTTTATCGTTTTGGAAGGAAATGGACATAAAATTTTCTGCTTCTATTTGTTTTTTAGAAGATGATTCAATTTTATATTGTAAAGAGGAAGGTGAAAGTACTTTATAATTTTTATAATTTTTATAATTAGATTCGCCAACATCTAATATTAAAGGTAATGAAACTTTTCCATGTTCCGAAGGAATAATTTTAGCTCCGACTTTAATTAAATTAATAGATTCTTCAATTTGATGCAGTTGGGATTCTGAGACTAAATCTATTTTATTTAAAATCACAATATCACCGTAAATTAGTTGTTCTAAAGCGATTTTGCAATCATTGTGGTTGGGATTAAAATTTTCTGCGTCTACAACAGTTAAAATAGAATCTAAACGAGTGATATCTCTCAAATTGCTACTGCAAAAAGTCATGATTAAAGGTACTGGCTCCGCTAAACCAGTAGTTTCAATAACTATATAATCAACGCGATCGCGCTTTAACACTGCATTGACGGCATCTATTAAACTAGCATTAATAGTGCAACATATACAGCCATTACTCAAAAGCATCATATCCTCATTGATAGATACTAAAAGCTGACTGTCAATATTAATTTCTCCAAATTCATTGACTAAGACAGCTACCTTTAAATTTTGACGATTATCTAAGATATGATTTAACAAAGTAGTTTTACCACTCCCCAGGAATCCTGTAATAATTGTTACAGGAGTTTTGTGGGTGGGAAGTTTTATTGTTTGAGTCATAACTATAGGAATTATATTTGATTCCCGTAACTAGTTTATGTTTAGGGAGTAGGGGAAGGAGAATTGCAAAAAAGGTCTATAGCAATCTTATATGATTTACAAGAATTTGAAATACCTAGAAACCCGGTTTTTCCAAAAAACCGGGTTTCTTAATTATTACAATAGCATTCAGATTATTTTCAAACATCTAGGGAATTCCTTGAATGTTATTGTTGAGGATTGATTCCCATCGTTTGATGATTTGAAAAATTAACAGTTGTAAAGATGTAGGTAAACTATCAAGCTGTTGCGTAACGGCTTGTAATTCTTGCTTTGCTGTCATAAATATCTTTTCCTGCACCTTAGATTCGGCAATCGTCTGATGCAATTTTACAGTTAAAGCAACTTTACCTAGGTTAATAATCGTCAAATGCAATTCAGGCTGAAGATTAGCGGCGATTTTTTCAGGTTTTGTAAATTTAGTGAATTTAGCAATATCTTCAATATTTGCGACATTCAATGCCTCGAACAATGCTGGTATTTCCTGGGCTGATTTTAATATAGAATTAGTTTCTTGTAGTTCTTCAACTATTTGTTGAATCTGTTTTCTTAAATCATTGCGTATTTGAAAAAGTTTATCTTCTGACTGTTTGAGTTCGCTGACATCTTCAACTACTCCTTCAAGAGCCAATGATTCATCATTATTTACTACATTGTTATAAAATATACCCTGACCTTTTACCCATATCCACTTTATTTCTCCGCTTTGGGTTTTAATTCGATATAAAATTTCATAAGATCTCTTTTTTTCTAAAGCTTTTTGGATACTTTCCCATACATACTGTTGGTCATCTTTATAAATAATAGATGCATAAGGAATTTGATTAGTGACAATATCCTTAATTTTATAACCAGTAATCTTTTCGCAACCGTAACTTACATATTTCATTGTATAATCGGGGTCATTGAGGCAGCGATAAGACATACAAGACTTATGCGTCATATTAGTAATATCGCTAGCCATATAAAATACTAAATTTTGTCCGTTTATATCTATGACTTCTGCTGATAAGAGAAAATCTTTAATTTCTCCAAATTTTGTACGGAATTGAAATATTTGTTGGTTAATGATTTTAGCTTCTTCTAATAAATCTTGAATTATAATTGGGTCTTGATTATTAACCCAAATATATAAATTACAATAATTTTGTTTGATTATATCTTCAGAAGAATACCCTAAAATACGATAAAATGAATTATTTACATTGATAATTTCTTTTGTATCTTCGCTAACAACCATTAAAATACTTTCAGACGAATGAATATCTAAAAAAAGTTTATCGTCTAGTATTTGTAATTTTGCCGTTCTTTTATTGCTCAATTTATCTCGTTCGTCATTAGCTTGCTTGAGCATTTGAAAACTAGACTCTAAACTTGCGCTTAAATCTTGAATATATTCGTAATGAATACTATGATGAATACTATTTTGATTTTCACTACTTTTGGTAATATTCTTGTAGACACCTGTAAGACGATGGAATAGATTTTTCCAGCACATAGTTAGTTATTTTGATACAAAAATAGATTTATACATCAATACAGTTCAGATAAGCATTATTCTCTTCCCCTGCTCCCCCTGCTTGTCTGAACAGATCAATTTCTGGTATCATTACTGTTTATACATTACATTGCGTGAATTTCTGCAATATGTATGAGAAAATTGGAACTCGGAAAAGTCCTCCAAAACTTCCTGGAAGACGAACTAGAGATACCCCCAAACAAGGAAAATGACCTATAGGTGCATTAAGACTAAAGTTTAACTGAGAATGTATTAACCAACTCTTATTTACTCTCCATCCGAGATGAAAACCTACTTCGCAATCAGTTTCATAGTCTATTTTTGTGACGATTTGCTGCCAAATCTCCTTCTGAGCGCTAAATCCGAAACGCCCCTTGCTAGATTCAAACCATAAATTATCTATGGTAGACAAATCCAAACAAGAAATGTTACTCATATCTTCTTTATCAAGGTATCTGCTTTCTTCTTTCCCTGCTGCTTGACGCATAACTCTGCGAGTTTCAATATCGGCTTGCTGCCAATTTTGGGCAATTAAATAATCCCGCAATCTGGTGTAGTCAACTTGCCGTTGGCTTTTTAATTCGATTCTATCTAAATTAATAGCTTGCGAAACTTGTTTTTCTTCAACTGACTTTGTATCGACTTTAGCTAGGTTAATCTTCTTAGTTTCTGGAGATGAATAAAGTTGAGGCTCCATATTCGGAACATTGTCAATATTAGAAGTTATATACTGATATATTTCTTCCAAAGTAATCCAACCATCTTTGTCAGATGCTGCTACTCCTTCTTTTATTCCTTTGACTAAAATATTAGTATAGGTGGAAATTTCTTTATCTTCCTTGAAATGGTAATCAATAGAATCTGATGATACGAGTATAGCTCGTCCTTTACCACCTAATTCGGCTTCGATGTCTACCTTCTTTTTGGTATAATTATTGCTTCTAAAAGTTTCTCTGTAACAACAGTCAATAATGACTACTTTATTCAGAGATTCACTAGCATCCATTATTTCTCGAATAAAGCTAGCCGGTATTGCCGTACTTTCAATTAATTCACCGTCGTAATCATATTTTTTAGTATCCGTTGCTGCAAAAAATAGATTACCTTTATTATTTATCAGAGCATGTCCTGAGAAATATAGTAGCAATAAATCCTCTGGATTTTTATTTGTGAACAATTCATATATTTCAGTTTGTATTTTTTGTTCTGATTCGTTAATTAAAACTGTGATATCTCTTTCCTCAAATCTACCTACTTCAGAGTCTTGTAATGCTATTTGTACCTTTTCAACATCTTTTTCGGCTTTTGATAGAGGTGAAAAATACTGTTTATATTTACTAATGCCAATTAGCAGAGCTTTTTTTTTCATAGATACACAATAATGATTAGCGATTATAAAATATTTTTACGGGTTTTTTAATTGTTGAATGAGATAACGTATTACTTGTTTTTTAGTTTCTTGTTTTTTTATACAATATGCTTCTAACAATCTGTATTCACTTTCCGGCAATTCGATTGTTAAACGTTTTATTGGTCCGGTGGTTATTTTTCTTGGCATAATATAACCATGAGTTTCATGTATCAACTTTTATTAATACACAAGCTTCATTGATTGTTAAGGTTAATGTTATACATATAATTTTGTTTTTTTACTAATTTTATTATTCTTGAATATATTATTTATTAATATACTTGATTATAGATTTTATTTAATTCAAAATTTATCACAGCAGAGCATTTATTTTTGCAGGCATAATATGAAAAGCAGAATCGGTTTTGAGCCATATTTTATTTTTAATTGGATTCAAAAAATTGCTACGAGAACTATTGTGGCTGTAATTGTCTTTATTTTGATTATTAGCTCTATTAAATTTATAAAACAATATTCCAATCCAGAAAAAGATTCAAATCCACAAAACTCTAAGGGAGAGCAAATTAATAATCCGGGAAAAGAGTTTCTTCGATACATTTTTAGAGATGTAGAAAACGTCGAACACTTGGTTGCCATTATTACAGTAGTTGTTTTAAGTTGGGATGCCCCCAGCCAACGCAAGCGCACTCATTATGAAGCATGGCAGGTAGTCAACTCAGCCCAAGGTCAAGGAGGAAGCGGCGGACGTATAAAAGCATTAGAATATTTGAATAAAGAACGCGAAAGCGTAGCAGGTTTAACTGCTTATCGTACCGACCTCACCGGTATTCAACTACAAAAAGCAGATTTATTCAGAGCCGACTTTAGCGATACTTGTCTGAATAATTCCAACTTTAAGGGTGCCATACTTAGAGAAGCCAAATTGAACGGTGCTAAATTGAGAAACGCCAACCTGCAAAAAGCAGACCTCAGCAATGCCAGCCTTGAAAATGCTAAATTAGAAAATGCCGATTTGAGAAACGCTAACTTAAGTGCTGTCAATTTTAGGAATGCCGATTTAATTGATGCGAAACTCGAAGATGCCAATTTAACTAATGCCATTCTTCAAAATACAGACTTGAGAAATGCCAATCTTTGTTATGTAAATCTGAATCGGACTCAATTAATCAACGCTAAGCTCTGCCGTACCAACTTGAGAGAATCAAAACTTATAGACAGCATTGCTGTAGGTGCCAATCTCTGGAAGAGCGATTTAAGTCATGCACATCTTAATAATGCTAACCTCAAGCGTGCTAACCTTAGCCTTGCCAATCTTCAAGGTGCCGATTTGAAAAATGCCAATCTTAATAATGCAGACCTATATCATACTAATCTCAAAAGCGCCAAAAATTTGACTGTAGAACAAGTTCAAGCTGCAAATAACTGGGATAGAGCATACTACGATTCCGAATTTCGTCAAAAGCTGGGTTTATAGCGCTACGCGCAAGTAATGAGTAATGAGTAATGAGTAATGAGTAATGAGTAATGAGTAATGAGTAATGAGTAATGAGTGATGAGTAATGAGTGATGAGTAATGAGTAATGAGTAATGAGTAATGAGTAATGAGTAATGAGTAATGAGTAATGAGTAATGAGTAATGAGTAATGAGTAATGAGTAATGAGCTTGTTGACTATAGGTTTGCGATTAAACAATGTCCTAATCTAAGTACGTAGGGCTTTAATTTGAATCAAAATTAGTCAAATAAAAATATCAAAAAAACCTTTCTGGTAACTGTTTTTAAAGATTAAACGAAATATTATGTGGTTGAAATGCAGTTTTGTGAAACTTTAGTCAAGTTGTATGAGCAAAACTGAGCGCCTTCAGGAGACAGCAGCCAATGCTTCACCATTTTTTTACTAAAACCCCCATAGCTTGGCGACAGTTGATGAAAGACAAGAACTGTTTTGTAATAGCTGTGGCTGGTATTGCTTTCGCCAATATTTTAATTTTTTCGCAAATGGGCTTTGAAGCCTCCTTATTTGACAGTTCAACCGCACCACACAAAAGCCTAAATGCCGATTTAGTCATTGTTAATCGTTATTTTGAGTCTATATATTCAGTCAAAAACTTTCCTCGACGGCGGATATATCAAGCTTTAGGATTTGAAGGAGTAGAATCCGTCAGCCCATTATACATAAGTCCCGGAAAGTGGAAAAACCCGCAAAATCTTCACTCCCAGACTATTTTGGTTTTTGGTACCGATCCACGCACCACAGCATTTAAATCTCCCCAAATTAATCAAAATATTCCACAGTTACAGAAGCCAAACACCATATTATTTGACCGCATATCCTTACCTATTTTTGGCCCTATCGACTCCTTATTTCAACAAAACTCAAGCGTTGAAACCGAGCTTAATGGCTTAAAAATTCGCGTCGGTGGTTTGTTTGACTTAGGTGCCTCCTTTGCCGCCTATGGCAATGTAATTACCAGCGATACAACATATTTACACTTATTCCCTAACTCTTCTGTTACCAAAGTTAAACTTGGTTTAGTTAAGCTTAAAAATAATGCCAACCTCAAGCGAGTTAGTCGTAACTTAGAAGCTGGTTTACCCGACGACGTGAGAATTTACACAGTACCAGCTTTTGAAGCCGCAGAAAAAGCTTATTGGGGCAAAACTACACCCATCGGTTTCGTATTTGGTTTTGGCGTAATTATCGCTTTTATTGTAGGTACTATGGTCGTGTATCAAATTATGTATTCCGATGTCGCCACACACTTACCCCAATATGCCACCCTCAAAGCAATGGGTTATCGCGATCGCTTTTTAATTGGGGTGTTGGTACAGGAATCTATGGTATTAGCAGTATTCGGCTATATTCCAGCATTTGCAGTATCTTGGGGAATCTATAAACTCGCAGCTTACGCCACACTACTACCAATTTATATGACTCCTCAAAGAAGTATTATAGTATTTCTATTAACAGTAACTATGTGCTTAATTTCCGGGTTCACGGCGATAAGAAAGTTACAGGCTGCCGATCCAGCAGATGTATTTTAGATGTATTTTAGATGTCTTTCACATCTTGTATTCTGCAAGGTATTGTAAAAAGCACTCTGTTAGTTTAAGTTTGCTTTGTTGAGGAGTGGATAAGCCTATGGGAATTACCAATTTGCTGAGTGCAGGTGGAATAGTAATGATACCCCTGCTATTTTTCTCAATATTAGTAGGGGCTTTAATTATCGAACGCATCCGGTTTTGGGTAAAAATAAATAATCGTCAAACCCGCATAGTAGAAGAAGTACTCAAACTTTATCGTCGGGATAATGTTGTTAGTGCCCTAGAAAAACTCAAGCAAAATACCGATTTACCCATCGCTAGGATATTTTTAGCAGCCTTAGAATTAGAAGAAGCAAACCCAGAAGAATTTCGTTTGGCATTAGAAAGTGAAGCACAAGCCGAAATACCTTTACTAAAACGCTTTCAAAACATCTTCGATACAGTGATTTCTCTTTCACCACTTTTAGGACTTTTAGGAACCGTTTTAGGATTAATTACTTCTTTTGCTTCACTCAATATCGGCAATGTTGGAGGTACCCAAACAACCAACGTTACCGGAGGAATCAGCGAAGCATTAGTTTCCACAGCCGCCGGATTAATAGTTGCTATCTTTACATTATTATTCGCCAACACATTTCGCGGACTATATCAGCGACAAATCGCATTAATTCAAGAATACGGCGGACAATTAGAATTACTTTATCGTCGTCATTATGAACGAGACAATAATGACGGGAGTTAGGCGTGAACAGTTATCAGTGAACAGTGAACAGTGAACAGTTATCAATTGCCAATTACCAATTACCAAATTAAATTATGAAACTGCCAGAAGAACCTGATATTCCAGCACAGATTAATATTGTACCGATGATTGATGTGATATTCGCAATTTTAGCTTTTTTCATTATGTCATCTTTGTTCTTGACAAAACTAGAAGGATTACCGGTAAATTTACCCAATGCCTCATCGGCACAAAACCAACAAGCGACCGAACCAATCGCCGTCACAATTGACGCTCTTGGTACAATTAGCTTGAATCGTCAACCAACTACCCTTGATAAATTAGAAACACAAATCAAAAAATTAGCTAACGCAAATCAACAACGATTGGTAATAGTTAATGCAGATGAAAAAGTTAGTCACGGACAAGTAGTAGCCGTCATGGATCGACTGCGGCAAATACCCGGAGTTAGATTGGCGATCGCGACTGAAAAACCATAGAAAATTTCCGATTAGACTTACCTAGCTAACTTTTGAACTAAAAACTAAGAACTAAAAACTAAGAACTAAAAACTAAACATATGAAAAAAACTATTTGGGTAAACGAACAAATAGATCCCTCCGGATTGATTTACGCTTGTATTGCTTGCTGCAACGAATCTCAAGCTAAAGATTGCCACGAGTCTTTCAAAAACAATTTAAGCGATTTACAGCTAGCAGCAGGTTGGATTGCACGAATGAGAACCGTAGAATCTTGGGATGAAGTTCCAGTCAACTCACTCAAACTCAATTAATAACAAAGCCGATAACTCACAATTTTTTATTGATAAATTTTCATTAATAACTGATAATTAATAATTGATGATAATTATTTTAAATGATAGTTATCATCTATACAAAGAATCAAAATTTGGACAAACCCTATTTAATTAGTGAGCTATCCAAAAATTTACCCTTTCAAAAAAGACTATAAAATCAACTTAGTCAGTGAAAGGGGAGAAGAAATTGAAATTTCCATTCATGCCCCAACTCGGTATGTTCGTCAAAACACTCAGCGAATATTACCAGATTGGAGCAACAAGTTAGGAATGTCCGTAGCAGTTGTCTTACAACAATCTCAATTTGCACTTACAGAAAGTTCACCCAGAATAGAAGCAGAAAAACAACGCTTGCGAGCAAAATTCATGAGATTTGCAAGTGAAGTCGCCTTCGATTTAAAAGATAAAAATTATTTTAGTGACTTAATAGATCCCCGCACCGGCTACCCAGTTTTATCTCGTCCCGGACAAACCCCCCACGACGACACCGCAGTTGTCAAAAAATTACTTAAATATCCCATGATTTGCAACAAATGTCGCGTATTGATTCATCCTAAATGGGGAACAGCTGTTTATCCAAGTATTCTATTATCTACAGCACCAAAAATCATCATCGCTCACACAATTCAAACCAACGCTATTTTACAGAGTTGGGAAGAAATCAGTGAACAGTGAACAGTGAACAGTGAACAGTTAGTTGTTAGTTGTTAGTTGTTAGTTGTTAGTTGTTAGTTGTTGGTTGTTGGTTGTTGGTTGTTAGTTGTTGGTTGTTAGTTGTTGGTTGTTAGTTGTTAGGGACATCCAAAAATTAAATTACAAGCCCAACTGCATCTAATACGACTATCAGATTTTTCTCCCCCTGCTCCGTCTGCTCCGTCTGCTCCGTCTGCTCCGTCTGCTCCCTCAATCCCTCAATCCCTCTAACTCTTCTTGGGTTTTCGCAATGGTTTAGAATCGATGGGGCCAAGTATTCTATTAAGAGCGCGTAATTGTTCTGCCGTTCCCATGCTTATCATTACGTCCCCTGTCATTAAAATATCATCTGCGGTGGGACCGCCAATTAATTCTCCACTAGCGCGACGGATGGCAAGTATTAAAGCTCCAGTTTTTGCTCGCAATCTGGCTTCTCCTAAACTTTGACCGACGAAAGGACAGGATTTGTAATCAATTAAAACTTCTTCCATGTATAATTCGCGGTCTGTTCCCGAAATTATTCCGTCTACGAAATCCATTACTTGGGGTCTCAAAGCAGCAGCCGCCATTCTTCTACCGCCAGTGATATAAGGAGAAATGACAGCATCAGCACCACCTCGCTGAAGTTTTTGCAATGCCTCTTCCGTACTCGCACGGGCGATCGCTCGAATTCGAGGATTGAGTGTTTTAGCTGAAAGTACTATGTATAAATTTTCAGCATCCGATGGCAGGGCAGCAACAATACAAGTAGCCCTATCTATCCCCACACGCATCAGGGTTTCATCTAAAGTAGCATCACCTTGATATATGGTATAACCTTCTTCTTGAGCCGCTCTTACAGTTTCTACTTCCGAATCAACAATTACAAAACGTACCCTTTCAGCTTCAAATTCCTGAGCAATTTGACGACCTGTACGACTAAATCCGCAAATAATATAATGTCTAGATAATGATTCCATTGTTCGCCGCTGCTGCCTGAGTCGAATTCCTTCTTGAAAATATCCTTGAATTACGGCCTCTGTAAATCGATTAACAATATAACCAATAGTAACTATCCCCATTAAAATTAAGGCAATAGTAAATAATCTTCCTCGGCTTCCTAATGTTTGAGTTTCTCCATAGCCAACGGTTGATAAAGTAATCACCGTCATATAAGCAGAATCTTCCCACTTCCAACCTTCTATAAACCTGTACCATAAAGTTCCCGCCAGCAACACCCCACAAAGGGATAGTGTTCCAATCATTAACTCTTTCTGGATGCGACGATATTTTTGTTCTAATATCGAAAAAACCGGTTTTTTCATCTTTTCTTCTGGCTTTCCTCCCAGACTTACCCGTAATCGGGAGGTGTGGGAGGAAAACCAGCGCTACGTGTGGTTTACAACTAGTCCGCAACTTCTTTATTTAGTTATCAAGCTCAATAAGTCTTTGACGCAAGGGATTACGACATCGAATATTAGCATATTATTAACAAATGTTTCAACAGATGAAGATTAGTTGATTTATGAGCATTTTGTTTTGATTAACGCCCTAGAAGAACTTAAATTAAAAAATTGTAATTCAGCATTCAATATCATGGCTAAGAATTCTTTTGTCACACTTCGAGAAGGTTCAACCGGAGATGCTGTAGTTAATTTGCAAGATTGTTTAAAGATGGTTGGTGTTTACTCTTGCAAAAGTAACGGTGTTTTTGACGAAAGAACTAAAGCCGCTGTCATCAAATTTCAGAAAAACAATGCTATGAATGCTGATGGAATAGTTAGACACGCAACCATGTCTGCACTAGTCAGATGTTGGTGGTATTAATAGCATTTTATTCCCCAACTCCCCTCTCCTTCTTCCTCTGCGTAAACCTCTGCGCCCCTTTGCGTTTCAAAAAATATTCTTCCCCACACCCTCTCCTCAAATGGTTGGGGCATTTTATTTTTTATAGTATTTTGTTACCTTTGTTGAAAAAATCGTTAGAATTCCAATATTTTATCCCAAGTCCGGTTAATTACTTACGATATAACCCTATTGAAAAGATAGCGGTTATTAGCAACATAATCTATTACTCATTACTCATTACTCATTACTCATTACTCATTACTCATTACTCATTACTCATTACTCATTACTCAGCCTCCACAGATATGATAACTGTTTAACCGGACATAATATTATCCAAGGTAATAACAATGAGCGAAAAATTAATGCAAGCTGCTTATTACGAAAAACAAGGAGCAGCAAAAGAAGTAATTCAATATCAACAAATGCCAATACCAGAACCCGGTGCTGGTGAAGTAAGAATCAAAATCCACGCTTCCGGAGTCAATCCATCCGATACAAAATCTCGTGCTGGTTGGGGTGGTATTGAGCAAAAATTTCAGCGGATTATTCCCCATCAAGATGGTGCCGGAGTAATTGAAAGCGTTGGTGAAAACGTCAATCAATCTCGTATCGGAGAACGAGTTTGGATTTTTGAGGCACAATTAGGAAGAGCTTTCGGTACCGGAGCGGAATATATTGTTATACCAAGTGAAAAAGCAATTATCCTACCCGATAATACCAGCTTTGCCGAAGGTGCTTGTTTGGGAGTACCCGCAATGACTGCTCATCGTGCTGTTTTTGCAGATGGTGATGTCAAAGGAAAAATTATTTTAGTTACTGGGGGAGCCGGAGCAGTAGGAAACTATGCCATACAGTGGGGAAAATATGGTGGTGCTACTGTAATTACCACCGTCAGCAGTGCCGAAAAAGCCAAAATTGCCGAAGCTGCTGGTGCTGACTATATCATTAACTATAAAACAGAAGATGTAGTTAAAAGGATTCAAGAAATTACTGGTAAAAAACGGGGAGTCAATCGTATTGTTGATGTTGATTTTAGCCAGAATTTATTTGTAGCCGATGCAGTTTTGCGTACCAATGGTGGAATAGCCATGTACTCAGCTAATCCAGAAGATGCACCCCCTTTACCAATTTTGTCCTTGATGTTGAGAAATATAATTATCCGCACAATATTGGTTTACACAATGCCGCAATCGGCGAAACAAGCAGCGATTAAGGATATTACAAATGCATTATCTGAAGGTAAATTACATCATAATATTGCTCAAACATTTCCCTTAACTCAATTAGCAACCGCTCATGAAGCTCAAGATAGTGGCAAGATGATTGGTAAAGCCATTGTAGAAATTTCTTGATTGTTTGATTAAATATCAACCTATCCCCCAGCCCCTTCTCTGCAAGGGAAGGGAAGGGGATTCCTATAGTGTTACATCTACGTAATAACACTGGTTTTAATGGAAGCATTTGAGTATCATAAAGAGAATGGGAACCATAAATCCAGAAGATTTAAAAAATTTAATCACATGAAAGGGATTGCATTTTTACCAGGATTTATCAGTGCTGTAATAACTTTGGGAATTATCTTACCAGTTAATTCTCAGGTTACATCTGATGGAACAACTAACACCACTGTCAACTCAATCGGCAATAATTTTAATATTCTCAACGGTATTCAAAAAGGTAATAATTTATTTCATAGCTTCAAAGAATTTTCTATTCCCACAGGTGGTACAGCAAGTTTTAATAATTCTACCGATGTAGTAAATATTATTAATCGAGTAACAGGTGGAAATATATCTAATATTGATGGGTTAATTAAAGCTAACGGTAGTGCAAATTTATTTTTAATTAATCCTGCGGGGATTGTGTTTGGGGAAAATGCATCTTTAGATATTGGTGGTTCGTTTTTGGGAAGTACTGCTGAAAGTATTTTATTTGAAGATGGGTTTGAATTTACTGCTGTAAATGCTCAAACTGAGCCGTTGTTGACTATAAGCGTTCCCTTGGGATTGCAGATGGGTAGTAATCCGGGAAATATTACTGTCCGAGGAAATGGACATAGATTAAGTACTATAAATAGTTTTTCAGCTTTAGAAACTCGGGATACCAGTTCTGGTATAAGAGTAAATTCCGGTAATACCCTGGCTTTAATCGGAGGAAATTTGATTTTAGAAGGAGGTATTGTTAGCGCTGATGGTGGAAATATTGCACTAGGAGCAGTATCAAATAACAATGATACTCCAGTCCAAGTAAATTTGAATAATGTAGATACATCTTGGACTCTGGATTATTCACAAGTAGAAGAATTTAAAGATATTAATCTTACGAAACGTGCTTTAGTAGATGCAACTGGTGTCAGTAGTGGTTCAATCCAAATTCAAGGACAAACAGTTTCTCTCAAAGACGCTTCTCTTATTGCTTTAGAAAATAAAGGAGAGCAACCAGGGGGAGATATTCAAATAAACGCTACCAAGTCATTGCAATTAGCAGATTCTCCTAATACAGATTTTTTCAACGGTTTGATGAATGGCATATTTAATGATACGGCGAGTAATGGTACAGGAGGAAATATAATCATCTCCACGGTGGAATTATTAATGGAAAATGGAGGGGGTTTAATCGTCAACCGAACATTCACAGGAACTGCTGGAGGTAGCATTGCCATAGATAGCAAAGATATCAATATGCTCGGTTCAGGTACCATAGACGCTGGTATAATCATTACGCGGACATTAGGGGCTGGTAATTCAGGAGATGTTACCATAAACACGGAAGGAATAAAAATTCTGAATCAAGGATTTATAGGTGCAGCCTCCTTGGCTTTGGGTTCAGCAGGTAATGTTAATATTAATGCCCAAGAAAAGATAGAATTGACTGCTCCTGACTTTTCTCAAAATGGTATTCCGGGTATTGCTTCTTCAGCGTTGAGCCAATTAGGTAATGCTGGGAGTCTTACCATAAATACAGGTAGATTAGTTCTACGCGATGGAATGGTGATTAGTTCTTCTGCCTTTGGTAGTGGTGATTCAGGTTCAGTTATCATTAACGCCTCGGAAGCTTTTGAAATAGGTGGACAGCGAATAATTAATAATCCAGATGGTACTACTACCGCCGAAGGTGGTATTGTTCGTTCTGCTGCTATTTTGCTCAGTCCATCAAGAAGAGAGTTTTGGAGTTTACCGGATGTACTAAAAGGAAATGGAGGCAATATCATAATTAATACACCCCATTTAAACTTAGAAGATAATGGTTTAATTACGGTACGCAATGATGGTATTGGGGATGCTGGGAACCTAATTATTAATGCTGAGTCAATTTTTCTCAATAACCAAGGGGGAATTACTGCAAATACAGCATCTGGTGAAGGTGGAAATATCAACTTGAATCTTACATCTGACTTAATACTACGTAACAATAGCTCGATCAATACCGAAGCTGATGGTACAGGAAACGGCGGTAATATAACTATCAATTCTCCTGTAATTTTAGGTTTAGAAAACAGCGACATCATCGCCAATGCTGTTGAAGGAAACGGCGGTAATATCAATATTACTACTCAAGGTATATTCGGCTTAGAATTCCGCGATCGCCTCACTCCGGATTCCGACATTACAGCTAGTTCTGAAACTGGTGTTAACGGTACAGTAGAAATCAATAATATTACTATCGACCCCAATTCCGGTTTAGTTGAATTACCCACACTAAAAGAACAATCACAACAAATTGCAGCAGGTTGTTCTAGTAATAATGAAAGTAGTTTTGTCGCAACCGGAAGAGGTGGAATGCCACAAAATCCCACCGAATATGTTGATTTAAATCCAACTTGGTCAGATATTCGCGATTTATCAGCATTTCGTCAACAAAGAAATAATCGTACTGTTGAAATTAAACAAATATCAAATCCACCAGCCATTGTAGAAGCGACTGGTTTTATACGTAATGAAGACGGAGTTATTGAACTTGTTGTTCTTGAAAATATCCCTTTGAGAAATAAACAATTTAGTGAATGCAGTGGAACCAATACGTAATAGCACTTAATTTTAAAGTTTGCGTTAGTAGAAAAAAAATCCGGGAATCATAAATCTAGAAGATAAATAAATAATCTTACAAAATGAAAGGGATTGCATTTTTACCAGGATTTATCAGTGCTGTAATAACTTTGGGGATTATCGTACCAGTTAATTCTCAGGTGACATCGGATGGAACAACTAACACTACTGTCAATTCAACGGGAAATAATTTTAATATTCTCAACGGTATTCAGAAAGGTACTAATTTATTTCACAGCTTCAAAGAATTTTCTATTCCCACTGGTAGCTCCGCAACTTTCCAAAACTCTAGTGCTATAGAAAATATTATTAATCGGGTAACTGGTGGGAATGTTTCAAATATTGATGGATTAATTAAAGCCAACGGTAGCGCTAGTGTTTTTTTTATTAACCCTAGTGGAATAGTATTTGGGGAAAATGCGCGCTTGGATATTGGTGGTTCGTTTTTGGGAACGACTGCTGAAAGTATTTTGTTTGAAGATGGATTTGAATTTAGTGCTGTGAATGCACAAAGTGAACCTTTGTTAACTATAAGTGTTCCTTTGGGATTGCAGATGGGGAGTAATCCGGGGGCGATCGCAATACAAGGTAACGGACATAATTTGAGAGGTGGATCTAGCAGAGCTTTAACTGGCAGTAAAGGAGTTTCTCAAATCAACGTTAACCCAGGGAAAACTTTAGCTTTAATTGGAGGGATGGTAACTTTAGATGGGGGAGTAATCACTGGAGAAGGAGCCAATATTGAAGTTGGTTCTGTGGGAAGTCAAAATCAAAATGGAACTGTTGGACTTAAATTCACCAATACTGGCTGGACTTTTAATTACACGGAAATCAATAACTTCGCATCCGTTAATTTGAAACAGCGAGCTTTGGTAGATGCAAGTGGTATCAACGCTGGAAAAATTCAACTTACAGGTAAAAATATTGAAATTACTGATGGTTCACTAGTATTGATTGATAATCAAGGTACAGGAACATCTGGAAGTATTATTGCCAATGCATCAGAAAATTTAAAGGTTATTGGCAGTACGCCGAATCTAACCGTAGATAGTCGCTTAACTGCTTACACTACAAACTCTGGAAAATCAGGGGATATTTTTGTTAGTGCAAAGCAACTTATTCTAGAACAAGGAGGTGATTTGTTATCATCGACCTTTAGTGAAGGTCAAGGAGGCAACATAAATATAGATGTTTCTGATGTAATTAGCGTTGGAGATGCTGATGTCAATTCCCAAAGTTCAAATAGAATAACCAGCCTTATATCCACAAGAACATTTAGTTCAGGGAAGGGAGGAAATTTAATCATTTCTACAAAACAACTTAATATATTTCCGAGAGCAGGTATCATAACAGGAACTTCAGGAAATATCGCTTCTGCTGGAAATATAATAATTAATGCAACTGAATCATTAGAGATGTTGGGAGTCCCTGAAAGTCCTAATGGTTTGTTGATTTCTTCTTCTAGCTTGGGTGAAGGAACAGCAGGGGAAGTTGAAATAAATACTCCTAAATTAAAGTTGTTTTATGGAGCAGCAATTGGTGCATCTAACTTTGGTGCTGGAAGTGGAGGGAAAATTACTGTCAATGCTTCCGAGTCTATAGAGTTGAATGGTACTAGACCTGACTTATCCCTAGGAACAGTTCCCAGTCAAATTGCAGCGAGTAGCCGTAGCGCTACTCCTGGTAGCCAAGCCTTTTTTGGGCTTGAACCCATTCCTAGGGGCAATTCTGGAAGTGTAATTCTCAATTCTCCTTTGATTAGCGTACAAAACGGAGCTGAAATTGCAGTGCGTAATGAGGGTTTAGGGGATGGTGGTACTCTTGTTATCAATGCAGAACGTCTATTTTTAAGCAATCAAGGTCAACTTCAAGGTATAAGCAACTCCGGAACTGGAGGTGATATTTCTTTAAAAACAGAAAACTTGTTGTTACGCAACGGTAGTACTATTAACACAACTGCAGGTGGTACAGGTAACGGTGGAAATATCACCATCAATTCTCCAATAATTGCCGGTTTTGAAAACAGCGACATCATCGCCAATGCTGTAGAAGGAAACGGCGGTAATATCAATATTACAACGAGCGGTATCTTTGGTTTAGAATTTAGCGATCGCCTCACTCCTAATTCCGACATTACAGCGAGTTCCCAACTGGGAGTTAACGGAACAGTAGAAATCAACAATGTAGGAATTGACCCCAGTTCTGGTTTAATTGAATTACCCACAGAATTAACAGATCCATCTCAACAAATCGCTTCTAGATGTTCTAGTAATAATGAAAGTAGTTTTGTAGCTACCGGAAGAGGTGGAATGCCCCAAAATCCCACCGAATCTGTTGATTTAAATCCTACTTGGTCAGATATTCGCGATTTATCGGAATTTCGTCAACGAAATAATAATACTGTTGAAAATCCACGGATATCAAATCAACCAGCCATTGTAGAAGCTACTGGTTTTATCCGCAATGAAAACGGAGAGATTGAATTGGTTGCTCTTGAAAATAATCCTTTGAAAAATAAACAAGTTGCTGAATGCAGTGGAAAAAATACGTAAAAATACTGATTTTACATCTAAAATAAATTTCGCGATAAAACCAGGGAATCATAAATCCAGGACACAAATAAATATACTTTTACAAGATGAAGGGGATTGCATTGTTACCTGGATTTATCAGTGGTTTACTAACTTTGGGAATTATCTTACCAGCTTCTTCCCAAATAACCTCTGATGGAACTACCAACACTACTGTCAATATAAACGGTAATAATTTTAATATTCTTAACGGTATTCAAAGAGGGAATAATTTATTTCACAGTTTTAAAGAGTTTTCTATTCCTACAGGCGGTACAGCAAGTTTTAATAATTCTACCGATGTAGTAAATATCATTAATCGGGTAACTGGTGGAAATATTTCTAATATTGATGGGTTAATTAAAGCTAACGGTAGCGCTAATTTATTTTTAATTAATCCTGTAGGAATTATGTTTGGGGAAAATGCGCGGTTAGATATTGGTGGTTCGTTTTTGGGGACGACTGCTGAAAGTTTGTTGTTTGAGGACGGGTTTGAATTTAGTGCAGTGAATGCACAAAGTGAGCCGTTGTTAACCGTAAATGTTCCTTTGGGGTTGCAGATGGGAAGTAATTCGGGAGGAATTACTGTCAAAGGAAGCGGACACGGCTTAACAACTCCTTTAGCTATCCTCGGACCATTAACTTCATCTGATAGCTCAAGGTCCAATCTACAGGTTCAATCTGGTAAGACACTGGCATTAATTGGGAATGACATCAGCCTCAATGGTGCTAATCTTAACGCTCCGAGTGGGCAAATTGAACTTGGTAGCTTTGCATCTGGACAAGTCAATCTCCAACCAAACTCCCAAGGCTGGACATTTGCCTATGATTTAACCAGTCAGTTTTCACCGATTACACTCTCTGAGGCTGCATCCCTCGATGTAAGTGGAGCGCAGGGTTCGATTCAACTGCAAGGAAGTCGTGTGGCATTTCAGCAGGGATCGATTTTGCGAAGCACTACACTGGGCGACCAAGACGGTGGCAAAATTCAGATCGATGCCCAAGATAGCCTTTCGTTACTTGGGACAAATGCAGATTCTACAATTGGCAGTGGCATTATTGTTGATACGATTGCACAAGGAAGCGCCGCAAATGTGCAAGTAAGTGCCCGCAATGCCCTATTTCAAGGTGGGGGGGTGATTGCCTCTAGAACTTACGGTGCAGGGGCTGGAGGAAAAATTACGCTCATGATTGCTGAATCAACAGACATGCTGGATTTTGCTCCTGCAAATCCGTTTTTAGTGAGTGGATTATGGTCAACGAGTTGGATCAACTCGACTGGTAAAGTCGGAGATATAGATGTTTCGACTGGAAACTTAAAAATAATCGATGGAGCCGGAATTGCCAAAGTGGTGTTTGGTTCTGGTGCGGGGGGAAACGCAACAATCCGCGTTGCCAATCGAATTGAAGTCACTGGAATGAGTCCCATACTCAATCCCTCTGGCTTGTCCAGCGCCAACTCTGGATCAACTCAGAATCCAGGTAGCTTGGTTATCTACACCAAGCAATTAGATATATCAGATGGTGGCGCAGTGCTTGCCTCGCTCCTCAAGAGTGGTCAAGCTGGAGATATTGAAATTTATGCCACGGAATCCATCGTGGTTCGAGGACAAAGAGCAGAATCCAAAAATTCAAGTACAATTAATTCATCAGCTCAGAGTTTAGACCCAGATCAGCGTGCGATATTTGGTTTACCGGAGTTTCCATCGGGGAATGCCGGTAGTGTAATTATACACACGCCTTTGCTGGAAGTAAACGATGGTGGATCTGTGAGCGTGCTTCATGAAGGGCAAGGGGATGCTGGAAGACTCGAAGTTAATGCTAACACTATTACATTAAGCACAAGAGGGAACTTGTCAGCGGAGACGAATGGCGGTTCGGGCGGTAACATTTTTTTGAATGCGAACTCGATCCAAATGCGTCAGGAAAGTTCGATTACAGCAAAAGCAGGTGGCACAGGCAACGGCGGAAATATCACTATCAATTCTCCTGTAATTTTAGGTTTAGAAAACAGCGATATTATTGCCAATGCAGTAGAAGGAAATGGCGGTAATATCAATATTAAAACAAGGGGTATATTCGGTTTAAAATTTAGCGATCGCCTTACTCCCGAGTCGGACATTACAGCCAGTTCTCAATTTGGTTTAAGTGGAAAAGTAATATTACACAAACTTGACGTTAATCCCGTTACTAGTTTAGTTAAATTACCATCTAATTTGAAAAATAAGACTCAAATACAAGCTGGATGTAGACATGAAGCTGAAAATAAATTTGTTGTATTGGGAAGGGGTGCTTTACCACAACAGCCCAGTGATTTATTTAACGGAAGTAAAGTTTTAGTCACCTTACTTGATTTCATGGATGAAGGAAAAATACGGTCTAATATTTCACCTGAAAATAATAACGTTAATTACGATAATCAGAAAAAACCAATTGTAGAAGCAACTGGTTTTATGCGTAACGAAAATGGAGAGATTGAACTTGTTGCCACTCATAATACCCCTTTGCAGACAAAATCAGTATCTGGGTGCAGTGGAATAAGTAGCTAATAACACTGCTTTTTATGGAATTTATTGTTAAAAATATAACATTAATTATAAATGCAGAAGATTCAAAAATTTTAATCAACAATAAAACGGAAGATGACTAAAGTCATTACTACAAACCTTTTGGAATAGCTAAAATAATTATGGAATCAACCCACATCCAGCAAATGACTACTCAACCATCAGATAAATTTAATGCTCTTAAAAGATTTGCAATCGGTATATTAATCGGACTTTTTAATGCAGGAATATTTTGGCTTTATTCAATTTATTTCCATGTCTCAATTCCTTTAGCTAAAGGTATTATTGGTTGTTCATTACTAGCAATATTTTGCGGTATCATAGCTAGTATTCGCGGAATAGATAAAGTATTCGATAATTTCCCAAATATATAATATCTGGAACACAGTTGCTGAATTATGGGATGCTGTAACTATCTTTTGAACCAATTATTAATAGTTTCAGGTACTACTTCATCCCGCATTTATGCAATACCCAATTATCAATTACCAATTACCGATTACCAATCCTCAAATTTAACGGGATATTTTAAATTAGATAACATCTGCTTCATCTGCTCCCTTCCAGATGTAAAAACTTTTCTGACAGAAGCTTTCTCCGACAACCTTTGAAAATAAGCAGTCAAATTCTGTAAATGCTGATAATCGTAAACAATTCTTAGATAAGACAGAGTAGGAGCCGCACTACAATCAGCTAAAGAAAACTGTTCCCCTCGCAACCAAGTAGGATTAGCTAATTTCTCGTCAAGTAAATTACAAGCTGATTCTAACAATCGCTTTGATTTGACAACTTCTTTGTTCCCTCTTTCCGAGGGCAAACGCTGACTATCCTTAAATAATGCTTCCCTTCCACCGTTAACGTAAACATCAATAATCCGTTCGAGCATTCGCATCTCTAAATTGACTTTAAAATCTTTGGGAATTAACGGAATATCCTTTTGATAGTTATCCAAATATTCAATCTGGATACTTGCCTCTAAAAGTACTTCCCCATCATCCGTTATTAAAGTCGGGATTTTGCCAAAACGGTTTATCTGTAAATATTGCTTTCTCGATTCTGTATCAAATAAGTTTACTTCAACAGGTGTGAAATTCAACTCTTTTTCGTAAAGAGCAATTAATACCCGTTGGGAATAAGACGAAGCCGGTGCGTAATAGAGTTTCATTTTTGATTGTTTCCACTTACTAAATAAGACAAAAGTAAATTAAAGCTAAGCAATTTAGATCTATAAGTATATTTTTCGACTACAAAAGCTGAATATATCTAATTAAAGCTAAATATATTTTTATTTTTGTACATAAAAATTAAAAGTTAATATAGTCTAGCATCGGAATACTAGTATTTACTTATAAACTCATGGGGTACTGAATGTTTATTGGATTTTCAACGCCAACCTAATTAATCAAACAACTATCTTTACTTTTCTTCATATTTTGTCACAATATAAATATTGGTCTTATGACCGAAAATCATAGGACGCAAGCCCCTGCTTTCTAAGCATGGGGTAAGTCCGTAGGGGATTTTAATCCCCGTGGAAGTGGTGCTTTATTTATGATATAATATTCCTTGATACTTAAGATATCAGTGTCAAACGTGTTTG
>JBCBPQ010000089.1:0-24814 GCA_039820645.1 Cyanobacteria bacterium J06633_8 | reverse complement strand
CCTGTCCATGAAGTAAATACTGATGTGTCGAAAATGGTGGGAGCAATTGTCACTAAACTGATGGCGAAAAATGCCGAAGATAGATATCAAAGTGCTTTGGGACTTAAGCATGATTTAGCTGAGTGCTTAAGTCAGTGGAAAGAAATTGGAGCAATTACTGAGTTTGAATTGGGACAGAGGGATTTGTGCGATCGCTTCCTTATCCCAGAGAAGCTCTACGGACGTGAAGCCGAAGTGCAGAAACTACTGGATGCCTTTGACCGTGTTTCCCAAGGTTCATCGGAGCTTATGCTTGTTGCGGGTTTTTCTGGTATTGGCAAAACTGCTGCGATTGATGAAGTCCACAAGCCGATTGTGCGGCAGCGTGGTTATTTCACAAGAGGCAAATTTGACCAGTTCAATCGCAACATTCCCTTTTCTGCTTTTGTCCAAGCCTTTCGGAACTTGATGCAGCAGTTGCTGAGTGAATCCGACGGTGCCTTATCTCATTGGAGAACAGGTATCCTTGAGGTCGTGGGGAGTAACGGTCAGGTACTCATTGAAATCATTCCAGAGTTAGAGAAAATTATTGGTCCACAGCCAGCGGCACCAGAACTCTCAGGTGCTGCAGCACAAAATCGGTTTAACCTATTATTCCAGAAATTTATTTCAGTCTTTACCAGCCAAGACCATCCGTTAGTGATGTTTTTAGATGATCTGCAATGGGCAGATTCGGCTTCACTAAAATTAATCCAGGTATTGATGGGAGAGAATGAGACGAATTATCTACTATTGCTGGGTGCTTATCGAGACAATGAGGTATTCCCGGCTCATTCATTGATGCTGACCTTAAATGAACTGGAGAAACAATCAGCAACAATTTCAACTATTACGCTAACGCCATTGTTAATGCCACATATTAATCAACTTGTGGCTGAGACGTTGAGTTATCGTTTGGATGTAGCGCAACCTTTGACTGATTTAATTTACCGACAAACGAAGGGCAATCCATTTTTTACCACCCAGTGTTTGAAGGGATTGTACAAAGATAAGCTGATTAGCTTCAATGCAGTTGAAGGCACTTGGGAATATGATTTAGTTCAGATTCAAGCAGCTACATGCACAGATGATGTCGTTGCATTTATGACCAATCAGTTGCAGAAGCTGCCCCAGGGAACACAAAATGTGTTGGCACTAGCCGCTTGTATTGGTAATCAGTTTGACCTAGAAACACTCGCCATTGTCTGCAGGTCTTCAAAAGAGACTGTGGCAGATGACCTGTGGGTTGCCTTGCAAGAAGGGCTAATCATTCCCATCACTGATTCCTACAAGTTTTATCACCATAGGCAGCAAGGCGAAAACTATTCAGATGAGATAGCTGTTGACTACCGATTTTTACATGACCGGGTGCAACAAGCTGCCTATTGCTTAATTCCAGACGAACAAAAGCAAATCACCCACGTCCGAATCGGTCGGCTGCTACTGGCCAGCGTTTCGCCAGAGAGACTTGTCGAATGCATTTTTACAGTTGCCAATCACCTAAATAAAGGAATCGACAATTGTAAAACTGAGGAAGAGCGCTTGGAACTGCTTCATCTCAACCGTATGGCAGGGATTCGAGCCAAAGAAACGACTGCCTATGAATCAGCGATCGCCTATTTTGAGATTGCCCGACAACTGTTGCCCACTGATAGTTGGCAGCAGTGCTATGAAGTCACCTTGGAAGTTTACCTCAACTTAGCAGAAGTCAGTTATCTATCGGGACAGTTCACGTCATCTCTAGCGCTGGTTGAACTAATTGCACCATTGGCACAATGCCACCTCGATCGGGTTGCAGCATATAGAATTGCTACTTTGTTATTTACCTCACAAGGAGAATTACTTCAGGCGCTTGAATATGGAAAAAAATCATTAGACTACTTGAATTTCGACCTGTCGGAAACGGATCTCAAAGAAAAACTTGCAGCGTGTCAAACTCGAATTGCTACTGAAGTAGCCGATCGGAAGATAGAACAGCTCGTTTCAGAGCCTGAAGCTACTGAACCTGACAAGTGCACAATCATCAAAATACTTAATGACTTGTCAGTGCCGACTTATATTCTACAAAAAGTAGATCTGTGTTTTCTGGGAGCATTATCGATTGTTTGGCTTTCCCTTAGATTTGGTATGGTCGCTGAATCAAGCTATGGATTTTCTTGCTATGGGATGTATTTGGGGCAAAGACTAGGCAATTATCAATCGGGTTATGAATTTGGGCAGCTTGCAAAAAAATTGGCGAAACGGTTCCGTAAAGGTGGCGATCTCTGTAAAGCCTGCTTTGTTCTTGCCAGCAATATCTTACCCTGGGTACGCCCCCTGCGCGAAGTAGAACCTGTTTTCAATGAAGGATTGGTTGCTGGTTTGGAAGCTGGAGAACTGATTTTTGCGGGCAATATTCTGATGGATAAAGCCCTACACCTGTTTTATGCAGGTGGCAATGTTCTAGAAATCCAGCAAACCCTGCCACAAGATTTGGAGTTTACTGCTCGAACTCTCAATTTTCAAATTGCCGTGGATGCTATGGCTGGCTTAAATATTTGGGTTGCCGATATCACTCAAAGTTCCTCTGATTGCCTTCCCACGGAACAGCAGTATTTAGAGAATTGTACTGTTAATAATAATGCCTATGCGATTTGTCATTACTGGATTTTAAAGACGAAAGTTTTATGTTTATACGGTCGCTATGAAGCGGCATTAACTGCAGCACAAGCGGCAGAGGAAATCATTAATGCTATCCCGGGTAAATATGAGATTGCCGCCCTCAACTTTTACCAGTCAATCACTGTACTCGAATATTGCCGTTCTCATTCGCTGGGTTACGACAATCCCTATTTTCAAAAAGCCAAGCTCAATCAAGTCCAACTCGAAAAATGGGCAGCCAATTGCCCAGAAAATTTTGCTCATAAGCAATGTTTGGTTGATGCTGTCATGACCGATTTATTGGGAAATAAAATGGAGTGTATCGACCTCTACGATCGCGCTATCGCAGGAGCCAAAACTCACCAATATCTTCAAGAAGAAGCTTTGGCTAACGAACTGGCAGCCAAATTCTACCTGGACTGGGACAAAGAGAAAATAGCAGCAGTCTATATGCAAGAGGCTTACTATTGTTACGCTCGCTGGGGAGCCCAAGCTAAAGTCGCTGATTTAGAAACTCGCTATCCAGAGCTGCTACGTCCCATCCTGCAATCTTCAGCTACATCAAAAGATTTATGGACCACCCTGACAATCCTTGCTGCACCAACAACCTCATCCCATTCCAGCAACCGCAACAGTTCTAGTAGCATCAGCTTCAACCAGACGTTCGATTTTATCAGTATCCTCAAAGCATCCCAGGCGCTTGCTGGCACTATTCAACTGGATGAACTATTATGCCAGCTTACTCAAATTATTCTACAAAACTCAGGAGGTAATCGCTGTGCCTTAATACTCCCCAATGAAAGGGTCGAATGGCAGGTACGAGCTATCGCCACACCAGATAATACACAACTTTGTGTCCAACCCCTGGCTAATAATCCCAATCTGCCGGTGAAATTGATTAACTATGTCAAAAACACCCAAGAAACTGTGGTCATCAACGAACTCAAAACTGATTTACCCGTAATTGATGACTACCTCAGACAACGCCAACCCAAGAGTTTGTTGTGTTTACCACTGCTCAATCAAGGTCAGATTATTGGTATTTTATATCTCAAAAATCGCTTTACCATTGGTGCATTTACTAAGGAGCGAGTGGAAGTATTAAAATTTCTGTGTACCCAAGCCGCAATTTCTCTGGAAAATGCCCGACTGTATAAAAAAGCTCAAGAATATGCCCAGCAGCTCGAGCAATCCCAACTCCAAGTTGTACAAAGTGAAAAAATGGCTTCCTTGGGGAATCTCGTTGCTGGAGTCGCCCACGAAATCAACAACCCTATCGGCTTCCTTAATGGCAGTATCAGCAACGGTAAAGACTACGTGAAAGACCTGTTGGAGTATCTATCCGTTTATCATCAACAGCAACCACCTAACCCAGAAGTGGAAGAATTAGCCGAAGACATTGACTTAGAGTTTCTCTTGGAAGATTTACCCAAGTTGCTTGATGCTATGAAAGGGGCGACCAAGCGCATCAAAAATATCAGCACTAGTTTACGTATTTTTTCTCGTGCCGACACCGACCACTTTGTTAGTAGCAACATCCATGAAGGTATCGATAGTACCCTATTGATTTTGAAATATCGCCTCAAAGCCTCCGAGAATCGTCCGGCAATTCAAGTTACTAAAGACTACGGGGATTTACCCATAATTGAATGCTTCCCCGGACAATTAAACCAGGTATTTATGAATATCCTGGCGAATGCCATTGATATGTTTGATGAAATGGCACAAACCAAATCATACCAAGAATTAGAAGCTAATCCCCAACAAATTACCATTCGTACCGGAATCGAATTTAACCAGGTGTATATCCGTATTCGCGATAATGGCAAAGGCATGAGTAAAGATGTGCAAGCCAAAATATTTGACAATTTATTTACCACTAAAGAAGTAGGTAAAGGTACTGGATTGGGATTGGCGATCGCTCGTCAAATTGTGGTGGAAAAACATGGTGGTAGCCTAGATGTATTTTCTGAAGTAGGTAAAGGAACTGAGTTTTTGGTAAAACTATTGGACTTTTGACAACAAAGGTTTGTTGGTAAGTGAAAAATTTGATCGCTAAATAAATAAAAACTATTTTTATCTTGGGATATTCTTTCTTCAGACGAGGAAATTGGGAATACTAAATCCAGAAGTATTAAGTATGAAGGTAGTATGATTAGTATTCAGGGATATTACATAAAAGAGCAACTCTATAATGGTTCTCGAACTGTGGTGTACCGTGCTGTAAGAGAATATGACCAAAAACCAGTAGTTATCAAACTGCTAAAAAATTCTTATCCGAGCTTTAAGGAACTGTTACAATTTCGCAATCAATACACCATTGCCAAAAACTTAGATATTCCCGGAATCGTTCATCCCTACTCTTTTGAGTCTTATCAAAATAGTTATGCTTTGGTGATGGAAGATTTTGCAGGAATTTCTCTACGTGAATATATGCAGACTACGGACAAGTCTGTAGTAGATGTACTATCAATTTTGTTGCAAGTTAGCAGTATTCTGCATAATATACATCAAAAATGCGTTATTCATAAGGATATTAAACCCGCCAATATATTAATTAATCCTGAAACTAAGCAAGTTAAATTAATTGATTTTAGTATTGCTTCGTTACTACCCAAGGAAACCCAGGAAATCAAAAATCCTAATGGTTTAGAAGGGACACTTGCATATATTTCTCCCGAACAAACTGGAAGAATGAATCGTGGTATTGATTACCGCAGTGATTTTTATTCTTTAGGTGTTACTTTTTACGAATTATTGACAGGAGAATTACCTTTTAATTCTGATGATGTCATGGAGTTGGTACATTGTCATATTGCGAAAAAGCCTCCAGTTTTGAAAAATCTTCATCTAAATTCTCTCATTGATAAAAAACCTGATGTAAATCCTCTTGTTGATAAAAAACCTCACCCTAACCCTCTCCTTGGTAAGGAGAGGGGACTAGAAATCCCCCAAGTGATTTCGGATATTGTGATGAAATTAATGGCAAAAAATGCGGAAGATAGATATCAGAGTGCTTTGGGATTAAAGTATGATTTAGAAATTTGTTTGCAGCAATTAAAAGAAACTGGGAAGATTGAAAATTTTCCAATTGCCGAAAGGGATAAAAATGACAGATTTATTATTCCTGAAAAATTATATGGTAGAGAAACTGAAGTTGAGGAATTATTAGCCGCATTTAAACGAGTTTCTGGTATTACTTCTGATTCTCCAAGTGAATTAATGCTGGTTGCAGGTTTTTCTGGTATCGGTAAAACTGCTCTAATCAACGAAGTTCATAAACCCATAGTTAAACAACGGGGATATTTTATCAAAGGGAAATTTGACCAGTTTAATCGTAATATTCCCTTATCTGCTTTTGTGCAAGCATTTCGAGATTTAATTGCTCAGTTATTGGGTGAAAGTGATGCTCAATTATCAATTTGGAAAACTAAAATTTTACAAGCTTTAGGAGATAATGCTCAAGTAATTGTTGATGTTATTCCTGAATTAGAAAAAATTATTGGGGAACAACCACCAGTAGCAGAATTATCGGGTAATGCCGCTGAAAATAGATTTAATTTATTATTTCAAAAATTTCTGCAAGTTTTTACTACCAAAGAACATCCGTTAGTCATATTTTTAGATGATTTACAGTGGGCAGATTCTGCATCTTTGAAGTTGATACAATTACTGATGAGCGAATCTGAAACCAATTATCTACTATTAATTGGTGCTTACCGCGATAACGAAGTGTTTCCGGCTCATCCTTTGATATTGACTTTAGAAGATATTAGTAAAACACAAGGAATAATTAATACGATTACCTTAGCACCATTAACGGAAGAAAATTTCAATAAATTAGTTGCCGATACTCTTCATTGCTCGCTGTCAATTGCAAAACCACTAACTCATCTTATATATCAAAAAACCTTCGGTAATCCATTTTTTAGTACGCAATTTTTGAAAGCGCTTTATGAAGATGGTTTAATTAAATTTGATTTTGATAATGGTTCTTGGATATGCGATATCAGTCAAGTAAAATCATTAGCAATTACTGATGATGTAGTTGAATTGATGGCACATCAAATACAAAAGTTGCCTGACTCAACTCAAGAAATTCTTAAATTAGCGGCTTGTGTGGGAAATCAATTTGATTTGGATACCTTAGCAGTTATTTCTCAACAATCACAAATAGAAACAGCAGCAGCTTTGTGGAGAGCATTGCAGGAAGAGATTATACTACCGCAAAATGAGGTTTATAAATTTTATCTTGGAGAAGAACAGCCACTTAATCAAACACAAGATTCCCAGGTTGTTAATTATAAATTTTTACATGATAGAGTACAACAAGCTGCTTACTCCTTGATTCCCGAAGCAGAAAAACAAGCCACTCATTACCGTATCGGTAAACTGCTGCTGCAAAAGATACCTATAGAAATCAGACAAGATAGAATTTTTGAGCTAGTTAATCAATTAAATTATGGAACTAGTTTAATTACCGAACAAAAAGAACGTACACAGCTAGCTAAACTCAATCTTATTGCTTGTGGGAAAGCTAAAAGTGCCATCGCCTATCAAGCAGGAAGAGAATATGCCAATATTGGATTATCTTTACTGGGAGAAAATGCTTGGGCTAGTCAATACAACCTGACTCTAGCTTTTCATGACTTGGCAGTTGAATTAGCATCATTATGCGGTGACTTTGAAATAATGGAAGATTTGATTGAGGAAGTCATAGCAAATGCACATTCAAAACTAGAACAAGTCAATGTATATCGAATTAGAATTCTATCTCTAGTATCTCAAAATAAACTGACTTCAGCCATTGCTATTGCTCAACAATTTTTGCAAAAATTGGGTGTTACTTTTCCACAGAAGCCTACACAAAAAGATGCTCAACAAGCAATTGCTGTTATTAACGAACTAATGGCTGATAGGAAAATTGAAGACTTGGTTAACCTGCCGTTAATGACTGATGAGGAAAAAATCGCTATTGTGCAGATAAATAATAGCATTATGCCAGTGGTTTTTATTTCCAATCCCTTGTTGTTTCCATTAGTGGTTTGCTCGTCAATCAAGCTATCGATTGAATATGGGAATACCTCCGCTTCAGCCTATGCTTATAGCTGCTACAGCATGATTGCTTTTAATTTACAACAAGATGTGGACAAAGGAGTAGAGTTTGGTAATTTAGCACTCCAAGTAGCCTCCAAACTGAATGCTAAAACAGCCAAACCAGAAGTATTTAGTACGGTGGGATTATTTATCTTACACCGCAAATATCACATTCAAAAAACACTACCGATTCTGCAAGAGGGCTATAAAATTGCGCTAGAAGTGGGAAATCAAGACATGGCAGGATATAATATTCTTAACTTTTGTCTTAATTCTTTTTGGTGTGCAAAGTCCCTTGTTACTTTGGAGCAGGAAATTCATTGTTACTGCCTCCAGTTGCTGCAATTTAATCAATTGACATTAGCTAATTGGTGTCGAATCTACTGGCAATCGACTTTAAATTTGTTAGGTATTGCACAGCATCCGAATATTTTGTCTGGGGAAGCGCTTCAAGAAACAGAATTTCTACCCCAACTTATAGAAGCTCATGACTTTTTTGGATTGTATTTTTTATACTTGTATAAGCTAATGCTTTGCTACCTATTTGGGGAAATTGAATTGGCTAGCCTTCATAGAGTTGAAATTAGACAGTATTTAATAGCTGCTCCTGGAACTGTTGGTGAACCTGGGTTTTATTTCTATGATTCTTTGACTGCTCTAGCAACTTTAACTGAAGAATCTCCACAGACAGCAGAAATACTGCAATCAGTTGAAGAAAATCAAACAAAATTACAACAACAATGGGCTGATTATGCTCCTATGAATCACCAACATAAAGTTGATTTAGTAGAAGCTGAAAAATGTCGAATTTTAGGACAGAAACTAGAAGCAATAGAACTATACGAAAAAGCTATTTTGGGAGCAAAAACCAACAAATATATCCAAGAAGAAGCCCTTGCTAATGAACTTGCTGCTAAATTCTATCTTGGCTGGGGTAAAGAGAAAATAGCCATAAGTTATATGCAGGAAGCTTATTACTGTTATGCTCGTTGGGGAGCAAAAGCCAAAACCGATGATTTAGAAAAACGCTATCCCCAACTACTTGCTCCCATATTACAAAATCAGTTTCATAAACTTGGAACAACTCAAACCAGATCTCAAAGCTTTTATAAATCCGAATCTTTGAATCAAACTATCTACCAAACAACTTTAGCAATTTCGGGCAATATCGACGAATCTTTGGATTTCGCCAGCATTCTTAAATCTTCCCAAACATTATCAAGTGAAATTCAGTTAGAGGTATTAATTTCCAAATTAATGCAAGTAGTAATGGAAAATGCAGGGGCAAGCAAAGCAGCTTTACTGTTGCAAAAAGAGGATACTCTAATACTCGAAGCTTTGACTACTAACAATAAAGATATACAACTTTTAAATATACCATCTCAAGATAGCGAAAATATTCCACACACTATAGTTAACCTAGTTAAACGTAATCTCAAAACAGTTGTATTAGATGATGCCACAACAGAAAATGATTTTATCGGCGATTCATATTTAATCCAACAAAAACCCAAAAGTATACTCTGTATGCCGATTTTAAATCAAGGTAAATTAATCGGCTTCCTATATCTAGAAAATCAATTAACTTCGAGTGCATTTACACAAAAGCGTGTGGAAATTCTGAATATACTTATCACTCAAGCTGCAATTTCTTTAGAAAATGCCCAATTGTATGAAAAATTATCAAATTACTCCCAAACCTTAGAGGAAAAAGTCGAAGAACGCACCCTTCAATTTAAAGAAAAAGCACATCAACTAGAATCTACCTTAAAACAACTGCAAAGTACTCAATCCCAATTGATTCAATCCGAAAAAATGTATGCATTAGGAAAACTTGTTGCTGGTATAGCTCACGAAATTAACAATCCCATCAGCTTTATTTATGGTAATCTCACACCCATTGAAGAATATATCCAATCATTCATTGAGTTATTTAATTTATACCAACAAAACTATCCTCAACCTCTACCGGAAATTGAATCAACAATTGAAGATTTAGATTTAGAATTTATCATTGATGATTTACCAAAACTGCTTTCTTCAATGAAAACAGGTGCACAACGTATCCGTGAAATTGTTTTTTCATTACGAAACTTTTCTCGCTTAGATGAAGCTGAGATTAAATCAGTAGACATTAATTCTGGAATTGATAGCACTCTTTTAATTTTGCAACACCAACTAAAATCTAATCATAAATATCCAGAAATTCAAGTAATTAAAGAATACACTCCACTTCCAAAAGTTACATGCTATGCTTCACAATTAAACCAAGTATTTATGAATATTATCGGTAATGCTATTGACGCTTTGCGAGATAAGCAGGAACATCAACCAAGGATTACAATTCGTACCTCACAGCTTGATTCACAAAATATATTAATTAGTATTGCCGATAATGGTATTGGCATAAGTCAGTTAGTTTCAAATAAAATATTTGACCCATTTTTTACCACAAAACCCGTTGGTAGCGGTACCGGTTTAGGATTATCAACTAGTTATTCTATTGTGGTAGAAAAACACCGAGGTAAACTAAGTTGCGTTTCTACTCCAGGAGAAGGAACAGAATTTTTAATTCAATTACCCCTGTGTCACTAGCGCTTGGCGCAAGTAAGAAGTAAGAAGTAAGAAGTAAGAAGTTTGATAAGAAGTTTAATTTTCTAGGCTTTTCAGCCATTTTTAATGGTTGTCTTATTTACGCCGACTTATACTAAACTTACTCACTTCTCGGTAACAAATTACCTTTCATATTTGAGGGAGAGGGAGAAGGGAGTAAACGGTGAAATGAGTTGCTCATTCTCCCCCTCTCCTCAGCTTCCCTAATTACACAAAAAAAACTATTCAATGCATCTAAACTAAAGATAGGACATGATGTGATGTTATTGTCAGCTTACTGCCTGTCTCTTTACTTATCCCAAATAATCGTTAATTATTATGAGCAGTGTCAATCAGTTACAACAAATTTTGGCTAATTCTCCTATCGCTGAGGTATTGCCAGCTATTTCTGAATTAAATCTTCCTGATTGGTGGTTAGCTGGGGGAGCTTTACGAAACACGGTTTGGCATTCCATTTTTGGCGAAAACTGTCAACTGTTTATCAATGACTTTGATATTGCTTTTTTTGACGAAACAGGTGATAGAAATCAAGAATTAGCAGCAAAAGCCACTTTAACTAATCTATTTCCCGATTATCTATTTGATATAAAAAATCAAGCCAGCTTTGCTCGATGGCGCTCCGGTAGAAAAAGTTACATCAGCACTGAAGACGGAATCAAAAACTGGCTGCACACTACAGCAGCTATAGGTGTGCGTTTAGATAGTCAAGAGAATTGGGAATTTTTTACTCCTTATGGATTAGATGACTTATTTAATGGTATCGTTCGCCCAACTCCCACGAATATAGATAATCCAGACGCTCAACGTAAAGCTGATGGGTTTTTGCAGAAATGTCCTTGTTTGCGACTGGTATGAGAAGGAGCGGTAGACACAGTGTTTAATTCTTCACTCTTAATAACTAATTGGTAACTGGTAACAGTTGACTATTAACTTTAGGTGTGATACAAAAGTACTATAAAATGATTTAGATATAAATTTAGTGTTTGGGATTGAGAGATTCCACTTACGTCTGTTAATAGGAGAGCAGAATTTATGAAGTTTAGCAAGGTTGATTTAAGTGATTTGTTAGGGGTGTCTCATAGTAATGGATATTTACAACTATTGCTCGATAGAGGTGATGAGTTAGAGTTTTTAGAGATACCGGCTCCAATACAGGCTTATGAAGGATTGCAAGATTTAAATGAACTGATTGCTGAACCCCCACCTTTACTAGAGGAGGAAGAATCATTTGCCATGTTGCCAGTAGCTTCCACAATGGCAAGTGCTATTGGATACGATTCTGAAAATGAAGTTCTACAGATAGAGTTTAATAGCGGTGCAGTCTATCAATATTCAGATATAGACGAGGATACATGGGAGGATTTATATTCTTCCGATGCGGTAGGCAAGTATTATAACCAATACATAAAAGGTAAATATCAATCTCAACGTATAGACAATTCTTGTTGAATTTAATTTACAAAGAGTTTGAGATACATCTATTAAATAAAAAATTTTAAAGTTTCCTGGTGCCACGGCTAATTGCTTTTATAAAGCGGTTAGCCTTTACTTTTCAGTGAACAGTTAACAGTGAGCAGTTAACAGTAAATAGAATACATAAGTAGATAAGTACGATAAAACCGTGAGCTATGTCATTACGAGCGTAACGGAGTGAAGCGAAGTAATCGCAAGAGCTACAGCTATTTTACGTTTCGTTACATAGATAGATTTATTTGTGCCTACGTACATAGCAATGACTTTGATATAGTTGTTACCATTAATAGGTTTCCGTATTTATAGTAAATAGTAAAACCTATATCATGTTAAAAATTGCTGCTCTTTTTTCTTCATTATTAATTGCTCAAACACCGGCTCCCTCACAACAATTTTTAGATTTAAAAAGTCAATTAGAAAAATATGGATTTCAGGTAGTGCTTGAATTACCACCCAAGCGGGGAGCTTATGGTTTATTAAGTGAAAGTCGTAAAAAAATATGGATTAATCCAGTGGTTTTTGATTTAAATATTGCAAATCCAACTTTAATTCACGAATCTGTTCACGCAGCCCAAGTTTGTGCTGGTAATGGAAAAATTAGAGCTTTGGGTTTGAAAATTCAACCAATTGCCAATGCTCGACGGCTCTTTCTACGATATAAGGATGCTCATAGACAAGATTTGGAAAGAGAGGCTTATGCAGTACAAACTCAATCCAATAGTTTTGAATTAGCGAAAAATCTTCTGAACAAATATTGTAATAAATTGTAGAGACGTAAAATTTTACGTCTCCCGACGGTTGCGGGCAAAAATAACCCTTCAGAATTTATGCAATCAACTAGTAGTGAAAAGAAGGGAATTTTGTGTAAGTGTCTTCCAATTGCGATAACTTGGAAGCACCGACAATTACCGATGCAATACCGGGAAGATTTACCGTGCTACAAAGCATAAAACATCATATCTGGCACCAGTGGCAATTTGGCTTTTAAAATCGCCTCGGAATCAATTCCAAGGCTTATATACTAAGTACGTTAAAACGCACTAAAAGCCTTTTCCAGTCTGATTAATCAGACTTTGCTTATGAGCCTGGGAATTTATTCCAAGGCAGTGTTTAAAATGGTACAAGATGTCAGCAAAAATAAACTTTAGCTACATAGCCTAAATATGAAAATTGAGTTTAATTTGAAACCAGAAGAATTTCACGAAGCACTTAAAAAAGGTATGGGAGGAGCTTATTTGCAGTACATATTGTAATTATTGCTTTTCCGGTTAAGTATTAGGTCTTTAGAAAATATAAACTATTTAAGCCATTTATCATATCTTGATTTGAGAGATTTATGGAAAAATAAATAAGTAGTAATGACTGTTCTAATTTATAGCCTTAACAGAGCTATTTCCAACTTTAAGAAAATTGCCTCGCATTGAATTTAATGTATAAATTGATTAACCGCAAATTGAAATCTCATCTCTACGCGATTCTACCTCACCCCACTGAAGCTAAGGTGTTAATGCTATCGCATAAAACTGGTTGTTCGTTGCCTCATGTTTGTATAAATGATGATTTAAAATGGGATGATATCCCAGTTATCAAGAAAGCATTAGAGCAAGTACTTGGAATTTCAGTAAATATTTTATATTGCGCTAATAATTATTACGATAAATCTAAACGTGAAATTCACAGTGTATATGTATTAGAGCAGAATGATTCTATTACAAAAATAAAGGAAGGTTCTTGGACAAATTTAGAAACTTTGAGAAACTTATCTCTGAAATTACCAGAGCATAAATCGGTTATCGAAGAATATTTAATCGAGATTGAAAGCGGTGATATTTCAGAAGTGCGATCGCCTTGGGCTAAAACGGGTTGGTTTGATTCTGCATGTCAATGGATTAACCAGCAATTATCGGAATTAAATTATCAACAACTTGCTCCTGTAGAATGTATCAAAACTTGGGGAATTTCTTGTATATTGCGAGTTGGTACAAATAACGGGAATCTTTATCTCAAGGAAGCTTCTACACTACCACTTTTTTGTAACGAACCTGTAGTTACTAAAGAATTAGCAAAAATATTTCCCGAACATATTCCTACTGTTCTCAGCATCAATTCCGAACGTCATTGGATGTTATTAGCTGACTTTGGGGAACCTATTGGTAGAAATTCATCTGTCAAAGTAAAAAAAGATGTTTATCCTTTACTCGCTCAAATACAAATTAAATCGGTTGAGCATATTGATAATTTATTGAATGTCGGATGCTTAGATAGACGTTTGGAAAAATTAGCAAGTCAAATTGATGCTTTGTTTAACGATGAAATTGTTTTATCTCAATTGAAAGACAGGGAAATTAAGCAGTTACATACACTTGTTCCACACCTGAAAAACTTATGCAGTCAATTAGCCGATTATAAAATACCTCAAACATTAGTTCATGGTGATTTGCATTTAGGTAATGTAGCTTTGTATAACAACAACTACCTTTTCTTTGATTGGACTGATAGCTGTATTGCTCATCCTTTCTTTGATATGTTTCAATTTTATTTTAGTCGGAACAATATACCTTTTCTATCACCTATAAAAGCTGTAAAGAATGAATATTTAAATCAATGGACGGTTTATGAACCAAAATCTCGTGTGTTAGAAGCCTGGAAATTAGCTAAACCATTATGTATTTTACATCATGCGGTTACATATCAATATATTAGTAACTGTTTAGAACCTAGAGAAAAACAGTTGTTTAGTAAACCTTTAGGTTATTTTTTACGAGAGCTTTTGAAATGTAAGATTGAAAGAATTAAGAAATATTCCTAACTCCCTCTTCAAAGATTATTCAACAACCCATACAAACTAAGGTTATAGCCAAAATTAATGATTCAAATTTTCCACTACTTGCTTAAAATCACGAGCAAATACTTGTTGGTTATACTTGTCTAATTCTTCTTGATTTGAGGTATAATTAAGTCCTGTCATCGTAACTTTTTGAACGTACTCCATCAATGGACGACGTATATTTTCGTATTTTTCAAATGCTTCTTGAATCGCGTTGCCATCATTTAATTTATCTGAAACCGCAAGTTGATTAATAAGCTCGACAATAGTTAATGCATCTTCAAAGCCTTGATTCACTCCCTGAGCGGCAAAAGGGGGCATTCCGTGGGCTGCATCACCGACTAATACAACTTTACCAAGATGCCAAGGTGGTTGTACATTGCCTGAATTCTCTTTCCCGTGCAGGTTAGCAGTTTTGGGAAATGGTATAGAATCTGAAACAGCAGTACGGTGAATATAGTAATTACGATGTTGTATATTTTCTGGTTTTGATAACCGTACTAACTCTTTAATAGCTTGGGGAAAGTTATATTTTTCTAGCTGTTGTAAAGTTAAATCGATAAGAGAATTTTCTTGTAATTGATTAGAAGCTATAGCAATATGGATAACATATGCAAATTGATTTGGTTTTCCATTTAATAAAATCATTCTGGCAGGCTGTTCGGAAGCAGAATTGCTCAAATCTACATCTGGAGTAACAGTTACTATTGCTGATTTTTGTAGAAATTTTTCTTGAATTTTGGTTTGTATTGCTTCGGGAACATTCGTTATTTCCGAACCAACAATCGCAGCATATCCAGAATATTCGGGATGGGAAAAAACTTGATAGTCGGTATTTTGATAAATCTGTTTACGAACGGTTGAATTTATTCCATCAGCCGCAATAACTAACTTAGCTCTAAAAAACTTGGTTTCTAGTGATTCTGTACTTTTATTTATATCTTGACTTATACTTGTAGACTTTATTGCAGTCTTTTGTGCTTCCGGATTCCAATGTGCGTAGGGATTCGCTTCTACGGTAATATTCGAGACACAATCGACTCGAACCCATTCATTTTCTGCTTCTTCGACAACATTAATACAGCGATGATTGGCTTTGACTTGTTCTGGAGGAATTAAATTTCTTAAAGCTGTTTGTAAATTAAACCAGGATATAGAGATTCTACCTTCACTATATTTCTGAAACCATTCGTCAAAGTCTAGAGGAATAGAACGTATTTTTTCTCCTTGTAAATTTCTAACAAACCATTTGGGTAAAGACTGAGAAGAACTTTTTGCATTAGTAAAAGTCATTGAAGCTTTTGTTGCTTCTTCATAGGCTTGCTCACTTAAGTACTTTAAAGCTTTTAATCCATTGGGAAGAACATCTACACCTTGTCCAACCTTACGAAAGGATTTTGTTTGATCTAAAACTAAAATATTTTCTATCCCGCGCTGACGCAAACCATTGGCTATTGCCAATCCAACCGGGCCAGCACCGATTATAATTACATCATAAATATGCACGATAGTTAACCAAGGAACGTAATTTCCTGTCTTACAGCAAAAGTCCTTTCAAAAGGACTCAAAGTATTTGCCATGAACTCCTGGTTCAATATTCTCATGTTCATCTACAAAGACTAAGTTTAGAAACAATTGTTTGCAAAACTATAATATTTGGGTGGCGGCATCTCTCTATAATAAGCCTGCCCATTTTTTAAGGCTTCATCTCGGGGTTTAAAAATGTGCAGGTTAGAAGTTAAGGTATTTGCATCTCATCAAAAATATTGTCTCTATAGGTAGTAGCCAAACTAGAATTATTAGGGTCGTTAGAGCTAACAATAATCCATATATTTCCAGATCCTGTACTGGCATTACCACACTCTACCATTGCTGTAACAAAATTATTATTTCCAAAAACTATTTTCGATACACCTTCACCCGGTATTCTAGAAGTAGTCAGCCCTTGTGTTTGTAAAGCCCTCTCGGCTGTAGTTAAACACTCAGATATACTGCTGATATTCAACTCAAGCCTAGGAACAAACTTATAATTAAGTCTAGGAGGTTCAGCAGAAGCTAAAGAAGGGAATAATATTTGTGTGGTTATAGAAAACCCTAGTAATACCCGACTTCCCAAATACTTTAAATTATCACTCAGCATATATTCACAAGTTTTTACTAAACACATCCCGATAATCATTTACAAGCTTAATAAAATAAAAGGACACGACTATATTCTTTTTTGAAAATTAATTAAAATATTATTTATGTAAAATTAATTAAAATATTAAGTCATATGGTGATGCTAATTCTGAAGATGAATATCTAGCACCCAACATGACTCTGGGTTTTGTTCCTCAACCCAGCTTATGATTTTAGGTAATTGTAGAGCGGGAAGAGAGTAATTAATTTGATTCTTTTGCTAGAGCAGCCTGTCCAAAATAACATAGAAGATACTGTGTCTGGAGTTGACTGTTTTATTTGCGGAATATTTTCAAGCGCAATTGTTTCTGAAATTAACATAAATCATAATATTGCTATTTTGTATATCTAAATACAAGATACACAGAATATTTACATTAATTTCAAATAACTAATATCAAGCTGTTTGGCGTTTCCTAACTAGGTAATATGAATGTTTTACTAATATATGAATTCAAACAAAATTAATGAAATATCAAAAATAAAATCGCTGAAAAGCTTTTTTTATAAGCTTTTCAACATCATGTAGTTAGTCCTATGACAAAAAAATATAGTTATAAACCTAAAAATGATAGCTACAATTAATAGAGAAAATTCTGCTTGACTTTTTTAGTAATCTCGTTGTATAAAATATTTTGTCATCGATAAATATTAGTTCAGTTTAGTTTGTGTAATTCGTATTTTCTTAATAGTATCTGTATTGGTAAAAAATATTTGCCTTTGCAAAAGCTATTAAGGTATGTGTTCGTGCCCTATTGTCGAAATTTATTTTAAATGACTAATACAAAAAGTATGCAAACAAATGATATGCCAGTATTTGCAATTACAGGTATATCCCTAGATATTCCTAAGACTAAACAAACTCCTAAAATTACTGCAATGGAGTTAAAGCAACCATTGACTGTAAAAAAAATATCAATTGACTATACAGCTAAACCCATATCTTTAGAACCAGATTTGTCAATAGATAGAGATGCGACTAAAAACGTGAGAGTTCTACAGCCACAAACTAATAGAAAATATGGAACTGTTAGTATGGCAGCAGCATCTGCAAGTGTAAGAATTGTACAATCCCCAACTCGTAATAATTATGGCACTCAAGGAAGATTAGAACCTAGAATTACTAAGACTAAAGCTTTAAATATCGATGCTGAAAATAATAGCCTTGATATTACAAATATAGATTTGCCAGCTATTGAGCTTTACAGCAAGCAAAACATCATTCCCAAAACAAAACAACCTCCTCAAATAGAAACAGAAGAACTCTCGGAAGTTTTCCCCCAAAAGAAATTAGCAATTAATTCTGTATTTAGAAATAAACGCAATAGTCTGACAAATAGAGACTATTTAATATCTGTGGATAATAGTGAAAATATTGCTAGTTCAGATGATGCTGATAGTGGACATAATCCTATTCATGCAAGCAATAGAGTAATAGTTTTTGATGGTACTAGTGATGATGAATTTAATGCTACCAATGGTGATGATATCTTCTACCTGGGCAGTGATAGCATCCTTGAAGGTGGTAGAGGTGACGATAAATTTTTCGTTCAATCTGGTGGTGATAATATTCTACTTGGTGGTAAAGGTTCAGATGAATTCTGGATTTTTAACGGAGAAATCCCCGAATCGGCAAATATCATAGCTGACTTTGAGGTTGGTAAGGATGTAATTGGTATTCTCGGTAGTTCGAGTTTGGGTATCGACGCTTCGACTTTAGATTTCCAGGAAGTCGATGGCAATACAGAAGTTCTGATAAAAAATCAGACGCTGGCTGTTTTTTACAATGTTACTGCTTCCGACATTAACAGCAGCATCGTGTTTATTTAGTCATAAATTGATAAATTTGGCGTTATTAATTAGATTGCCGCAACATCCTTCCAACATGTAGCTTGACTGGTTTAGATGTTGATACCAGCATTGTATTTGCTTGATTTTTCCTAATTATTAATGATGTCCGCGTAATATTAGGAGACGTAGCAGTGCTACGTCTCTACATTATTAATCATTTAACAGTCAAAAAATCAAATGCAGATTACAAAAATTATTATTAACTTGATTTTTTTCAATGCTAAACCCAAATTTATAATCAGGGTTTTATGATTTTCAATTATTACTAAATCTTGATAAAATATAAATTTACAATATCGCTTCAATAAGCTCAAAGCAAATCATTGACTAAGTATCGTTGGGGCATTTGACAAGCAACAACAGCATATTTTTTATTCATGACAAAATTATTATATATCTTAAAAAATACTCTTTAACCAAGAAAAAATCAAAAATTATCTAATATGTAAAAATATTTATTTACTTAAATTTAACTTTTTATTAACTTAATTATAAGAACTTTAAAACAGTTTTTATATATCTTTGTAGTTGTAAGCCTAATGACATTAAGTAATATTTATTTGTTGTCAAGCTAAGTAACAACTAAAAGGCATTTACCAAAAAAATATGAAGACGGGTAATCACGTTATTTTCGTTCACCCAGATGGAACCAGTCCATCTCACTATGCGATCGCCAGATTTGTTCAAGAAGGTCCTGATGGCAGGTTGAATTGGGATAAGTTAGATAATGCGGGTGTCTACCTAGGTCATATGGAAGACCAGCTTGGTGGGACTTCCAATGGTGGTGCTGTGACTCATGCAACTGGTGCTAAAGTCTATGCTGAGTCTTTCGGTTTTGAAGAAGATGGCTCTGAGATTGTGCCGCTATCTGGTAAGGTCGGTAAAACTATCGTTCAGGAAGCGGTAGATGCTGGTAAAGTCACTGCTCTGGTGCAATCTGGAGCGATTTATGAACCCGGTACTGCTGCATTTGTAGCTCAAGTTGATGAGATTATTGATGAAGACGGAAATCGCACTCCTCCCCGTGGAAGAACAGCTGATATTAGCAAACAAGTAATTGAATCTGGAGTTAATTTTATCCTCGGTGGTGGTGAAGTTACTCTTTTACCAGAAGGTACCGAGGGTTTTCACGGTAGTGCCTCAGAGCTAGATGAACTTGGCTCCCGTTTGCAGCGTCCGGATGAGAATTTAATTGAATTAGCTAAAAATAACGGTTACACGGTAGTTTATACCGAGCAAGAACTCAAGGATTTGCTCGATCCCACAAAATACCCAGAACCACCTCAAAAAGTTTTGGGTGTATTTGCTCCCATTCATACATTTAATGACCGTCCGGAAGAGGTTTTAGAGGAGCGGGGACTACCTTTATATCTGGAAACTGCTCCCACTATTGCCGAGATGCTCGAAGTTACTCAACAGTTAATGGAAAAGCATCCAAACTTTGATAATGGTTCCATTGCCATTGTTGAAGAAGAAGGAACCGATAACTTTGGTAACAATAACAACGCTTCCGGTACTCTCGAAGCAATGATTCGCAGTGATGCAGCAATTGGGGAAGCTCTCAACTTTGTTGATAAATACCCCAATACTTTAGTAATAACTGCTGCCGATAGCGATGCGGGTGGTTTAGAAGTGCGCGATCCCCGCAAACCAGGAGAACCTGTAGGAACAATCAACGCCAATCCTACTACCGAACCTCGCCCTGTACCTCTTGACGGTGTAGATGGTGCGAATACCTTACCATTTACTGCTGCACCGGATGCTAATGGTGATGTATTTAACTTCGGTATCGGTTGGGTTGGTACTCCTGATTTTCCCGGTTCGATTGTTTCTAAAGCTTCAGGGTTGAATGCCGATAAACTGCCTTCCACGGTAGACAATACCGGGATATATGAGTTGATGTATGAAACCTTATTCGACACCGAACTAGAATCCCGCGTCGCCGCACCGACACCAGCACCGGAAGCCACAAAAGATACAGGCAACGTCATCTTTATTCATCCCGACGGTACCAGCCCTTCCCATTTCATGGCATTGCGGAATATCCAAGAAGGTCCTGACGGAAGGCTCAACTGGGATAAAATGTCCAATGCTGGTGTATATCTGGGACATATGGAAGATAGGTTAACAGGTACTTCCAATGGGGGAGCGGTAACTCACGCCAACGGAGTCAAGGTATTTAACGAATCCTTTGGTTTAGATAAGAATAATAATCCCATAACTCCGGCTTCTGGTAAAACTGGATTTACCATATTAGAAGAAGCAATTGCAGCGGGGAAAGCCACCGCTCTGATTCAATCTGGTGACTTGGGAGAACCCGGAACCGCTGCTTTTGCTGCTGCGACTACTAACCGTGACGGTGACGATATCCGCGCTCGCGATAAAGCTGCCGAAATCATCGAACAGGTAATCCGTTCGGGAACCGATGTAATTATGGGTGGTGGTGAGTTATATATGCTACCCATCGGTACCACAGGATTCCACGTCACACCAGAAATTGATGCATCCGAAACCCGTCCGGAACGTCGTCCCAGCATCAATTTGATTGAACTGGCTGAGTCTTTGGGTTACACGGTGGTATATACCGAAGACCAGATGAACGAAGCTGTAAATAGCGATACTCCTCCAGCAAAGCTACTTGGTGTCTTTTCTGCCGACGATACCTTTGACGATCGCACGGAAGAAGAACTTGGTTTAAATACCGATACACCATTACCTTTATATGTTGAGACAGCCCCCACCGTAGCAGAGATGCTCGATGCATCTTTAAAAATTATCGAAAAAGACCCCGACGGTTTCTTTGCAGTAGTTGAGGAAGAAGGTACCGATAACTTCAGTAATAACAACAATGCAGTTGGTACAATTGAAGCCATGCGTCGTGCAGATGCAGCGATTGGGGAAGCAATAGATTACATCGACAATCAAGACCCCAATACGCTTTTAGTTACCGCCGCAGATAGCGATGGTGGCGGATTAGAAGTGTTTCAATTCAAACCTTACGACCGTCCCGAAGGTAACTTTGATGAGGAAAATCCAGAATTAGCAGATACTCAACCCGAAGTTCCTTTTATCAACGTCAATCCAACTACTAATAGGGATACTATTAATTACCTTGATGGTGAAAAAGGTAGTACTGCCAGCGAAGAAAATCCTTGGCAAGCATTTACAGCCAAAGATAGTATCGACGGAGAGATGGGTAACTTCGGTATCGGTTGGGTAGGAACTCCCGATGTTCCCGGTAGCATTGTTGCCAAAACCTACGGATTGAATGCGGAGGAACTGCCCAGCACTGTAGATAATACCGGAATTTACGATATTATGTACAAAACCCTGTTTGGTATTACACCTCAAGCAGCAGCAGACGCGGGAGAAGAAACAAAGTTAGTTTCAGGAACTGCTGAAGATGATATTTTAATTGCAGGTATTGACTTCAAAGGAACTGGTAATAGTATTTTTGCTGGTGCTGGAGACGATGAAATTGATTTAACATTCAGTGGTGGAGGTAAAAATCGCGTTGATGCTGGAAGCGGCAATGATGTAATTTACTTAGGAAATCAAAACCGCGTACTTGGTGGTGTAGGTGACGATAAATTCTTTGCAACCGGTGGTGGTAATATCATCTTTGGTGGTGCAGGGAAGGATCAATTCTGGATTGTCACCGGAGAAATTGCTGAAGCTGCCAATACCATCGTTGATTTTGAAGCAGGTACCGATGTCATTGGTATTTTGGGTAGTGCAAGTTTGGGAATTGATGCAAGTACTTTGGAATTGACTGAAATGGATGGTAATACTAAAGTTGCATTTGGTGAAAATACTTTGGCGATGCTTAATGGTGTTACTGGTTTGGATGTCGATGATAGTGTTGTGTTTGGTTGATGTTTGACAGATAGTTGCGTTGTTGGCGTGATTGGAGGAGACGTAGCACTGCTACGTCTCTACATTTTCTGATTGTATTTAACATCAAATCTGTTGGCATCGGAATTATATTTTTTTAACACAAAGGAAAGGAAAGTAGGCGCAGAGCAACACAGAGTTTTTTGAGTTGTTTTATATAATTCCAATGTAAGCGGAAAAGATATAACACTCAAATTGAATGTTGGGTTACGGCACAATTTTACACTTTTATTAAGCATAAGGATTATTCCTGTGCCTAACCCAACCTACGAACTTACGCAAAGCCCCCCTTAAGAAAGGGGGGTTGGGGGGATCTAAACGGCCGAAATACTTGATTTATCCTTGTTGTTGCCTAAGTCCTAATTAATTTTGTTCCAACCAATTATTGATTTCCTGTACCAACCAAATGCACTCAGTTCTAGTTAATCCATGACCAAAAGTGTATGTTTGTTTTTGTGTTTTTATTAAGATAAACCAGCTTTCTATTGTCAAATTATCACTAATAGATAAATTGACATTTTCAATTTCTTTTATACTACCTCCACCGATAAATTTATTATGCTCGTAAATTTCAAAAAAACTGTTATGAAAAAAAATACGATTTCGTGGCTCGGGTATTATATAAAATGTACCACAATAACTTAATAATAGGAAAATTGTAGCACTGACTCCAAAAAATATAGATGTTATTAATACACCAAAAAACAAAAATATTGCTACCAATAAATACATATAATTAACTTCAATTGATGGATATGTAATTGTCAATTTATCTAATGTTTTTTCTAACTCAACATTAGTGTGTGATGGGACTAAATCTTTTGAATAATATGATTTTTGACTCAGCTTCATAGAACTATCATCATCATTAACTATCCCCGATTGCAGTTCTTTCAAAGCTGTTTGAGCAGTATCAAACCGTTTCTTTAAATCGGGTTCAATAGCTTTTCCCAACCATCTAATTAAATCGGGACTTAAATTTACTCTATCGGCAAATTTAATTTTAAAATCTTCTTGTGGTAAATCTGCTGGGGGTATTCCTGTAAGTAAATGAATTAAAGTAGTTCCCAAAGCATAAATATCAGAAGCTGCAACTGCTCTACCACCAAATTGTTCTATTGGTGTATAACCGTAAGTTCCAACAACAGTAAACGTACTTCCTTCAACTGCTGCTCTATACTGTACTGCTCCAAAATCAATTAAATATATATGTCCATCTTTACCGCAAATCAAATTACTCGGTTTAATATCCCGATGTAAAACTGGTGGATTCAATTCATGTAAATAAACTAGAATATCTAGAATACTTTTTGCAATTTCTCTAATTTGAGATTCAGTAAATCGATTTTCTTGTAAAATTAAATCCTTGAAAGAGTCTCCAGGAATATATTCTTGCACTAAAACAAAACCTTTGATTGGTTCATTTAGTGGGAAGTAATCTAGATATCTGGGAATATGAGGATGGTTAAGTTGTTTTAATATCTTAGCTTCTCTTTCAAATAACTTGAACTCATCCCATTGAGTAGCTCCCCGAGCTGACAACACTTTTACAACAACAGATTCCGTAGGCTTAATCTGTATATCTCTTGCTAACCAAACTTCATGGGCAATATTGTTTCCGAGTTTTTCCTCAATTTGATAGCGCTCCTGTAGAATTTCTCCCCTCTTCAGCATTTTATGACTTGCTTTAGCTTTACTTCTACTTATAGATTTCCCAATTGAGGAGATTAAATAGCAACGAAGAAATATTGTTATTCCTTATTAAGGAGGTGCCGATTATCTGTTACAGTTTTGAGAACCCGGTAGTATAACTGAAAACTGAAGAATCAAGTTGCACAAGACAAGCATATCAAAAGGAGTATCTAGAAAACTATTTCCTAGTATTGTGCAAAGGGAGCTATGCGGAGTTAATTATAAGTCTCCCCCTGCTTTCCCGCTTCCCCTGCTCCCCCTGTCTTCAATTTTGGCTAGGTACTTTTCATGTTCTTATCAAGAATTAAAAGTGTTATTTCACTGAAAATAAAATTTTCTAAAATCACTTCAGAAATTTGTAATTCATATTTCATCAATTAAAATTATTAATTTAGTAGTCAGTTATACCAATTCTTACTAATATGTTGTCAAAAATACTAAAAGAAAAATTGTAGACAGGGGGAGCAGGGGAAGCGGGAAAGCAGGGGGAGACTTATAATTAACTCCGCATAGCTCCCTTTGCACAAT
>JBCBPQ010000088.1:0-25302 GCA_039820645.1 Cyanobacteria bacterium J06633_8 | reverse complement strand
TTAACTGCTCACTGTTAACTGCTCACTGTTAACTGCTCACTGTTAACTGCTCACTGTTAACTGCTCACTGTTAACTGCTCACTGTTAACTGCTCACTGCTCACTGCTCACTGCTCACTGTTAACTGATAACTGTTCAATCTTCGTAATCATTTCCAGAACCATATTTCCAAGCATCAACCCAACGATGCCAATAATATTGATAATTTTCTGGTAGATTTTTTATTAACGGTTCTAGCATTGAACTGAGATTAAATAAAATAGAATAAACACACAAATTAATGTAATGCCACATCCAATCTATCAAAGTTATCAATCCAACTTGAGGAATAATTTTAAAGATTAAACCTGGATTTGTTAAACTTGTTTTAAAAAGTGTTTTTGTTAAACCATTAAACTGCACCACATCCTGTAAAAACGGTTTCAATACAGATTCACCCAACTTTTCCATTTGAGTAAATACAACTGATAACAATTGATTAATTTGATTTGGCGCAATTTGTTGGTTGATACCCACGCTCATCGCTTTTTGAAATAACCAAGTAACTGTTAAACTCGGTTGATATGCTTGGAGCAATGAAAGCGATGCCGCTGATAATTGATTGCTTTGTAAAGCTTCATCAATTCCCAAAGTCAATCTTTTGAGATTGCGTATCATGGCTCCAAAACCACCAAAACTTAAAGGGGATTGATTTCCACTGCTATCACCTATTGGTAAAATGCGAGGAAATGGTGTTTTCAGAGGGCTTTGACGGTAAGAGGGGAAAAAACCAAACAGCGCTCTTTTAAACTCAAGCTGCTGTAATTCTACGCTTTGATATTCTGGCATCAAGCGCAAATATTCTTCAAAAAATGCCTCTAAACCGATATGTTGTGGATGTGCATCCATATATGTAAACATATAAGTTGTTCTACCGTCTTTTGCAGGAAAAGCTTCCCAGAAGTACTGACACTGATTTTTGATTTCGGTGAAAGATAACAACAAGTCGCCACTGTGGTTTTCCGGAAAGCCCGAAGCACAACTACCAACTACCAAACATAATGCATCTGGTTTGACTCCTTGACGTATTTGCTTAGTTATGGGTGAAAAGTTTCCCATAGCGTCAATTAATAATCTGCTTTTAAATTGGTTATTCACCATCACACCATCGGGATGGTTTACCGCTTCAGTAAAAGGTGTGTTTTCAAACAGCTTCCCGCCCCTCTCCAAGAATCGCTGCTTTAAAGTTTCCAGTAAATAAACTGGATATACGCCGATATTAAGAACATTTTCTACCCATACTTCGACACCAGAATTAAAACCTACTCTTGCCGGATTGTATTCGGTGACAATTGCTTTTTCTAACTCTTCAGAGGTAAGTAAATCTAATTCTACAAGTACTTGCAATTCATTACGAGATATGTTCCATTCCTGCTCTCTACCTCGTAAAATTCCTCTTTCAATTAACGCAACTCGCAAACCTCTTGAAACTAAAGCACAACCAATTAAAATACCTAATGTGCCACCGGAAATAATTACATCCCAATCTACATTACCTAAAGGTTGTTGATTTTCTTTCACCACCATCGGTACGGGTATATTTCCTTCTTTTAAAGATGTCAGCATACTATCTGCACTACGCAATCTCTCTAAAACATTACCTGGTAATTGCGAAAGAATTTCTTGTGTTAAAGACATGGCTGATATTCTTCTCAAGTAATCAAAACTACATATATTTAATTTTCTTACTTTCTATGAAAATTATGCGGAAAATATATGATTTTGATTTTGTTCATGTCTTGCACCTCGACGAGAAACCGGGTTTGAAGCAAATCACTCAACGAGCAGGATTATGTTTAAAATTCGGAGAAACCCGGTTTCTTTGTGCTTGTTGAGAATGGTGCATTCTGGTGTGTTTGGTTATCCATGCACATCAGATCAACAATGTGAATATATGTATTTATTTTTACTATTAAACTTGACCCGAAATTTACAAGGCGTATAATTACTGAAAGATGTCATTCAATATACAGACGAATCAGATTTTGAAAAAATTATTTGATTTTTTGCGATCGCAGGTAAAGTTACAGTAAAGTTATCCGGAAATAGGTGCGATATAACACTAAAGAGTTGATTGTAAAATGCAAACTTCTGATAAGGAATAATTATAACTTTGATGCATACCTAAACAGTATCTAAATAATATCTAAATATAGTATTAAAACAATCATTTTTTGGTATTCATGAAAATAGCTTTTATAGTAGATAGATTCCCAGTTTTATCAGAAACCTTTGTAATTAATCAAATTACAGGTTTGATTGAACGCGGACACGAAGTACATATCTACGGAAGACAAACTGATAATAATAAAGTGCATCCAGATGTAGAACAATATGAATTAATTAGACGCACTCGCTACTTACCAGAAATTCCTAAAAACTATTTAGTTCGTTTATTTCATACAATTCATTTATTCTCTAAAAAGTTTTCTCAAGCTCCACTTGTTTTATTGCGTTCTCTCAATATTTTCAAATACGGTAAACGAGCAGCTTCTTTAAGATTATTTTATTCAACTTTACCTTTTATAAAAGCGCCTGAATACGATATTATTCACTGTCAATTTGGCAGACAAGCATTGTGTAAATTTGGACCTTACAGTTATGAAGGTTTAGTATTGCGAGAGATTGGTGCAGTTCGAGGAAAGTTAATTACTACTTTTCGCGGATACGATATCAGTTGGTATTTACATAAATATGGAGAAAAAGTCTACGACGGATTGTTTGAAAAAGGAGATTTTTTTTACAGTAATTGCGAATTTTTTAGACAGCGAGTAATTAAACTCGGATGTGACGAAAATAAAATTATCGTTCATGGTTCGGGTATCAATTGCAGTCGGTTTACATTTAAAGCCAGATATCCGGATGCAGAAGGCTTAATTCGTATAGCTACCACAGGACGTTTAGTTGAAAAAAAAGGTATAGAATACGCGATTCGTGCAATTGCTGATGTGGTCAAAGTTTACAAAAATGTTGAATTCAATGTTATCGGTGATGGAGAATTAAAAGAACGCTTTGTTCAAATAATTGATGAGTTAAATATTGCCGATAAAGTTCATTTACAGGGGTGGAAAAATCAAAAAGAAATTATATCAATTTTGGATAAAAGCCATATTTTTGTAGCACCAAGCGTTACCGCTAGAGATGGCAATCAAGATGCACCGGTAAATACATTAAAAGAAGCAATGGCTATGGGTTTAGGAGTTATCGGCACCTTCCACGGTGGTATTCCCGAATTAGTTGAAGATGGTATTTCCGGATTTTTGGTTCCCGAGAGAGATTCCACCGCGATCGCACAAAAGTTAATTTATTTAATAGAACATCCCGAAATTTGCTCGGAAATGGGTTTTCATGGTCGTAAAAAGGTGGAACAAAATTATGATACCAACACACTAAACTCTGAGTTAGTGAAAATTTATCAACAGGTATTAGCTAATGATTTAGATGAATTAGGGGAAGCATCTCAAATTTATAAAACACCTTCAGACTATAAGTCTGGAGCTACGAAAACAAATCCTGCTTCCGCAAGCTGAAATTATTTTTTGTAGTAGCTAGTACAAGTCGGCGTAAATAAGGCAACCATTAAAAATGGCTCAAAAGCCTAGAAAATCAAACTTCTTACTTCTTACTTCTTACTTCCGTGAAGCGGTACTAGGTGTTTAGAGGATGTTTGAAAAGTATAGTTTTTATCCCCAAACTGGGATGATCCCCCCTTCCCCCCTTGTTAAGGGGGGTTAAAGTCCCCCTTAACAATGGGGATTTAGGGGGATCTCAAAAGTTTCGAGTATCATTTATAGCTTTCAAAACATCCTCTTAGACAAATGTATATAACGATAAAAGCGAGGATTAAAATATGAACTCCAAACCAGAAGTAACTATAGTAGTCGCACCAAGAGAACGTTTTAGCTATACTCGCGAATCTTTAGAAAGCATTTACGAGCATACACAGTTACCTTTCAAATTAATTTATGTTGATGGTGGTTCGCCTTCTCATATTAAAAATTATTTAGAAACTCAAGCAGCACAAAAGCAATTTCAAGTAATTCGTACCGAATATTATCTTTCTCCCAACCATGCGAGAAATTTAGGCTTGCGTCAAGTTGATACCAAGTATGTAGTATTTATTGATAACGACGTAGTAGTTACCCCTGGTTGGTTAAAAGCTACCGTGGATTGCGCCCAAGAAACCAATGCAACCGTGATTAGTCCCCTTATATGTCAATATTTACCGCTACATGAAGAAGTACATTGTGCTGGTGGTGAATCAGGAATCAAAGTAGAAACCAAAGACAATACTACTAGAAGACGGTTTATTGAAAAGATTTTCAAGCAAGGGCGTAAAGTTGCCGATGTGCGTCCGAATTTACAGCGTCAAGAAACCGGATTGGCTGAATTTCACTGTATGATGGTTCGCACAGAAATCTTCGATAAAATCGGTTTGCTCGATGAAGGTTTGCTGAATACCAAAGAACATGTTGATTTCTGTATTTTAGTGGCAGAAGCTGGCGGTACAATTTATCTAGAACCAGATTCTTTAGTCACATACGTACCTGGGGCAGCTTTAGAATGGTCGGATGTGGGGTATTATATGTTGCGTTGGAGCGATGCTTGGGAAATGGCTAGCTTGAAAAGATTGCGTCAGAAGTGGAATTTAAGCGAAGATAAGTATTTTCAAAATAGATATAAGCGCTTGGGATGGCGTAGAAAAATGACGATTATCGATCCCATCAGCCAGAAAATAGGCTTGGGTAATCGTTTCTTATCCAAAGTCGCCGCTAAATTAATTAGCAAAGCCGATAAATTATTACTCAACCGTTACATTACCAACAGATACGCACGCAAGTACTTACAAAATAATTCTCATCAAAATCCACCCACTCAACCACCAAATGCACTAACAGCATCATCCCAGGGTTAACGTTCTACCTCACCACGCCACTTGCTATAACGGAGGGAACCTCCGCAACGCAGTGGCTCCCCTTCCCCTCTCCTTGATAAGGAGAGGGGTGCTCGAAGAGCGGGGTGAGGTTCCAAAATACTTAATCGGAAAAACTTTAAAACCAAGGATGAAAAAAATTGAGAAAACATCAATCATACGAAAAGATTTATACTCCAGAAAGTTTACTCAGAAAACCTTCCCAATTATTCCAACAAATGTGGTTGGATTTGCTCGCTTCTCGCGAACTTGCTTGGAGATTATTAATAAGAGATATCAGCGCTCAATATCGTCAGTCATTTTTAGGGATTATTTGGGCTTTTATACCACCAATATTTATGGCTGCGGGATTCACTCTTGCCAGTCAAGCCAAGGTAATTAATATCGCAGAAACCGATTTACCTTATGCAGCTTATGTGATGTTTAGTACTGCTTTATGGCAAACCTTTGTAGAAGCAATTAATGGTCCGGTAAAAGCAGTGGCGGTAGCTAAACCAATGCTAGCAAGGGTTAATTTTCCTAGAGAAGCTTTGATTTTGGCAAAATTAGGTGAAGTTTGTTTTAATTTTGCGATTAAATTAATCTTAATTATCGGCTTATTTATCTGGTTCCGCGTTCCCGTAACTTGGACAGTCATTTTAGCACCAGTAGCTTTAATTCATTTAATATTTTTAGGTACTTTTATTGGTGTTTTACTATCACCTTTAGGAGTTTTATATCAAGACGTATCAAAAAGTTTGACTTTACTAACCAGTTTCTGGCTGTTTTTAACTCCTGTAGTTTATCCAGTTCCCACAGAAGGAATTTTCGGTAATATAGTAAAGTTAAATCCCGTAACTCCTCTATTAGTAACAACCCGAGAACTTGCAACCACGGGTATTATTTCTGAACCTGTAGGTTTTTGGATAGTCAGTATTATTACTATAATTGGATTATTTGTAACCTGGATTGGTTTTCGTTTAGCAATGCCTTTTGTGGTGGAGAGAGTAAGTTCTTAAATTAAGTTCTTAAATTATGACTAGTTTAATAGAAAGAAACATTGATAGGAAACCGAAAGAGCGTGAAGCAGTTATTTCTGTGGAAAATGTTTCTAAAAAGTTTTGTAGAGATTTAAAACGCTCTTTATTTTACGGCGTGCAAGATATTGCAGCTGAAGTTACTGGTAGGAAAAGAAATAGCGGTAGTTTACGTAAAAACGAATTTTGGGCACTTCATAATGTTAGCTTTAAACTACATAAAGGTGAAGCTCTGGGTTTAGTTGGTTCTAACGGAGCCGGTAAAAGCACTATATTACGAATTATTAGTGGTTTAATTAAACCCGACACTGGAACGGTAAAAGTCAAAGGTAGAGTTGCTCCTTTAATTGCATTAGGAGCGGGTTTTAATCCGATTTTATCGGGGAGGGAAAATATTTATGCTAATATGTCAATCCTCGGTTTAACAACCGCTGAAATTGAAAAAAAATTTGATGAAGTTGTAGAATTTGCAGAAATTGCCGATGCAATTGATGCACCAGTTCAAACTTATAGTTCGGGAATGGCTGCACGATTGGGATTTGCTTGTGCCGTACATATTGAACCCGATATTTTGTTAATAGATGAAGTGCTGGCTGTTGGTGATGTTAAGTTTAAAATGAAATGTCATCGCAAGCTATCAGAATTACGTAAAAAAGGCACCGCATTTATTTTAGTTACCCATAATTCTCACAGTATATTAAATATATGTGAAAGTTCGATTTATTTAAACAAAGGTAAGCTAATTAGTTCGGGAGATACCGAGCAAGTCATTCGTAAATATGAAGAAGACTTATGCTTGAGTGGTAAAGAAAATGCTTTAGGAAGAATGGTTTTACCGCCTAAGCCAAAAGATAAAAGTAACGGTTTAGATATAGTTTCTTTATGTTTTAAAGATGAGCAAAATCAGAAATTAGAAACTTTATTGACTGGCGAAGCTGCATATTTAAGTGTAGAATGTAAATCCTACAAATACATCAATAACGCCAATTTAGGAATGTTAGTCACGGCGTTATCGGGAGGTGAAGGTCTTGTTTTATATATGACCTCTACTAGCGATAATCAAGATTTAGAAATTCCAGCCGGAAAATCCGAAATAAGGATGTACATGCCCTATTGCTCGATGATTCCTGGCGTATATAGTGCCAGAATTTATATTCGCAGTGGCGTATATTCCTACGATATTGTTGAATCTTTTCGATTCACCGTCAAGACAAATAAAACTATTAGTAGGTGTCAATTTTATCAACCAAGAACATGGCAAGTTGTAAGTCACGATATGAAACAAGAATAGAAAATTTGCACTACTCTCGCAGTACTGTAACAAATCGCTCAAATAATTGGCTCAAATAAAATTTTTTACAGTTTTAATCAGCTTTAAATTAGTAAGTTTTAAATTAGTAAGTTTAATTAGTAAGTTTAATTAGAGGATGTTTTGAAAGCTATAAATGATACTCAAAACTTTTGAGATCCCCCTAAATCCCCCTTAAAAAGGGGAACTTTAACCCCCCTTAAAAAGGGGGGAAGGGGGGATCATCCGAGTTTGGGGATAAAAACTATACTTTTCTCGACGATGACGATCTATTGTAGTCTAATAGATTAATCAAAAAAACTGTCTATATTGTATGTTATCCGAGGGTATCCTCAGAGGATTTAAAAACCAGTTCCGGAAGAAATCCGAGAAGCTGGATTTTGACAAGCAAAAATCAGAAATTGAGGAACATAAACAGTTACTTACCAATCTTTGACATCAAAGTGCTTAAATGGGATTTAGCCTAATTTAGGCAAGTAGATAAATATCAAACATAGAATAAGAAATGACGAATTTCAGGAAAATCAAAATGCAAAAACTCGTTTCTATAATTATTCCTTGTTTTAATGCCGAAGAATGGATAACAGAGACTATTCATAGCTGTTTAAAGCAAACCTATCCTCATATAGAAATTATAGTCATTGATGATTGTTCAACGGATAAATCTCTGGAAATCATCAAAAGCTATGGAGATAAAATCATTTGGGAGCGCCTTCCCGAGAATAAAGGTGGAAGCTATGCTAGGAATTACGGTTTTGCTTTATCAAAAGGAGAATATATTCAGTTTTTAGATGCAGATGATTTTATTTTACCAGAAAAAATAGAGAGACAAATAAACTTTTTAGAAGAAACAGGAGCCGATGCTGTATATGGAGATTGGCGATATCAAGGACATCAATCTAATGGTGTATTATTCCTGGATCAAGTCAAAAAACCTGGAACCCAAACTGATATTTTGCAATCCTTAATCGAAAATTGGTGGACTGCTGTTGCATCGTTATTTTATAGAAGAACAACTGTAGAAAAAAGTGGTGGTTGGGATACAAATTTTAAGGCTGGGCAAGACAGAGATTTTTTTATTTCGGTAGTAATGTCTGGTGCAAAAGTTGTTTATCAACCCGGATGTTATTCGGTATATAGAAGATACGGCAGGGTTACAGTATCAACTGCTTCAAAACCGCGCTGGGTTGAAAATCATTGTAATGTTTTAAAAAAAGTAGAAAAAAAATTATTACAGCAATATCAGCAGACTATTCCAATTAATTATCGGCGTGCTTTAGCTCATGGTTACTTTGAATTAGCTAGAGATTATATGTATATAGATTATTCGCAATACTTACAATTAGTAAACAAATCCTTAAGTTTGTGTCCCGATTTTAAGCATAAAACGGATAGAAAACTCTACAATTTAATTCAAGATATTTTAGGATTTCGCCTTTGCGAGCGATTCGTTCACCGCATAATGCTTGTAAAATCATTTATAGATGCTAAAACCAATCATCCTAAATCCAAAAAAAGGCAGCTAAATAAATCCTTAGATTGTGGCAATGTTGATAATTGCATAGTATAATACCTTTGTTTTAAAGCTTTATTTTAAAGGTAGAAATCATGGATAGAGGAAAAATAGTTGCGGTTATTACGGGTGCAATTTCTATTCTGTTAGCTGTCGCTTATCTTATACTCGTGCAAATTCTCGACTTCCGAGGGGAAATGAAACCCGCACCAATTACTCAAATAGAATCTCACAATGTGGTAGTTGCTTTTGATGGATGGCAAAATAATGCTGAAATTCATATAGAAAAATCATAGAATTTTCTGCTAATCAAAAAATTTGCTAAGGTTATCTCCTTTCCATAAAATCAATCCGCTCAAATTTTGCGATTCCTGAGTTTTGTAATAATTACGAATTTAAATTTACGAGCTATACAACCGATACCACTTCAAGCTCGTTAAAACCTGTTTCTTCGTCAAAGCTTCTGTAAAAACTGAAATTTTCTGCGATCCCAATAACGATTTCGGCTGTAGTGTAAATAATGCAACCATCGCTCAGGTGTCCCCCGATTACTTTACCATGACTGTCGGCAATGGCGATATGAGCATGTATTCCGGTAACTGCTAAAGTGCCGTTAAGAGAAAGTATTTCAAATTTTTGGTTTAATACCGTACTCTTGTCTTGATTGGCAAAGCGAATTGCAGCCTGCTTTAAACTACCAATGGCAGTCAACACAAACCCTGCTTGAATTTTTTGTTCAACTGCAAAATTGATTAAACTTTTTCTCAAATCTGCATTAGGTTTAAGTCTAATAGGAATAACTTTCATAAATGGGTATGCAAAATTATTTGGGTGATTGCGAAGGTACTGAAGCAATCCCAAAGGCTGGCGATTACTACCCTTCGGAAACGCTGCACTCCTAATGGCAATATACAATCAATTTTGCGTGGTTACTTATAAAGCTATACAGAAAGTAATTAGCCATACTTGATATAATTTATCATTTAAATAGCTATTTTTAAACTTTATACTTCTAACACAATATCTTTATATAAGCACATTTTGGCTAGTTAAGGAAAGTTATTTTAAGCTCTGAGGGGTTAAACCCATCATTAAGACTTGAATTCATGATTTTCAACAAATTAAATCAGTTTATGCTTTTCTATGCTTACAAAATATAATCTCATCGAGAAAATATGGTATGTTGATAAATTAGATAGATTATCAGTAACATTACGGAAGCGTATAGAAAAAAACATTTTTAGAATGTACGCAAAAGTTGGAAGTTAATTTAATCGGGATGCTACATATGGCAGAACTGCTGCCTCAATGTCAAAATCTAAAAGAACAAGTAGACTCTGTTTTGCAAATTGTGCAGCAAGAACCTTCTTTGGCTTCTTGTGATGTTAGCAAAATCCAAACTTCGATGAGAAAAGCAATCTCTCCCAAGTTTGAAATTGTATTTGCGGGTGCCTTTAGTGCGGGTAAATCGATGTTAATCAATGCGCTTTTAGGACGGGAATTGCTTTATAGTGCAGAAGGACATGCTACGGGTACAGAATGCAAGATAGAGTATGCACATCCCGAGAATGAAAAAGTTGTTTTGACGTTTTTGAGCGAAGCAGAAGTTAGAGAGCAAGTATTGTCTTTATGCGAACAGTTGGGATTGCATAAAGTTGAAAATATTGAAACTGAAGATGCAATAGAATTACTAACCCAAGGAAGCGAAGCGATTATTCTTTCTGAGGGTGGTGAAAGTAAGTCAGAGCGTGGGAAACAAGCCAAGGCGCTAATTGTATTGTTGTCTGGGTATGTAGCAAATCGTCAGCATATTCATAGGATAAATAATGCGACTTACTCCATGGAAGAGTTTAATTTTAATAATCTTAAAGAAGCGGCAGAATATGCGCGTCGGGGAAGTAATAGCGCGGTTTTAAAACGGATTGAATATTATTGCAACCATCCTCTATTACAGGATGGCAACGTCATTATTGACACCCCTGGTATTGATGCACCCGTAGAAAAAGATGCACAATTGACTTATGAAAAGATTCAACATCCCGATGTTTCTGCGGTAGTATGCGTTTTAAAAGCTGCCTCCATGGGTGATATGACAAAAGCAGAAACTCAGCTATTAGAAGTAATCAAGAATAATCCAGGAGTTAGGGATAGGGTTTTTTACGTTTTCAATCGTATTGATGAAAGCTGGTACAATAACGATTTGAAACAAAGACTGGATAATTTGATTGCGACTCAGTTTCAGTACGATAGCAGAGTTTTTCAAACTAGTGGATTGTTAGGATTTTATGGCAGTCAGATAAAACAAACAAGTCTAAAAGATAGATTTGGTTTAGATAGTGTTTTTGCGACTAAAGTTGATGATAGACAAGAAAGTACACCGCAGTTTGTTTACGAATTTATCCGCTACTGTACCGCTTCCGGTAAGCTACCTGCTGACAAGTTTAGAATTTCTGTAAATACTTTTGAAAGTCAGAATCAAAATTATGTCAGAATTTTATCAGAACAAGGAAATTTATTGGTTAATCAACTGATTCAAGATAGCGGTGTTGAAGAATTCCAAGCAGCAATTACTCGCTATCTGACTACAGAAAAACGTCCAGAGTTATTTAAGCATTTAGCTGATGATTTAGAAGAAATTTGTATTCAAATCAAGAAATACTATCAAGGTGTTAGGCGCGAATTAGACAGCCAACCCCAAGAAATTGAGGCTATGAAAGCCCAGGAATTGCAAAGGCTTAATCAGCAATTGCAACAAGTAGGAAGTGATTTTCGGCATCACATCGCAGCAGAGGTTAATCAATTGGTGACGAATGCTTGCGAGACATTTGAAGCGGATTTTAATCAATTACGTGCCAGAATGATTCACCGTTTAGATGAGTTATTAGATACATTTTCTGTGGCTGATACTTATAAACGTGCGACTTTGAATCATCCTCGCAATGCAACAGCACCTTTAATTGCGATTTTAGTAGAGGCACTTTATTATCTTGCGAATCAGTTGGAAGATATTTTAGTAGAATCTTCCATGGAAATTGTTACCAATTATTTCCAAAGGTTGAATGACAAAATTCGTAAGGCTGAATATTATAAACAATTGTACCGTTTGTTAGGTAATGATGGAGGTTTAGAAGAAGGATTAGATAAATTAGAAAAACAGATTTCTTTAGGTTTACAAAATGCAGCGCGAGTAGAATGCGATAGATTTGTGAGAGAAAGTCCTAGATTTTATGATGAAGGTACTTTTTCAATTTATCAGTTTCGTCAGACTTTACAGCAAACTTCACAAACTTTTGATTGTGAAAGCATGATAGAAGCAGAGCCTGCAATTAAACAATTGCTAAAGTTAGATTTTGAGCCAAAAGTTAGCAAAACAATTCGTATTACATTCCGACAAACCATTAATCAAAGCTTTAAGACTCTGCTTTTACCAATGGCGGATATGAAAAGTGACGAAATTTTGCAACAGTATCCTCAAGCTCGTGCTTATTTAGGGAAGACTTTAGCAACAGAAGCTGAAGAGAAAGTTTATCAAAACAAACGACTCTCAGATGGTATTGATAAAAAAATTGCTAGTTTCAATCAATCTGTCTCTTCTATTAACAATTGCTTGGGAGCAATGCAATTGTATGACTACTTATTACCTATAATCGAGTCAGCAGAGCCTGAAATATTTGATAGTGCATCTTTTGAAAATAACCATGTAGCTGAAATTGTAGAAGCTTAACAATTGATGTTGTCTTGGTGACAGAGAAACTTGAAAAAGACTGGTAATTTAATTGGAAATTATAGTAGATGTATCGCAATGCATATGGAAAGTCAGTTTAAATCTTTGAGTTGTAATGATGATGATGTTTTATCATACAATGGCAGGCTGGTTAAATTTAGCCAATTTAAGCAACAGTTAGAAAATGAACTGTGGCAGAAAGTAAACTATCTTCTGACGAAAGAAAATGATGGTTGTACTAGCAAGGAAAGAATATATGAATTAGTTAATACATCTTTTGGCTATTGTAATATTAGCGTCACCTTGTCTTCTCCTGAAGAAGGGAATGATTGCGAGATTCTCAGACTTGGAGCGACAAGTTGGCAGAAAGGAAAAATTAGAACTAAATCATCTATAGATTTCTTTCCTAGTGACAAAGATTCTAGCAAAATAGCAAAAATTAAAGTGAACTTAGAATTCTCATCTGAAGAATATGAAGTTCAACAGCCTAAATTATCTTTTGATAATATGATGTATGCTGCATAAAGTCAGGAATGGCTGCAACCACAAAAATAAATCAAGTATTTCAGCCGTTTAGATCCCCCCAACCCCCGTATTATTGTGGGGCTTTGCCTAAGTCCTAAAAGTATTAATTGTGTTTATAATTGATAATATTAGTTTTGTTATATTTAATATCTGACAGCCTGTAGAAGCTCACATCATCTGAATTAAGGGTTTCATCAAGGGCGTGAAGATGAAATCCATAGAATCATAACTTTGCTCTGTTTCATCAACTAGATAATTGAGCATTGACTTATAACTAATTCAAAGACGGCAGAAATTTAAATACTCAACCTTGAAAATTTAAGAATGGACATCCATCAACAATTTGATTTATTGACTGAAGATAATAAATTTATTATTTTCAACAATATTGTTTTTCATACAAATCAAATTAAAGATAAAATTATTGAAGATTTCAAGCACAAAAAAAGTAATTTAAATTTTTGCAGTAAAAATAAATTTATCCGCAAATATTTTCGAGAAGTAAACAACCAAGCAATATTTAATCGTATTGAATGGAAGTTTTTGCTAAAAAAAGATATTCAATGTGAATTAATTGAATTTGATGAAATCAAGCTATTAGATGAGCTACAAATTAGAATTATTTTAGATTTTTCATCAGCAGTTAAACAAATAGATAATAAACCTGATGAATCTATAGCAAAAAGTGATAGTTACGGAAATATAAACATAAAAGTATTTCTGGATTTATCTACGAGAGAATTAGAATCTCAAGAACAATCTGCAATAGATAATATAGAAACAATATGTTTCAAAAACTTGTATGAGCAAAACACCGCGTATTGCTATTCCCCTAGCAGTGAAGCAATATGTATTTGAGCTATTGATTTAGAATCGATTCAGCCACCACTTCAGCTTGTTCCAATTGAGGATTATGTCCGCATTTCAACCAAATTAAGTAAGTCGGCACAAATAAACCAAGCTACATTACAGAATGTAAATTACCCTCAAACCCTTATTCCTATTGCAAGACAGCAAGACAGCCTATAGCAGTTTTCGGTTGAGTAGAATACAAAGAAGAACCTCACCCCGCTCTCCGAGCACCCCTCTCCTTATTAAGGAGAGGGGAAGGGGTGAGGTTCAGACTGTATTGCACCCAAGTGAAAACCGCTATATTGCCTTATCCCAATTACTATTTTCAATGCCAACCAAATTAATCGACTCTGCGCGATATCTCGCTGAAATTTATCCGTCTCTTCTATGGGCAAGGTTTCGTCTTTTTCTCCCCACAAAATCAAGGTTGGTTTGGAAATTTCTTTAATTCGCGGTGCTATCTGAATATAGCCACCACTTTTAGTAAGCGAAATTCTAACAAGGAACTCTCGAAACCGTGTAACAATAAAATTGGTGTTCCATTGCTGCCTTGATGAATGTAGGCTGTTGAAATTGCTTGTGAGTTTATAGGTGTAGCTATAGGAATTATTTTAATATTTTGAAAAAGGTTTATTGCTGATGTCTCTTTAATTTGAGATATGTTAACGGCTAAAAAATATTCATCCATAAATTCTGCATATTAATTTGAATTTGTTTGTAGTAAGGACTTGAGTGCCGATTATTAAGACGTAATCTCCTACTACAAACTTTTTATAATTTATATGTAAAAAAAAATTATTGAACTGTTTTTTGTTCCTGAATGAGTTGCACCCTAAACTCAAGTTAATAGGTTATTTTTAGAACAGAAAAGACCAATCCTGCCACAGCATTAATAAGCCACTGAACATGACAAAGCTCATAACCAGTTGGCGAAATCGAGATTCGCTGATACGCTGTAAAGCCATATGTCCCAAATAATTACCCGGTATTGCAGCAAGCCCAGTAATTAAGCCATAGACAAGGTGTTGGGAAAGTAGAACGCCAAAAATCGCATAGGAAAAGATTTTCACGGTGTGAACAACTAGTCGTGCAGTGGCTTGAGTGGCTAACAACTCTTCTTTTTTAAGCCCAAAGCCAATGTAAAAGGGTGTTAATAATGGCCCCATACTTCCTAAAATTCCAGACAACAGAGAATATACAAAGCCCGCTGGTAGAAAATACCAAGCCAGAATGCTGAAACCTTTTGTGTCTTTCTCCTGAGAGCCGAAATTTTTCAGAAAATAGTTAAGGGCGGAAACGATTAAGAAAATCGCCACACAGACACCAACCCACTCAGCCTTTACCTTTGTTAATATAAAAGCTCCTATCACGCTTCCAAATATGGCACCGGGAACTTCCCAAAGAATCACACTCCAGTTAATGTGCTGGCGATAGGCAAAAACCCGCTCGGCATTTCCCAATATGGCACCTGCTGTAATCACTGGTGCGATCGCCGTAGCTCCTAGGAAGAAACCAACGATGGGCATTAATAGTAAGGAACTACCTCCCCCTGCGACGGTGCTAACAAACCAGCTTAAAACACTAACTGGCCCTAAGCCAAGCATTGCCTTAAAATCCAATCCATCTACAAAAAACTGGGTATCTAAACTCAACATTACTGAAAACATACATTACCTTACTAAAAAATTACTCCTTACAATCAACCTTGATAAGGAGCAAGCAATTTCCTTCCAGAATCTATAAGTCAATTATCGCCGGTATTTTACTCGTAGAAAAGCCCTTCAATGGGAACCCCATCCTCATGTTTATTGGCTTTAGATTTACCAGGTAAAGATTCGCCTTCGGCTCCAATACGGGTGACGGGAACTTTCTCCTTTTCTGCCCCTACACGTAACAAAACTAACGGTTCATCTCCACAGCTTTGAAACCTATAAAAGGTTCCCCGAGGTAACATAATCCCTTCATTTCTATTCAACTCTGCCACTTCACCATCTTTGCCAAAGAAGCGGGCAGTACCGGCTAAAATGATAAAAGTGTGATCTTCACCAGGATGGGCATGTAGAACATTTTCACCGCCTTGAGCATAGCACTTGATTCTCACTGTCATGGAATCTGTTTTTGCAAGAACGCGATCGCTTCTGCCTTTGCTCAAAAGTTGAGTTTTGAGTTGATAGAGTTGGGCTTCGGGGGAATTGGTAACAAGTTCGTTAATATCAGTAGATTCTGTCAACGACGTTTGAGATGTCATTACTACACTCCATGAATAAAAATAAAGTACGCCTAATATAAATTAAATAGTCGCAATAGTCTTTGCAGATGAAGGCTCCCAAAGAGCGATTCCTTGATAGATTGCGGCTTGCATAAGTCCCGATATTTTGATCGGCACTTACGCAATTGTCACAATGCTCCGGTGGTGCCGTATCCTGATTGCCTTATTATTACGTTTAAAAATTAGTCAGTGTGCAAGCACCCTACAAGAAAATATGCGGCGTTGCGGCTATTCCTAAAGATTGAAAACCTCTCTCATCTCAAACTAGATTAATTTTATCGGCGGCAATTTTGGCTTTTTCTCGTGCTTCTTGAACCTTATTAGCCTTAGCTAAAGCTACTCCCATACGTCGATATTTATGAGCGCTGGGTTTGCCAAATAATTTAATATCAACGTCTTTTTCTAGGAGTGCTTCAGCTATACCAGTATAATTAATAGAATCGGATTTGTCTTCAGCTAAAATTACCGCGCTGGCTGAAGGTGCAAACTGTTCTATATTAGGAATTGGTAATCCTAAAATTGCTCTTAAATGTAGTTCAAATTCGTTCAAATTTTGCGATATTAAAGTTACCATTCCCGTGTCGTGGGGTCTGGGTGAAAGTTCGGAAAATATGACCTCATCTTTAGTAATAAAAAACTCGACACCAAATATTCCTGCACCTCCCAAAGCATCAGTTACTTTTGTCGCTATTTCTTGAGCTTGTAAAGTCATTTCTTGAGAAATTCCTGCTGGCTGCCAAGATTCTTGATAATCACCTCTTTCTTGACGATGACCAATAGGAGAACAAAAAATAGTAGAGGCATTCCACTGTTTGATAGTTAATAAAGTAATTTCAATTTCAAAGTCGATAAATTCTTCAATAATGACTCGCTGACTATCACCACGAGAACCCGAACAAGCATAATCCCAAGCCTTTTCTACATCTTGCTTATCTTTAACTATTGATTGTCCTTTACCCGAAGATGACATTACTGGTTTGACTACATTAGGAAAACCAATTTGATTACTAATTTCTATCAATTCATCTAAAGAGGAAGCATAACCATATTTTGCAGTCCTAACTCCTAACTCTGTATGAGCTAATTCCCTGATTCTATCGCGGTTCATTGTATAGTTAGTTGCAGCCGCAGTGGGGATTACAGTAATACCGCGCTGCTCAAATTCCGCCAGCTTTTCGGTTCTGATTGCTTCAATTTCTGGTACGATAAAATCAGGTTGATATTTGCTGACAATCGCTTCTAAATCGTCACTGCTCAACATAGAAATTACTTCACAACAATCGGCAACCTGCATTGCTGGAGCATTTTCATATCGGTCAACAGCAATCACAAAATTACCCAATCTTTGGGCTGCAATGACAAATTCTTTACCTAATTCTCCCGAACCGAGGAGCATGATTTTTTGCGGTAATTTTAGAGATTTTTCCATTAATTTAATTATTAAACAAGAATGAAACCTCACCCTACCGTACTGCTTCCCTCTCCTTACTAAGGAGAGGGATTGAGGGTGAGGTTTTGTATTTCATTAATCCTTATAAAATATCATCTTACTAATATTTAATTTTTCTACGGTCAATTTGTAAAACTTTACGTTTTATACCAATTGATTATTTATTTAAGAAAATAAAATAAGTTGTATGATTAAACACAGGAGTTTTAATAAATTCATAACCACAATTGGAAAAATATTGGTTAGAATCACATACAGATTCGTAAAACAAGGTTATAAACTAACTTGTGTTTTGCAAGTAATTCTGATGACAGGGTGAAAGGGTTCGCAGAATTACTACTTAGAATTAATTTTGCTTCTACCAAATCGCTAATAAATCTACCTGAATCGAAGTATCAGATGTTATTTTTCTCTTGCTGAAGGGAATTATAAGTACAGGTTTATTTTGTTGTGTTTTGGAATAAATATAAATGTTGAAGAATACTCGGCTAAAGGCTAATTTGACCAAAGTGTTTCCATTTTTTGGAGGAGTTGTTTTATCAACAGCAGCAATATTGGCTGGTACAGAGTTCATTCAGCTTTCGGGTAATTCTGATAGTGTTCCCGATTCAAGCATTGTATTAAGTTCAAAATCGGTGAATGCAGCTTCCGATGTGGCTGCGATAGAAAAATCGGTACATCGACAAATCAATGAATACCGTAAAAAGCAAGGTTTAAAACCCCTGAAACTGAACAGTAAAATCAGTAAAATTGCCAGACAGCACAGTAAAAAGATGGCTGATAAGCAGGTGGCTTTTGGACATAATGGTGTACGTTCTCGCTACAATAAGATTTCCAAGGTTGTGGAATATCGTGGTGTAGCGGAAAATGTAGCTTACAATATGGGTTATAAGAATCCAGGCAAAAATGCTGTGACGGGTTGGATTAAAAGTTCTGGTCATCGTCGCAATATAAAAGGTAAATATCAGGTAACTGGTATTGGTATTGCGAAAAATTCTAAGGGTGAATATTATTTCACACAGCTTTTTGTTAATCAACGGTAGATAATTTAATATGTAGAGACGCGAACCCTTGCGTCTCTACAATATCTGAAAATAAATCGATACATTAATAATAATAATTCTATTAGCAGCGTCGGAAATTTGAATCTGCGTAATGTCTCCAATACTTCCGTAATTTATGTTCTGGTGGTAATCCTCGCAATCGATTTGTGTAAGCTAAAGTATTGAGTTTTAATCTTATTCTTCACGCTTCTGTTGTTCACTACGTCCTTTATATAAACCAATTGAATAACCAATTAATCCCGCACCTAAAGCAGATTGAGCGCAAAATAATAAAGTTTCAATTTCACCGCTAGGTGGCTCAAATACGGGTGTAAACCAAGGTTTATATTCTGGTTTCACTTCAGTAATTACTTCTTCAGCTTCACCATCAGCACCACCAAATTCACCGCGTACAAATATGACTGGCGCAATTGTCAAAGCAACAACAGTCGATATCAGCAGCCAATTATTCCATCTGTTATTAGACTGACTTGATTGTTTCATTTCTTTGAGATTACCCCTTGATAAAATTCAATAATTCTAGTTCTTGTAGATTGTAAGATTGCAGCCAATTCCACACCACTACTGTCAATAAGCCTTCACTAATTGCCAAAGGAATTTGAGTAGTAGCAAAAATTCCCGCAAACTTAATAAAAGAAGCCATTACACCACCAACTTCAGCCGGGAAAGCCAAAGCTAATTGTCCCGAAGTAATAATATACAGCACGTATGCTTGTACATGAGGTACAGAGGGAGCAGGGGGAGCAGGGGGAGAGAAGGACAGCGATTACTAAACTGTATTGGGTGAGGAGTTAAAATGTACCGATCAATAGATGAAATCTGCTGTAAGTTAATAAATCCGCTAAAGCAGCAGCTAAAAATATTACTAACCTCTGCTTACCGGATATTTTCATTGTTAACCGATAAATCCAGAAAGCTGCAAATAGTCCAGCGATCGCCATGGAGAATACATTAGCGCCCAAGTTTGTCAATCCCCCATGTGTCATTAGAAACAGCATTAGGTATAACAAATAGTGTATAAATAGCAAAGATTGACTTTGAAATAATTTCCATAGCTTGTTTTTGATTGGCGAGCGCGAAATTATTCTAAAAAATGGAATATACAGATTTGATTAAGCATAAGCATAGTGCTAATTTGTTTCCAATCTTGAATTAATTAATTGCTTCTGATGGGAGTCAGCTATCAGACCTAAGGGGGAAAATCTGGTGTAAATCCAGTGCTGTCCCGCAGCTGTAATAAGACAGAATTTGTCTTTAAGTCAGAATACCCAGCAATGTTACAAAAAATACAATTATCTGCGAGGTACAGATGAGAAAAACGACTTTTAGTTCCCAATCGGGAATACAGTTTACTGTATTAATTATGACGGTATTGGGGATATTCTCTGGAAATGATAGCGCCACAGCACAAGAAATAAAGCAAATATCAGATTTTTCCCAGTATCAGGGTACTGCAAAGGATTTAGAAATAATTCCAGAAATAATACCTGAAAATACTTCCACTACAAGTAATAAAACGGAAGCGATTGCTCAAAATACTCCTTCACCAGAAAAGGAAGAAGCAGATATTGAACTTACAGTTGTTGGAGAAATATTAGACCAACCAGTTTTCACTCCATTCCGTCGGGAAGGAAAGGTACGAGATGCAACTCGTCCAGTATACGTGATTAACCGCGAAGAAATCGAAGCCCAAGGTGCGCGTACTGTTAAAGAAGCATTGAGATTTGTCCCCGGTATTTTACCAGACGGTACTGTGGGAACAGAAATTGGTGGGTTTAGCAGTCAGTTTATTCGCGGTTCTAGAACCGAACAAGTATTGATATTAATTAATGGAAGACCAGTTAATAATCTTGGTCGTGGTGGTTTTGACCTTGCAGAAATTACAACTGATATTGTCGAAAGAGTTGAAGTTCTTCCCGGTGGAGGTTCTACCCTCTATGGTTCCGATGCCATTGGAGGGACAATCAATATCATTACTCGTCGTCCGACAGAAGATATTACTACCAAAGCTCAATTAAGATTTGGTAGCTACGATTTGAACGAGCAAAGCATTCAAAATAGCGGTAAACAGGGTAATATCTCTTGGTTAGTAGGGTACAACCGCACTCGTGCTAACAATAACTTTGATTATTCCATTCCTGAAGTTGACTTTGATGGAACTAGAGAAAATGCCGATGTACTCTACAATAATCTCAATTTACAGGTCAATGCAGAATTAGGCGATCGCCAAAGTTTGAGTTTTAACACGATTTATCTTGCAAAAGACCAAGGGGTTCCTGGTGGTGTAGCAACTCCCCAAGCTTCTTTTAACTCGCTTACCGATAATAATCGTAAGTACACCGACCAAGTTCTTACAAATTTGACCTGGAACGCAAAATTAGGAAAAGCAGACGACTCCTTATTAACAGCGAGAGTCTATTTAGATTTCCTCAATACTCGCTTTGACAATCGCACAGACATCAGTAATCAGCAACAATTTGATAACAATCAAAAATCTTTAGGTTTTCAGGTACAGCATAATTGGCAAATTGCTGAAAATCAAAACATTACCTATGGTTTTGACTATCGCAATGTCAGTATTGAAGATGTAACTAGAAACCTTGCAGATGGCACAGAAACAGAGAATTACGACGATAGTATCGGACAGGGAGCGGTATTTGCCAAATATCTAGTCGATGTGACTCCAGACGTGCGATTAAACTTTGGATTGCGTCAAGACTTCAATAGTTTGATAAACGGTTCGGTGACTTCTCCAGCAGTAGGAGCGCGTTGGAACTTAGCTGAAACGACTACACTTAGAGCTAACTATATCCGTAATTTCCGAGTTCCTACCCTGTTTAACTTATTTAGTAATTCACCCTTTGCTCAAGGTAATCCAGACTTAAAGCCAGAAAGAGGTAATAGTTTTGATGTAGGTATTGACCAAGAATTAGGTGATATTGGTTTACTACGTTTTACGTTCTTCAATAACACCATCACCGATAATATTGCTTATGATAATGTTAAGTTTACCTATGAAAATATCGGTAAAGTTCGGACTACTGGGATAGAACTTGCCTTAAACTTGCAATTAGCTAAAAATGTCTATTTTTCTGGTAACTATACCTTAAATGACCCCAAAATTCTCGAAAGTTCAAATCCTGCCGAAGTTGACCAAGAATTAAGATTTGCAGGTGCTGATAGCATTAACTTAGGACTTAATTATGAGAATCCACAAGGTTGGTATGCAGGAATTTTGATGCATTCTTTGGGTAGTTATCCTACGAATAATACTAATACAGAATCCTTACCCGGTTATACAACCTTTGATTTTAAATTGCGAGTACCTGTAAGTGAAAACTTAGCCCTTAATGGTAGTGTCGAAAACATTTTTGACCAGAGATTTCAATTATTTTCCGGCTATCCCGATGCAGGTAGAATCATACAAGTAGGTATGAATTATAAGTTTTAAGGGATTGGGAATAGGTTATTAACTGGTTCCTAGTCTCCGACTGGGAACCCATCGCGCTTAGGCTCTGCCTCAGCCTATCGCGCTTAGGCAGAGCCTTGTGAACAGTATTCCCAGGTGGAACCTGGGAACAATAAATCCATTGTTAAAATCTAAAATCCAAAATTATTATGAGTAATAATAATCCTTGGGTAACGGCACTAAATCGCCAGGTTAGGTCAGATTTATCATATTTTGTTAAGGCGCGGCTAGCGCCACGAATGCAAAACCGTTAACTACTGGCGGTTCAGCCTTGTAGGATGAACCGACGGTTGGATATTTTATTTATTGCAAGTCCCTTAACGAACCCTAAGATTACTCAAACGGCTTACATTCTTTATCGCTAAGACTTTTGACGATGATGCAAGTATTATACTCAATCATACCAGTGTAACTTCCTTCTGGAGTTCCTTTTGCACCGATACCGTCAGCAATTAAGGGCTCCTCTGTAACTTCAACCCCTGCTTGTTTAGCAACTACTTTCAATACTTTGTCATTAGCCGTTAACTCTGCAAAAACAGTGGGAACACCTTTGGATTTGATTTCCTCGGAGAGTTCTTTGACCTTAGTTGCGCTGGGTTGTTCTTCTGTATTAAGTCCCAATAATGTTCCTTCTACTTTTAAACCGTAAGCTCTCGCATAATAGCTCATTGCGTCGTGGGTTGTGACCAACCTACGCTTGTCTGCTGGAATTAAAGCAATTTGCTGTTTAATCCAAGCATCGAGTCCATCTAATTTGGCGTTATATGTTTGGGCATTAGCTTTGTAAGCATCAGCATTATCCGGGTCAACCTCAGCTAGAGTATCGCCAATTAACTTCGCCATCTCTTTGCCATTTTTAATATCATGCCAAACATGAGGATCTGGTTCTTTTTCTCCGTCTTCTTCAACTTCAATCACATTTGCAGTTGCTTTTTCATGCACAGCAATTTTTGGCGCTGGAGTTTTGGTCGCTTCTGACATCTCGACAATGGAAGGTTCAAAGTTTAACCCTGCATAAAAGACTGCATCTGCATCCTCAATTGCTTTACGGTCTGAGGGTTTAGCTTCGTAGGTGTGGGGGTCTTGGTCGTAGTCTATTAAACAATTGCTGTCAATTTTGTCACCACCAATTTTTTCTACCATGTCACAGATGACGCTGTAGGAAGCAACAACATTTGGTTTTCCATCATCACCTGCTGTTTCGTCTTGAGCAGAATTACATCCAGTCAAAATCACGATCGCACTCAAAGCCGCTGCACTCACAAGCTTGCGAGAGCTATTTTGTAGTTGTTTTATCACTTTACTTTGGGAATATACTGTGAATATCATTTATGATATAGAATATCAAAACAATTGAAAATAATTTTCAATACAACTATAAAATTTTAATATTTTTTTATTTTGATGACTAGATTTTCATCCAAATATGCTTTGTTATGAAGTAATAAATAACTGCAAAAGAAAATTGATTGTAATTATAATATAGCGTTTCTTAGCCTGGTGAAGTACATCTTAAAACCTCACCCCCATCCCCTCTCCAAGATATCGGAGAGGGGGGAATAAAGCACAGCTTTATCGGGGTGAGGTCAAACTGTACCGTATTTTGCTTGAGAAATGCTATAAAATCCTTGATTTATATGACTTTGAGCAAATTACAACCTAAGCTTTTAAATAATAATCACAGTAAAAAAACCTATTATGATTTGACGAATAATTAAGGAAAATGTTAACTATATGCTTTCTCAATTCATTTAGATTAATATAGATTAAATTTATAGAGAATTATTTTCATTTATTTTACCCATGAGGTTTTTTGCGTGATGTTGCAAGTCAAAAACCTGTCAGTTTCTTATCGAGGTAATTACGCACTCAGAGAAATTAACTTTAATTTAGAGCCTGGTCAATTAGTTGGTATATTCGGACCAAATGGAGCAGGTAAAAGCAGCATGATTAAAGCAATGTTGGATTTAATTCCAGCAACTAGTGGTGTAGTTACTTTCGGAGGTAAACCCCTAAAGCAGAAATTGGATAAAGTTGCTTATGTTGCACAGCGATCGCAAATTGATTGGGATTATCCAGTAAAGGTGAAAAATGTGGTGATGATGGCTAGGACTATCCCCACGGGTTTATTTCGCTATCCTTCCCGTCAGTCGCAGGAACTGGTGAACATGGCATTAAAAAGGGTAGAAATTTGGGATTTAAGAAATAGACAAATCGGTGAACTTTCCGGTGGACAGCAACAAAGAGTTTTTCTTGCCCGTACCTTAGCTCAACAAGCAGAAATATTCTTTTTTGACGAACCATTTGTAGGGGTGGATAGGAAAACGGAAAATATCATTTTTGAAATTTTTCATGAGTTACAAGAGCAAGGCAAAATTGTCATGGTAGTGAGCCATGATTTAGGAGAAAGCATCAAGAATTATAGCGATATCTTACTTCTCAACAAGAAAATTATTGCCTTTGGTCCTCGTGAGGAAGTTTTGAATCAGCGCAATCTTGATATTACTTACGAAAATTATGTTTTACCATTTGATTCTTAAAAATTAACATAATTTTTGGTCAAAGTTACTACCAAAGTAATCACACAAAAAAAAAGCCAATAAAACTAATAAAAATTTAGATAGAGGTTTCTGCAAATGTTGGAATGGTTTTTAGAACCACTACGTTATGAATTTATGGTCAACGCCATTTTAGTTGGCGTGTTATTGGGAGTTTTATGTGCGGTTGTTGGTAGTTATATGATTGTCCAGCAATTAGGAATGATGGCACATGCAATTTCTCACTCCTTAGTTGCCGGTTTACCGATAGCTTTTGTCTTAGGTTATTCCCTTTCCTCAGGTGCAATTGTTGCAGGGATTTTGAGCGCTATTTTTATGGCTTGGATTGAGTCACGCTGCAAAATTAAATTAGATACGGCATTAGCAATTATGCTATCTTCCTTTTTAGCCCTAGGGGTAGTTTTAGTTAGTGTCTTACCTGGTGCGAATCGTATTGACTTAGTTCACGTTCTCTTCGGCGATATTTTATGTGTTAATCAAAGAGACCTCTTGAATACTTTAATTACAGCATTGGTAATTATAGCTGCAATTATTTTATTCTATAAAGAACTTTTATTTTATACTTTTGACCCTTTAGGTGCC
>JBCBPQ010000087.1:0-25585 GCA_039820645.1 Cyanobacteria bacterium J06633_8 | reverse complement strand
TAATTGGTAATGCAGGATAGGCGAAAATTCATAGTTGAGAAATCGAGGACAATATGCCCCAATACTAATACAAAATGTTAGAAATTTGGCAACTATTACCAACGATTACAATCCTTATTCCTATTGCAAGACAGCAAGACAGCCTTATCCCAATTACTATTTTCAATGCCAACCTACTTAATAAGTAATAAGTCTTATAGGATAAGGATTGTAATCGTTGGTAATAGTTGCCAAATTTCTAACATTTTGTATTAGTATTGGGGCATATTGTCCTCGATTTCTCAACTATGAATTTTCGCCTATCCTGCATTACCAATTACCAATTACCAATGCCCAATGCCCAATGCTCAATGCCCAATGCCCAATGCCCAATGCCCAATTCCCAATTCCCAATCCTTATTTTTTACGTTTTCTCTTAAGAACTTTTTCCCGTACTTGCTGATTTAATAAGTAACCAAAACCAGCTTTTTCTAAACGATGGACAAAACTATCATAATCATTCCCGAGTGCTTCGGCAGTCGCATTAATATTCCAATTGTGTTCGGCTAATTTACTTAGTAAATAAACTCGCTTTGTTTGTGCGCTAGATAAACGAAAAGATTTTAAATATTCTAATTCTCCGTTTTCTCTGGTAATAACTTCTCCAATATGATTTTCACCTTTAAGCTCTATATTGGTAATAAACCGCTGTAATCTAAATGGTCCGGCATTATAAACTATTTTAGATTGACATGGACGTTCTAAAATTCCGCTCGCCATAAAACCTTGAAAAGATGCCCAATCCATTCGCATTTTATTTATAGCCACTCTTAAACTTTTTAAATTATTAATTTCTGATTCATTAATAGATACATCCATAGGAAAAGTTGTATCGTGAAGCAAACCATATTGATAAATTAATTCACCATAAAAGTCTTCTAATAAACTCGTATGTAGTAAACGATAATCTCCTGGGGTAGGAACCACAAAAGCTGATGCTAAAGCTTCTGCGACAAATATTAATACTCCCACTTGCTTAGAGTGAATTTCAAATATCCGCAAAGCATCTTCCAATTTAGCAATATAACGTCCTTGCACGGCAGTTTCGTAACGACAACCTAAACCATTTGCAAGAGCATATTTAGAATATTCGCTCCAAGCAATATTGGGACCAGAAAAAAACATGGAAAGAAAACCTTCCATTGCTAAATGTAGCGGTAAAAACCTTAATTGATTCTGGGATTCTTTTTTTCTCATGCGATGCATTAAACGCACGCTCTTACAGCCGCAATCTAAGTTTTGACCATCAGATTTTGTTTTTTGTTTGTTTTTTTGAATTTGCCCTCCCAAAGCTGCTACCGGACTACCATCATCAGTCCAAGACATCACTAATCCATGAGGAATATAAGAATAATAATTAAGGTTTTTATCTACAGATACGACAGTTAAATCTTCATTATAAGAACGTTTCATCAAGCGTAAGTCGTCGCGTAGATTACGTCTTAATAATGGTACAATTCTCACCGCACCACGTACTTGAGAAGGAGCAATATCTAATCCTTTCAGCGATATATTAGTTAATAGATTTTTCTTTTGTGCCATTTTTAATCAATTATCAATTATCAATAATCAGCTACTGTGAGTTTATTCTTGTCTTTTTAATAATTGAGAAAAGTAATCTTCCAATTTTGTCTGCATCTTTGTAAATGCTTTGAAAAGCTTTAACTGTTACAGGACTTACGCAATTGTCATAATGCTCGGCTGGTGCGTGACACTACAACCCTGATTATTAGGTTCAAAATTTAATTAAGTGTCACAGCACCCTACAAGAAAAATGTGCCAGTTGCGTAAGTCCTATGTTATATAATCTGTATCTTTTAAAAGAGAAAGCCAATACTTAGTTTCAAGGCACTCTTTATAAGCAATAGATAACTTAGCTGAAAAATCTGCTTTAGAAATAGCTCCGTTTGCTTCTGCAACATTAGCTCCAATAGATGTTCCGCTCCTCATCAATTGTTTTGATAAAATATATTTTCTCTTTTCCTCGCTGAGATATTTATAAGCATTCACCGTTCTAATAGCAAACTTATAAGATTTCTCATAAAGAACATTATTCTTATAAAACTCTTGATGATTAATATACATTTTTTTATTTCAGTAATAGTTGATTCTCCTGACTCTTTCATAACTTAAAACTAGTAAAAAATTACCAAGCATCATTAAATATTTATTGATAATTGATAATTGATAATTGATAATTGATGATCCACACCCTCTGGGTAAAAATTGACGATTGACTCTCTTGGCTAAATAATCTTCCAAATCGGACAAAGAAGCCGAACCGTTGGTAAATTGAGCAAAACCCAACATGGTTGGTAAATCTTCAGCGTCTCGTAACCCTACGGTAGGAATATCGGCACATAAGGAGCGTACAGAAAAATCATCCGAGTTGAAAACTGGATTGCAGTGAACTATAGATGTACGATTGTTTAAATCTAAACGTTGGCGGAAGATTCGTAATACCTGAGCCGCACCGCATGGTGGATCGTTTTCGCAGCCATCAGAAACAATTACTACTAAATCTGCACCCCACTCTAATGCGTCTAATATAGGTGTTGCTAAATCGGATTGTCCTTTTGGACGTACTTGCAATACATCTGAGGGTGGTAGAGTCCAAAAATCTTGATATTCTTTAGATGCAGTTTTGAGTAAATAGTGAGTAGCTAAAGCTACACCTAAAGGACGACGACGCTTTTCGGAAGAACCATAACTAGAATAGCTACAATCCAACACAGCCGCTACTTTCCCCAATTTCATCGGTGCTTTTTTTAATGTTTTGCGAGCTGATTTTTCTAAAGCTAAATCAAAAATATCCCGCTTCTGTTTTCGGATTTCTACTGGTAAGGAAAGTATATATAATCCTAACTTAGTTAAAGAAAGACGACCTAAATCCACGTCAATATTAATTTTTGCCCCTTCACCGGCATTTTGAAAACGTAGTTTTTCGTTTAAAGTCATCCTTTCTTGGATGCGCGATAGGAAAACTTCGCGTTTAATTTTGTGTTTTGCCGCTAAACCTTCGGCAACAGTAAAAGGTAACTTATAAACAGCTTCTTTACTAAAATGAGCTTGACGAAAGTTTTCCAATAATTCTGTTTCATATAGTTTTTGCTTCCAATTACGAAAGAGAAAATTACCTAATTCACCTTGGAGTTTTAGATGCGCGTGAGTAACGATGGCTCTTAACTTAGAACGATATTTAACTGCATCAAAATCAAGATTACGGCGATATTTTAGGTAATCGCGAGCAATTGCACGACTGCGACGGTTGTTGATTTTCCGCTGTCTTAACTGCTGTAATATTCCCCAAGCTCGCTGGGGAGGTAATTGTTGGAGTGCCCAAGCGATTAAAGCACCTTCTTCTTTTCTATGTTGTGGGGATGTATTCTTTCCTGTAGCTAATAAATTTAAAATTATTTGTGCTTGATTAAAATGATTAATTCCTGCTGCTAAAGTACGAGCGTACAGCAATCGGTAATTACCTAAAATATATTGATGTAAAAAGTCAATTGAAACCTTTTGTCCGTAAGCATCATCATAGAATTCTCGCTGTCCCGTACAAGACAAACAAGCATTAATAAACATGACTAAATCTTCCCGCGCTACTTCTTGGGCACGGTGATTTAAAGTAGTATTCATCGCAAATCAGGGATTTTTATCGGTAATCTTAGAGGAGTAAGAGAATATAAATCTGAAATCTAAAATTGAAGAGGGGATGCTGCTCGGGGAAAGGCGGCACGACTGACTAGTACCAGTTGCAAGATGGGGTTCGGAAGTCGTACCATAGTCCCGCGAACAGCAAGACTGTAAATAATTTTTAATAATTATAATTAATTATAAAGTTAGACTATAAAGTTAATTAAACTGGACAAAATTTAGGTTTAAACATATTTTGCAGTAAGTATTCAGTTTTATCTTCAAGTTCAGTTACGAATACACCTGTTTCACTTTCGATTTCTGATGTTAACCAGATACCTTTCAATACAACTTCAAGTGATTCAGCATCGCAACGACAGAATTCCACTACATTTTCCTCTTGTATATTTTCTAGCTCCGCTGTGGTAAATGAGTTTGCCGGTAATAGAAAAGAAGCTGTGCTAGATTTAATATGAATGCCCGTAGCGCTACGCACGCAGATAGTTACTCTTGTATTTATCCAATCTTCTAAATATCCATCTAAGTAATCTAAGCTTAAGTTATTGTCGGTATAAGTAATTTTTAACATCGTTACTTTTTTACATGAAAAGAGAAAATAATTTAAAAAACAGAAAATAATTAAATACTGATTTGTTTCTCTGTTAAATAAACTATATTCGCAGATAATTCCCTTAAGCTAATAAGATTAAAAATATTCGGAAAACCCTTTTATTTGGTCGTTACATCGCTAGGGGAAACTATTTAACCTGGGGGAATCCCCTAAGTTTGATGAAAAATGTACTTTTGAATGATGTATTATTAGATTTCTGGAAAACGGTTAGCAAAAATATTAAGTTTCAATTCATCATATGGGTCAAACAGTAAATATATAACTTTAGAAGGATAGATTGATTTTTCTATTTTCAGGAAAATAACAGTAGATACTTGCTTAGAGTGGGTACTTGTGAAGGCAAGTTTACCTCTTTTAGAGCAGTACAAAGATTCATCTGGCTGAATATTTATGGTAAAAGTATCAACTGCTTAATAGGGTGATATTTCGGATTTTCTTTTCACTCTCTCCAAGTTAGACTCGGATAGATATTGATACTTGGGTTTAACCAGCCTTCACTGTTGGTCAGGAATACTTTTTGATTTAGACTCTTGCCCAAATATGGGTAAAAAGGGCTTCCATACTGCTCTTCTTATACACAAAAGTAGTATTGGCAACTATTTTATTTATTAGTTCCCATTTATAGCCATCGCTTGAAATAACTCGTAAACGCTTCGGGTAGCATCTTTGAAGCGTATTTTACCCTCAATTCAAATATTATCAGGAGGAAAAATGCTTCACAACAATAATGGCGAAACTCTTTCTATTTACGAATGGTTATCTAGAGCCGGATTTAAAAACTCGGATGTCTTTAAAATGGAACCGGAATTAACTCGTCATCTTCACAAGCAGTGGTTTGTATACCGTGAATTAGTACAAACTTTTATGTCAGAAACTGGATGTTCCGATCCCAGCGAATTTGAAATTAACCACCCCTATCGTACACCTCAAGTACCTCAACGGAATCCAAGTTATTCTCAGATTGCTTAAAACAACAAATGCTTTAGAAGCAGAGTGCGTTACGACATTATAGTTTTAAAGTTTATCGTAAGTATATTTGTAGTCGTAACGCATTATTCTTTACACCGCCCATCCAGTTTTATTTTCTATCAAGCATAATCTTTCAAAAAGCTAAAATCTAAAGTCTTATTGCGCTTCGTTTTGATTCGCTTGCCAAAGTTCCTGAATAAACTGATGGAGCATTTGTTTAGCGGTTTGAGATAATTCTGGTTTTGGTTCTTTTATTAAAATTTGAGTGTAGAGTTCAATTACTTGAGTATCCAAAGCTGGTTGAAACAAATTTATCGGCCAGAGCAAATCGGAAGTTGAGCGCAAATCATTTATTTGTGGTGCTTCCGAGTATTGTTGATTAACAAGCAGTAATGGACGCACCCAACATAAATCGCGTTCAATTACTACCTGAATAACTTCCGTATATAACCTGCTATCTGTGTATTCCAGAAAGACTATTTGTCCGGCTTGAAAATTTGCTTTTATCTCCATATTTAGGAATTGATGGGGCGAAAAGGATTGCGAGCAAGATTTTATCTATTTTACTTGCACAAAGGCAACTAAACTGATTCATGTAAGCCAGTACTCTAGTAATGATTAATTCACAATGCAATAATTAATCGACCGCAATCGAGAGCAGAAAACTTATCATATATTTGGGCATGATAATTAGATGCGATACAATACTATGAATAAGTGTTAAGTAAAGTATAGAAATCAGTCTGTTGTAGTAAATAAACGAGAAGAACCATACTAACCGTGTCAGTCGAAACTATAGAGAAGCGTTCAACAACCCGTAAGCACGCGCCTCGGTACCGTGTTTTGCTCCATAATGATGACTACAACGCTATGGAGTATGTGGTGCAGACACTAATCACCACAGTGCCGAGCCTCAGCCAACCCCAGGCTGTAAGCATCATGATGGAAGCTCATACAAATGGCTTTGCTTTAGTTATTACTTGCGCTCAGGAACATGCCGAATTTTATAGCGAAACCCTCAAAATTCACGGGTTAAGCAGCACTATAGAACCGGAAGACTAAGATTGTATAAAAAAGAAACTGTAAGTACCAAGTTGCCGTCGGTTTGACCGAAAATCATAGGGCGCAAGCCCCTAAATTCTATTTATGGGGATAAGCCCGTAGGGCAATTTATTGTCCGGCTTTCCATGGTAGGATATTACTTCTGGTCTAACACAGGCATGAGTTCGTCGGTAGTGCCAAATCAAATACGACGTAAAGTGATGTTAGCAGCACAGGCGCGAACAACCTGTTTAAAAACGTATGGGTTTCCACAGAACACCGAAAACGCAGCAGTTGAATATTAGTAAATTGATTAGGGTGGGGCGCACCCGAATTTAAGCTTGTGGAGAAACATCCCGCTGCGACTAATTGTCATAGCTAGATGCATCCACCAATCGGTAGGAGTGTTCGGTGAGGGAGTCGAATCAGCCAGTCTGGTTCCTTTTAGTTTTAAGGAATTTCGTTGAAGCAAGAATCCCCTGCATTCTATGCATGGGGAGCGTCAAAAGCATGGTAGAGCAACACCAGATAATATAAATCTGTCGCTGTTATTCAATCTTTACCAATACAAACCACTTGGTATGAATATTAATTTATTTAGTTTATCTCAGCGCCCTGCCCCTATAAGGTTGGGCTGCTTTATTTTGAGTTTATTATTGCCGTGGTTGCCTTATGCGGCAGCAGTTTACATTTCAGTCAAAGACGAAAATACCCGGACTATTTTAACGATGGGTATTTTAGCAATTGAGTTTTTATTTTTACTTCCTTGGTGGAGTAAATACATCCATCAACAACCCCGAGCATTTCGTCACTATGGTTTGGAGTTTACACGGAAAAATGGTGTGGAGTTGCTGCGTGGTGTGGCAATTGGGCTGATTAGTGTTTTAGCATTATTCATTATACAGGGAATGCTAGGTTGGTTAGTTTGGCAGCCACCTGGTTTTTCGATGCTGCAATTAGTTTTGGAAGGATTGTTAACTGGTTTGGGTGTGGCTTTTGCGGAAGAATTGTTTTTTCGGGGGTTCATATATGATGAATTGCAGCGAGATTATAACAAGAGGGTAGTGACAGGGGCAACTGCAATTATTTTTGCCGTGCTACACTTTATCAAACCATTGCCGGTAATCATAAGTACATCGCCGCAATTTCTCGGATTATTATTATTAGGCTTAGCCTGCGTCTGGGCTAAACGCACTTCCAGGGGACGTTTGGGCTTACCCATCGGGCTTCATGGGGGTTTAGTTTGGGGTAACTACATAATTGAAGTTGGAAAATTAATCAAGTATTCTGGAACCGTTCCCCAGTGGGTTACTGGTGTAAACAATAATCCTTTGGCTGGGGTAATGGGCTTATTGAGTTTAACTTTATTAGCTTTGTGGATGCGGCAAAAGCAGTTAACAGTTAACAGTTAATAGTGAACAGTGAACAGTTAGCAGTGAACAGTGAACAGTTGGCAGTTAGCAGTGAACAGTTAGCAGTGAACAGTGAATAGTAATTCAAAAGTTATTCACTCAAGAGTAATCTGATATAACCCCATTTTTCGCCAACTTTAACCCATGCTTTCCCAACTTTTGGATAAGCTGAATTAGTTTGGTATGAGAATAAATCTCCGGCGCTATGGAATTGTGGGGGGATGACAATTTCACCGTTTGTATTAATGTAGCCCCATTTATTGTCAATATTTACCTTTGCTAAGCCCTGAGAAAATTTACCAACATCTTCAAATTGCGGCTCGATAACAAGTTTACCCTTCTTGTTAATATAGCCATATTTTCCATCTATCCATACTGATGCAAGCCCGTTGGAAAAATTGCTGGCTTCAAAATAAGATGGCTTGATATGAAATTTCCCCTTGGTATCTATATATCCCCATTTGCTATCTTTGCTTGCTAATGCCAACCCTTCGGAAAATTTCCATGCTCTTTCAAATTGGGGTGCGATCGCTAATTTTCCATGATGATTAATGTAACCCCACTTATCCCCAATTTTGACTGCTGCCATATCTTCATTAAAAGAAGCTGCATTGTCAAATTGAGGCTTAATAACTAAATTTCCACTTTTATTAATATACCCCCATTTCTCACCTATCTTTACAGGGGCTAGTACTACTTTATTTGCAACCTTGCTTTGCTTGTCAACTGTAAAAGACATGGCATTGTCAAATTGCGGTTTAATAACAAATTTACCAGCTTTATTAATGTAACCCCATTTTTCACCAGACTTTACAAGTGCCAATCCCTGATTAAATTCCCGAGCCGTATCAAAGTTTAAATTAATAGCTAACTGACCTTTTTTATTTATATATCCCCATTTACCCCTCATATTTATCCATGCTAATCCTTCGGAAAATTCTCCAGCGCCATCAAAAATAGGGGGAATAACTACTTTACCAGCATTGTTAACATATCCTTTACGGTAGCCAATATATACCGAAGCCAATCCTTCAGAAAATTTGTTTACTGATGTAAATTTTGGCTGAATAACAAAAGTATATTGGGAATTTTTACTACTTTTTAGACGTTTGTGAATGGAGGTGTTATCCAGAGAAAAGCCTGGTGGAGCAGATATCAGCCAGGGAAGAGTTACGAAGAATAGAGCAGAAATAGCTGCGAATTGCTTATAAGCGACTGACAAAGCAACCTTGGGTGATACAACCATATAATTGAGAATTTTTATAGATTTTAATACTAGTACTGAACAGTTAGATGCAGGTTAATATTTTTTTATACTTTAAAATAAAATTCTTTCACCTGGTTTGATAACGTTTGAAGTGGTTTAAATGTTCCTTCGTTAGTTACTAGTATTTATTTTGAGAGGAGGTTTTCTTAGTAGTTAGTTTTTCGTTAGTTCTTAGTTAGTTTTTAGTTAGTTTTTGTATAGCGATTTTCAGTTTAATTAAATCGGATATTGACTCTATATTGCGGTTTTCACTTGGATACAATTACAACTTCAACCTTGCTCCTTCCGCCGAAAACTTTTTTATATCTTGTAAAGGAGATTACTATAAATTTTTATTGCGTATCCCAATATAGCAATTTTCAGTTGAATAGAATACACCCCTCTCCCTTGACAAGGAGAGGGGCAAGGGGTGAGGTTTATAAAAATGTATTACACTCAACCGAAAAGCGCTATATACAAAAATAATAAATTTTTGGCATTACTGATTTGATGTATAAAATTGATTTCTTAAATATCTTAAACCCTTGTAGAGATGTGAAATTGTAAGTTAATGTCAACCTTGCTTAACATTTTTGTTAATTTCAATTTATACTCAAATTCAGCAATACTCTATTTTTGATTTATTTAGGCAACTTTTGGGCTATTGTTCCTACCAAACAAGCCCTATCGAAATTAACGCCGTTTAAATTAGCACCTTCTAATTCCGCACATAATAAATTTGCCCCTGTTAAATTAGCACCAGAAAGATTAGCTTTACGTAAGTCAGCTTCTTCTAGATTTGCTTCGCTTAATAATGCACCTTGTAAATCTGCACGGCTTAAGTCTGCACCTTTGAGGTTTGCACCAGTAAGATTAGCACCGCGTAAATCAGCACCGCGTAAGTCAACGCCTTGTAAGTTAACGTTAATTAAATTACTACCGCTTAAAAAAGCACCAGCAAAAGAAACTTCGCTGATTACAGCGCCCATGAAGTTTGCGCCGCGCAAATTGCTACCTCGCACATCTGCTCCGGTTAAATCGGCTTGCATCAAATTAGCTCCCATTAAGTTAGCTCGCAAGTCAGTTTCTTTGAGGTTTGCCCCCATCAAATTCGCTCCTTCTAAATGGGCACCTTCAAATTTAGAGCCAGCAAAATCCGTACCTACGAGGTTTGCGCCAGCAAGATTAGCTCGACTTAAGTCAGTTTGAGATAAATTTTCGTCTTCTAAATTAACTCCAGCTAACTGCTTTAATTCACCCGATTTAATTGCTTCAATAGTCATAATCATAATGTATATATTTATCGATACTAAATTTATTTAAATAAAGTTTTATTTAAATGAAAATCACCGGACGCAAAGAGCTAAAATAAAGCTTCTCTTCACGTCCGCGCTTAAATGTATTATGCATCTAAATTGCAAGCAAAACTGAATTATTTAAGGTAACTTCTAACTTCACTCAGTTCGCTTATCTCTTCTTGCTTATTATCAAGTAACCACATTCCTGCGCTTAATTTTGGTGTGATTACGGGCAATTCTAGTCCTTGATGCAAACCCATGACTAATAAAGTTAAGGTTTCTATTAATTTAGGATCGAAACGAGTTGCTTGTTGGTGAGTAGATTCTTCTAAAGCCTGAGTAAGTGTTTCTTCCCTACTTAATCCAGAATTAAATTTCTGGTTTACTCTAGATTGAAAATCTGATATTAAAGCCAAAATTCTTGATTCTAAAGGTATTTCATCACCTCCCAATCCTGCTGGCTCCCCAGTACCATCCCACCATTCCGATTGATGGGTAATAATTTGCGCTACTGCCCGCAGTCTTGGCATAGTGCGTAAAACTTGCGTGCCCGGCACCAAGGGACAAGTTAAAGCGCAGCTTGGTGCATCTTCTTTGTATGTTGTAGATGTTCCAGGAGTTAAAACACTTTCAGCGGCTTGCAGCGGATGTATGCGATGTAGAAAACCCGCAAGCCGTAATCTTTTCATTTGCCATGCAGGCAAATCCAAAAGCTGCCCCATTGTTTCTGATAATGCTACCACTTCTGTAGCAGCCATCGGGTTAGTAATATCGGCGGCATCAAGAAGTTGTGTCATGAGCAAAAACGCCTGAATTTCATTAGAAAATAAGTTTCTATCCAAAATTCTGTGACGATTACCAGCAGGTACGGAAATATTTACCTGCCCTGTCTGTAGATAGTCTACAACTCTAGAAACTACAGTTGATAACTCTTCTGATGTGGCAACAGTTGGGTTAATTTTCTGCTCGTACCCGTGCAGTTTTTTCGCTAATTCCGGATTGTAATTTTGAATATGATTGATAGCGAATTGAGCCGTTTCTCTGACTAATTCTGGCTCAAACGTCCACAATCCATAAAATTTACGCTCTAAATCCGATTCTGGCTGCCCCGATGAGCCGTAATCTTCCTCAGATAACTCTTGACAAATTACCATAGCCGTATATTTCGGCGATAAAATAATTAAATGCCATTCTTCGGCTACCGAATCTTTTGGATCTATTGAAACTAAATCGACATTAGATAGTTGACTGGTAGGATGTTCGAGCCAACCGCTATCAGGGGCTGCCATAATAGCTATTTGTTGCGAACACTTAGCAATATCTGCATAACGTTCGGCTTCTTCTAGATACCACTTACCTTGTTGAAAAGCAGTGATAACTAAAGGTTTACTATCATCATCTAATATATGGTCTTCTAAAGCATGGCATAGAGCCACCAAGGTATTTTTGTAATAAACGCCGTATCTAATAGGTTTTTTGCTATCTTGATGGGCTTTTTGTAGCCTTTGGAGTATTGAGCCTTCTAACATTTGATTTATTAAAGTAATCGCGAATGGATTGCGAGCAATTCTAACACTGCTATAGGTATAAAGGGATTTATTCATCGTAATTATTAATTATTCTTGAAAAATTCCGAAAATATCCTTAAATAGCTGGCGCATTGCTTTGATTCTAAATCTCCTATGATATTTTTAATTGCTCAACACCCTCCGTTTTCCTTGCTCCCCCGACTTTACTCATAGTAGGGCGAATTACGTCGCCCTATATGTCATTTATGATACATTTGCTAGTTGTTTCGACTTTGGTTCAAGTGGTGCTGTTAGTGCTTCTTCCAAATCAGCACAGCCGAGTTTTTCTTCTAAAATTTTCATGACTTCGCGTCCGAAATCATTCGGGTTTTCTCGGGTGGCTTGCAGGCAAACTTCACCAAAGAAGGAACCTAGGGGTTCGGGATTCCATAGTAATTTTCTAGCATTCCACGGAGCTAGCAACATGGGATTGTAACTTTTATTGAGAATACCTTCTTTAAAAGCGTATTCTTCTAAGTGAGTATGGGGTTGTAATCCAATAAAGAAAATCGCAGGTTCAACTTTATCTACCCCAAAAATTCTTTCTAATTCGCGATGATAAGCGATAGTTTGACGGATAGTTTCGGGACGTTCATCTATTACATTAAAAGAGTAATTAACCGAAACTAAATCGTTAAACCCAGCAGCTTTTAAATCGCGACAGTTTTGTAAAACGGTTCGCAAATTGTAACCCATCCGCATTTTGCGTACTAGTTCTTGAGAACCGCTGGTAATACCTATTTCAAAATAATTCATTCCGGTTTTTACCATTAAATCGCAGAGTTTCGGAGTTAGGTTATCGGCACGGATATATGCTGCCCAATTAATATCCGTCATTCCAGAATCAACGATTTTTTCTAATAATTTCACAGCATCATCCATAAATTTTCGTGCTGGGATAAATTGAGCATCGGTAAACCAAAATTTACGAATTCCTTTATCGTAAAGTTGTCGCATTTCCGCAACAACTTCATCGGCGGGATTTATTCGTACCTGCTTACCTTCCACCACTGTGTAAACGCAGTAGCAGCAATTATGAGGACAACCGCGCTTGGTTTGTACTCCAATATAAAAGTCTTGCTCTTGAAGATAATAGTTAAATTCCGGCCAAATACTTTCGATATAGTCGTAATGACAAGCACTTTTCTCGATAGGAGTTGGTTGCTCGTGAATCAGTCGGGAGCGTGGTTGAGTTTCTCCTACGACATAACAGCGTTCGTCCCTGAATTCTTTACCACTCAACAGTTTTTCTAATAAGCTTTCCCCTTCACCGACGGAAACAATAGAACCCGACGGTAAACTGTTGCTCAACTGTTCGTAATAAACGCTAACCGCACCACCACCTACAATGACGCGCACATCCTTGTTGTATTTACGAGCGCGTTGTAATCCGCGTTTAATCAATGCGGAATTGCGCCAAAGTTCCGTGTAAAAGCCTTTGAGCATTTGTACGCCACCTAAAGCCCCATGCAATTTGACAAACGGATTTTTGGCGTAAAAAATTTCAAAAGAATACTGTAAAGGATTTCCACCTCTGCCACCAACTGGAGCAAAAATATGAATATCGCGCCAAGAATAAATTAATAGCGTCGGTTGAAATTCATCAATACAGGTATCCAGAGCAGATTTATAGTCCAGAGGTGGTACTGTTCCCAAATCAAAAATCCGTTGTTCTACATTCGGGAACAGTTTATGGACATGATCTGCAAGGTAAACAACCCCAATCGGAAAAATGGGATTACAAGGAAGGCGAACGTAGAGAATTTTGTTTTCCATAGAGCGTGTTTCAACTTCCATCTTGCTGTTATCAAAGAAAAAAGAGATTAATATATCCGCTTTAAAATTACGTACTGAAATTAATTTTTGCCTTTTATGACAATCTTACTTAAGTTTTTACTCAATTATTAATAAACCGAGATTGATCTAAAACCCAGTGTCAACAAATAAAAACTACCGTAGGTGACAGATACAAGAATCATGTTCATAAATCTTTATATGAAAATTTACTTCATATACCTTTACAATAACATCCACTTCCTTTATAAAACTCATTTGATTGGCTAATTGAGGAAATAGAGCCGATGGCGGGTAGGGGATGAGCACAGAAGCCATAAATGGAAGCGAATGAAAACACACAAGTATTCTAAGTTTGTTTCATAGTTTTTCCACCCCCTAGCTCACTTTACCTTCATGAGTACTGGAGTTACAGTCACCGCCGTTGAACTTGGGTTTGTGGGTATCGTAAGAGATGTGCCTACACCATAAACTTTAGAACCAAGACTTAAACTCCGTTTTGTAGCAAGTGAGTTGAAAAGGGGAATTGCCCGATATTTGGGTTAAAACGATATTTATAAAACATTATCTAAAACTTGAATCAAGACATTCCAACATAACCTTTAGATTTTCTTAACTCATCATTATCATTAATTTTCTAACTTATAATTATCAATTTTGACGTTTTTGTGATACCCACAATAATGACTTCTGAATGAATAGTAAAGTCAATTCAAGATTCGATAAATCGATAGTACAAAACCGATCAAAATGCATTACACAATTCTGTAAATTTGATCAAAAGATTTTTTCAATTTGTGCTTAATCTATAATCGCAAAAAAGTCGTATATTTTTATAAAAATTTTATATCTAGAACATATCTTAAGCTAGAAATAGCATACAAATAGCCAGTTGGTATTGAGAGTTACAGCAGGCGGGGATCGTGCAGTGCTAACTTTGTAAATGTAAGATACAATTGTGGCGATAAGCTCCGGCCTCTGTTATGGCTCAAATATTAGATCCCCTACCTCCTGAGCAATCAGGGAAATCTCTGTGCTGCTACGTTAATGCCACTTCTAAAATACAGGTGGCTCGCATCTCCAATATCGCTAATTGGTACTTTGAACGTGTTGTTTTCCCCGGACAAAGACTAGTTTTTGAAGCACCCGATGAAGCTCAATTAGAGATTCATACGGGGATGATAGCAAGTTCAATTTTATCGGATACAATTCCGTGCGATCGCCTTGCAATTAACGAAGCAAATATTTCAGATTTAAAAACAGATTCAGATAATTGGACTCGGAGAGATTCAGGAGATACAAATTCTCTTGTGTCCTCAATTAATTCAAAAAACGGAGATACTACAAAACCATTAATAATCGTTGGCTAAAGCCTTCAAAGACTTTAAAGCCTTTATTAATTAAAATTTTTTTTCTCTATTTTTGGGTTGCTACCTTTAGCAACCCATTTTCAATTAACGGTGAACAGTTACCAGTTCTCAGTGAACAGTGAACAGTGAGCAGTGAGCAGTGAACAGTGAACAGTGAACAGTTATCAGTTATCTGTTTTTAACTCACAACTCCTAAGTTCTAACCTTCTGCTTGTCACACCACTTTTCTGCCCATTTCCCATCTCCCATCTCCCCACTCCCCATATGTCCCACTTCAATCTACAATCCTAAATATGGATTTACCTTCATTTATTTGGTTATGGAAAATCGCTGCTTGGTCGATGGGGTTGTCGTTACTTGCTTATTTTTTGCTAGCGGTAACGGGTATTTGGATGTTTCGTACTAGAGCATCTGGAAATCCCAACATTGCAGCGCTGTTACCGGGAGGTTATGGCGGACTACGCATACTCCACTATGTAATGGGTATCACTATGGTTGCTTTAGTGATACTGCTACTGGCAATTGGCATCGTTGGTACTTTGGGTGAATATGGTTCTTTGGGACATTCGCAACACCTAGGTGCTGGATTAATCACTGTGGTATTAGTTTTAGTATCTGCTGCAAGTGCGATTTTGATTCGTACTGGTTGGGTTTGGGCTAGAAGGATTCACGTTAGTACAAATATTGCTTTATTTCTTGTGTTTGTCTGGGTTTCGCTAAGTGGTTGGAGTGTGGTGCAAAAGTATTTACCTTAGTCAGTTATCAGTTATCAGTTAGCAGTGAGCAGTTATCAGCAAGAACAGGAAAAGTATTTGTTTGGGTTGATGATAATATGCCCAATTTGTAACTGATAATTTTTCGTTGACTTACCATACCCTGAACTTCACCTAGCGGTGAAGTGGTGAAAATAGTTAATTAATTATGGAAACTTCTACTATTTTTCGGTTATCTCCTTTAATTAGGATTACCCTTTTAAGCTTGTATGTAGCGCTGACTTTACCATTACCTTTTCTTGCTGATTTCACAAATGCTCCCGTACCACCTTTATTACTTTGGGTTGGTATCGGTATTGGTTTTGTAATTTTGTACGCGGTTTTAACGGAACGCGTAATTTTAAATGAATCAGGAATACAGGTTGTTTATCCTCCTTTGGTTCCAAAATTTTTTCGTAAAGGCTGGTTTTTGGCTTGGGAGGATGTAGAGGATTTAAAACCGCGCACTACTGGGCAAGGAGGTATTGTCTATTATTTTGTCAGCAAGGACAAGAAAGGTTATTTGCTGCCAATGCGTGTAGCAGGATTTGCTCGCTTGGTGAGAATTGTACAGGAAAAAACTGGTATCGATACTACAGACGTTTACCCATTATCCCAACCGTGGATGTATCTAATTTTGCTAACTTTTACGTTATTAATGTTTTTAGTTGATGGTTGGACGATTTTAACTGCGATAGGAGTTAGTGGTTAGTTGTTAGTGGTTAGTGGTTAGTGGTTAGTTGTTGCCTATGGGAAATGGGGTATTAGGCATTGGGATTTGGTAATTGTTAATTGGTAATAATTAGAAATATTTTCTACCCCCTCTACCTCACGCCATTTGCGACAACGCGGGGAACCCGCGCAACGCAATGGCTCCTCTACCCCTCTAGCCTTGCTCCATCTCCTTTAACCGAGATACTCCACAAACCCTTCGGGAACTAATCTAAGGTTGCCAGATTTCAAAGTTTTGATATCCATCCAAAGGGCTGTTTTTTCTCTTTCCCCTTCGTTGAATGTGATTTGTTCCTGCTGGTAAAATTTGGGTTCAACAAAGTCGCATTCATAAAGTTGAATTATTTCGTGCCCTGGTTTTCCTTGGAAGGTAAATATATTTTCTAAGCAAGCTAAATAACGAATATTAGTAATTTCTGCTTGGATTTCTTCTTGAAATTCCCGTTGCAGGGCTTCTTTACTAGTTTCGCCAAATTCAACACCACCACCTAGTGCGCGATAGAATTTATCTTTCTTGACTGGATCGTAGCCTTCGGAAAGAAAAGTACGATTGTTGCGATCGCGAATTATTCCCAGGGCTAAAACGCGGATTTTACCTTCTTTATACATTTAATTTTCCTGTATTTCCCTAGTTATCATAAATAAACGAAGGGCGACTATCGCTATCTTCAACTGGCCAATCTGCATTTTCGCCGCCAATGTAGACTTGATCAATGGTGACGTATTCTTCACCTAATTGAGTCAGAGCGTTGATGAGAATATCAAGGGCGATCGCGTCGGAAGTTCCTAAATCAAACCAGCATCTTCCCCAATCTCCGTTGTATTCAAATTCGCCCATATTATGCATTAAAGCCAGTAAGCTATTTTGATAACCATCTTGGTCATAATGCAAATAGCTAATATCAAGCCCGGTTTCCTGAACTTGAAGATTTTCGGCATTAAAAGCACCTAATTTACCCAAATAAAACCAAGAATCAAAAAGTTCTTCTACAAATTGCTTCTCTCGTTCGGAAGGTACTGTACTAAACCTCAGCCAAATCCAGACATCAAAAGGATTAATCTCGCGGAATTCTATTTTCATCTATTGGAATATTCCCGATTACTTTTACCCAAAGTTATTGTAGAAGAACTGTGGAAGATTGGGAGACAAGGAGAAAAGATATTATTGCCAACTTGCTACTCGCTACATACAACTCCTAACTCCGAACACTGATTAAATGGATTACGCTGATTCCACGGAAATTGTTTATTAACTCTTAACTCTTAACTCCTAACAGCTAACTCCCCGCCTCCTAACTTTTTAAACTTTCCGCTGTTTTTCGACGTTCGCGTTCTATTTGTTTGACTAAACTTGCGGGTAGTTGAGATTTTTTTTCTAGTGCTTTATCGAAATGAGCAATTGCTTGTTCCATCATTTGAGAGTCTTTTTGTTTTTGAGCTTGTCCGCGAAGAATTTGCGCTTTGAGATAGTACAATTCTGGATTGTCGGATGCATTTTCAAGGGCACGATTTGCGTATGTTAAGGCTTGGGAATATTTTTTTAAGTCTCGGTAGGCTAAAGCTATACCTCTATCTACTAAATGTTGAGGTCCGGCATTTTTTTCTAGCCTTTGTATTGCTTGTTGGGGATTGGCGAAGGGCAAGTTAACTGCCAGCATTAAATCCATGTAACCCTTGATTAAATTAAGTTCTGGGTCTTTTGGAGAAATGGCTTCGGCTTTGTCTAAATGCTGGTAAACTTCTCGCAAACGACTTAATGCTTTTGGGGCACCGCTAACCGTACCTTCACGAGTTAGGATTACTGCTCCTTTCAAGAAATGACCTACGGCTGCGTATAAATTGCCACGCAATGGGTCGGATGCAATTAATTTTTTTGCTGTATCTAAGGTCTTGGTGCTATAAGAATCTAATTTTGCTATATCCTGTTGGGTATAAGCTAAAGATGCTTGCATCGCATAAGCCAAAGGTTCGTTAGGCTCGGTTGATATTGCCTTTTGCACGTTCTTTTGTGCTGCTTGATAGTCTCCTAGCTCAAATACTGCTTTAAATGCGGCTTCTGTATTATCGCCGATATTGCGGGGTTGACTGCGGGGAAAAGGGTCGCCAGCAAGGCTTGGATTTACCCATACATTCAGTGCGATTAAAGTTGTAAAAATTGAAGAAGCGAAGCGTAAAATATTGTTAGAGGTAGTGGTAGATGAAGCAGAAAAATTGTTGGTCATGTAAAACCTCAAAGTTATTACTGTTGAATGAGTTTAATAATTTACTTATAATTACGTAAATAGGTTGCTTATTCCCCGTGTAGATTTACGCAACAATTTTATAAATAGTTTGACTGGGGAGATTTGAGAGGGTTCCCAGATTTTTTTTGACTAATCTTTATGAGGATTAGTCTGCCACAATAAGTTAAGACGCGGTGTTAAATGATGTATCTGTAAATAATATTTGTTTAAGTTGTGATTTGAGGATTTTTTTCGGAACGAACCTCTGCTGCTTCGCGTGTAGTTAATTAATAACTGGCTAATTTTTAATTCTAAACAATGCTTTATCTCAGAAATTTAAATTATCATCCGACTGCTACCCAGAACCCAATTCTCAAATCAATTAATTTAGAATTAGCCCCCCAAACATTAGGTCTAATTATCGGTCCGAGTGGTTCTGGAAAAAGTACGCTGCTAGAAATCTTGTCTGGACTAGCAGAACCAACATCTGGCTCGCTATTTTGGCGCGAACAGGAATTATTAGCCGAAGAAATGCAGCAATTAGCTGGTTTGGTATTTCAATTTCCCGAGCGTCATTTTTGTGGGGGTACAGTTTTAGAAGAATTACGTTTGGGACATCCGGAGCTAGGAATAGAGCGAGTTAGAAATGCATTAAGCGAAGTAGGATTAGAACATTTATCTTTTTCAACCCCACCCCACGCTTTAAGTGGCGGACAACAAAGACGTTTGGCTTTGGCAGTGCAGCTAATTCGTCAGCCACATTTATTATTATTAGACGAACCAACAGCAGGTTTAGACTGGTCAATGCGCCGTCAGTTGGTAAACTTATTAGCGAAATTAAAACAACAGTGGACTTTATTAGTAGTTACCCATGATGCGGGAGACTTATTACCCATTGCTGATAATTGCTGGACTCTCAATCATGGAGAATTGGAGTCGATAGATCCAGAGAAGTTGAAGAAAAAGGTTGAGGAATCGGAAGCAGCGGTTTAAAAGGAGTTAGGAGTTAGGAGGGCGGGAGTTATTAATTAAAAGCTTCTAACTGGTCATTGATAATTGGTTATTTGTTCACCGATCGCTGACTTTTAATGAATTTGGTTATGGTTGAAGAATGGGTTTACAAACAACCAGATTTTGCTGCACAACTAAACCCGATTCCTCAGCCGAAACATGGCATTCGTTCTTCTCTTCTTCAAGGGATAAAGCTCGATTTCATGTATGAAGGAGATGAAAATCGTGCTTGGATGATATATTATGCCTTGCTGAATTCAGAAGGAAACTTATTGCCTCACAGAAGTGTATGCGAACAACAAGTAAAAGCTTATTTTCGGGTTCTTAATCCACAATTGCGTCCAATACACAAACAGCGCATTAAGCCTGGAATCAAATTTTACGTGGTTGTTGGTTCGCACAAAGTCGCTGAAGGTGTTGTTACGGAAGTGTTACACTTGGTAAGTGAAAATTAAAATAATTTTTAATTATGTCAACTTCTGCACAAGAAGTGTATGTTCAAGTCGTTCGTAACCTTCCAGCACAAGAGCGGTTACGACTAGCAACTCTTATTCTTAATGAATTAGTTGAGCAGGATTCATCATCTGCGATCAATCAAAGTGATTGCTGGACAGATCAAGATATAGTTGATGTTAATAATTTTTCTTTACGATATGCAGCTACATTATTTCCTGAAGATGAGGAAAGTGTTTAGTAATGTTTGATGCTGGTGATGTAGTAACAGTCGATTTTCCAGGGGTGACTGGTGTTAAACGTCGTCCGGCTCTTATTTTATCGTCAGCGACCTACCATAAAAACCGTCCAGATATAATTGTTGGACTTATTACTTCTCAAACAACTGGGCTTGGAGTAACTGACTATGTGCTTCAAGATTGGAAAATAGCAGGTTTAAGAGTTAGTTCTGCATTTCGCTGTTTTATTGTCACTCTTCCTCAATCGGCGAATCCAGTTTTAATTGGTCACTTATCAGAGCGTGATTGGCAAGAAGTTCGTATATGTATTAAGAAATCGCTTGCTGACTTTGATGTTCCTTGAAACACACTTTATCTACCTTAGTACCGTTTTTTTAGTACCATAGGTTATCACTAGCCGCTCACTTTAACTGACAACAACTGATAACTGTTCACTGATAACTGCTAACTGATATAGAGGTAAACTGACTATTAGATAAGATTCGTTGGTTTAAAGCAATGTCAGTAGCTTCTAATTCTTCCCTGCGCGAGCAGCAACATCCCCTCATTCGTCAGTTGGCTGATAGTATCGAAAGAATTTGGCATCAGCATTTGGATTTATCGCCCTATAATTTACCTGCTGACTTGGGCTATGTGGAAGGTAAGTTAGAAGGTGAAAAACTAACTATTGAAAATTGCTGTTATCAAACAACCCAGTTCCGCAAGCTACATATGGAACTTGCGAAGGTTGGTTCAATGCTGGATATTTTGCATTGTGTAATGTTTCCTCATCCGGAATACGATTTACCGATGTTTGGTTGCGATTTGGTGGGCGGTAGAGGTCAAATTAGTGCAGCGATCGCCGATTTGTCTCCGCTTCATTTAAATGGCTCTTTACCATCTAGTTACAATACCGATCTTGGTGCGTTACATGAATTGAATTTCTCTCAACCCCGCGATTTACCGGAATGGGGAGAGATTTTTTCTGAGTTTTGCATTTTTATACGCCCTGGTTCTCCTGAAGAAGAACAAATGTTTCTGGGCAGAGTTGAGAATTTTTTAGAAATTCATTGTCAAAATGCTGTTGGGGCAAAACCGGTTTCATCTGAAGCAGCAAACAAACTGTTGGAAGGACAATTAAATTACTGTACTAAACAGCAGCAAAATGATAAAACTCGCCGCGTTTTAGAAAAAGCTTTTGGTTCGGATTGGGCAGAATACTATATGACAACTGTTTTATTTGATATTCCATCTTGAATATTTATTGTGTTTTTGGATTTTTAAATATTTTACAATTATGATACAAGCCCAGTTTTACAATTACTGGGCTTTTTTTATGGCATATTAAAAAATATTTGGAGATTTTCATAGTTATCAGTCAACAGTTCTATCAAGTAATAGTGTATTATGAAGCCTCACTATAAAATTACTGCTGTAGGTTGTTAACTATTAATTTCAAATCCAGCTACATAACCTTATAAACACTATTAGTCATCTGTTGTAGATTCTGTTACTTTTTAAGACAGTAATTGAATGTAGAATTTATAAGAGTGTGAGTGACATATAGCTATATAATATTAATAATTCCCAGACGCGAAGTTATTAATGATTTGCGTTTAATACTACTTCGTTTGTGATTTTAATCATTAAGCTTTGAGGCATATATAGCAGTTTTCACTTGATTCAAATACTAAATTAACTTCTCCAGCTTTGGAAAGGTAAATTATGCCTAGGCTTGAGGTCTCCTAAAGTATATTGTACTCAATTGAAAAGGGTATATATAACTATCATCTTGAATTAGTATTTAATTAGGACTTACGCAACTGGCATATTTTTCTTGTAGGGTGCTGTGACACTTAATTAAATTTTTAACCTAATAATCAGGGTTGTAGTGTCACGCACCAGGCGAGCATTGTGACAATTGCGTAAGTCCTGTTAATGTCTCAGTTCTTTTCTTTTCTTTTCTTAATTCATTAATTTGCTTGTTAACGCGGTGCAAAATTTGGTTGATAACCAGCTATATCAATATCAATAACCTGAAACTCAAATAAATGATATCAAAGCCTAACTATATTATTTTACTCAGGTTTAATAGATATCAGTACTGACTGCTATTTTTAAAATAATTGTCAGTTGAGAACAAAATATATTGCAGAATCTTTTTAAAAATATATTGAATTGCTCGGCATTATTAGCTATAAGCTAGCTATAATTATCTCAATAAAAATGAGCATTTACTTTATAAAATTAATGTCTAAAAAATTGAGATATAAACAGGCATCTACTATACAGCAAAGTTAAGTGTATTCTCAAAAAAAATTATAAAACCTGTTTGAAAAAAACTTTTTTAGTCACGATTCTAGCTTGAGATGGAATTACTTATTATTTCGACTCAGCATGATTCAAAGTATGGAGTAACCTATCATGTCAAGAATAAGTGAAAAACCAGTCCCAAGAGAACAGCCCCTTGAAAAATCCAGACTATGGTGGGGTATCGCAGCAGCAGTACCTTTAGCCATCACCGCTGGAATATTAACAAAAGCAAGAATAGAACAATTAGAAAAATCCGATATACCAGTACCCGTTACACCCGCAATTAGTAGTGTGAATGCAGTAGGGCGCTTGCAGCCAAAAGGAGAAGTAATTAGACTTTCTGCACCAACAGGAATACAAGGTACATCGCGAGTAGAAGAAATGTTAGTCAAAGAAGGGCAAAAAGTCCGAAAAGGTCAAGTAATTGCCATTTTAGATGGATTTAGGAGCAGTCAAGCTGCCGTAGAGCAAGCAAAAGCCAAAATTCAAGAAAGCCGTGCCAATTTAGCTGGTGTAAAAGTTGGTTCGCCGCGAGAAATTCAAGCTCAAAAAGCGATAATTGCTCGACTTGAAGCCCAGTTACGCGGTGAAGAACAAGCAAGTAACGCCACAATTGCTCGCATAAAAGCACAGTTACGCGGAGAAACTATTTCTCAACAAGCAACTGTAAATCGGTTAGCAGTCGAACTACAAGGGCAACAAGAATCTCTCAGAGCCTCAGTAGCAAGGGTGCAAGCCGAAGCTAGAAATGCTCAAGTTAATGCCCAACGTTATGAAAATTTGTACAGACAAGGTGCTATTTCTCAACTAGAGCGTAACAGAAGACGACTTGCCGCACAGACTGCAACTCAACAACTAATAGAAAGCCAAGCCAATCGCAGACAAGTTATTGCAAGCTTGCGCCAGCAATTAGCCCAAGCTACAGCAGATAGAGGAAAAACTATCGAAATTTTGCGACAACAACTTTTGGAAGTATTAGCCAATCAAGATAAAACTATAGCAACTTTACAAAGACAGGCAGATGAACAAAAAGCTAATTTAGGCAGACTTTCAGAACTTCGCCCTAGCAACACTCGGATGGCACAAGCTCAGGTGAATAGTGCGATCGCGCAATTAAAAAAAGCCGAAGCCGATATGAAATTGAGTTATGTAATCGCACCAATTGCGGGGGAAGTTTTAGAGATATATACCAAAGCAGGAGAAACCATGAGTTCTGAAGGTATTGCCGAAATTGGACGTACCGACGAAATGATTGTGGTAGCTGAAGTTCCCGAAGCGAGTATTGCTAGAGTGCGTTTGGGACAGTTAGCTTCCATAATCAGCGACAACGGAGCATTTAGCGGCAAGCTGCAAGGAACCGTCTCTGAAATTGGGAGAAAAATAGGCAAGAGAAATGTACTTAATACCGATCCTGCCGCAGATGTAGACGCAAGGGTTGTAGAAGTCAAAATTGCTCTATCCGAACAAGATGAAGAGAGAGTCGCAGGGTTAACTAATGCCAAGGTGATAGCTACTATTCAAATTTAAAAAAGGTTAAAGGTTAAAGGTAATAAATTATGAACTCTTAACTCCTAACTCCGAACACTGATTAAATGGATTACGCTAATTCCACGGAAATTGTTTATTAACTCTTAATTTCCCGCCTCATCGCCTCCTAACTCTTAACTCTTAACTTCTAACTGTTCACTGTTAACTGTTCACTGCTCACTGATAACTGTTCACTGACAACCGATGGCAAAACTACCTTTAGCATGGTTACAACTCAAGCGTGAAGCATCTCGTTTAGCAGTAGCATTAGCGGGGATTGCTTTTGCGGATGTTCTAATGTTTATGCAGCTTGGTTTCCGCGATTCTTTGTATTATAGTAATGTTCGTTTTCATAATAGTTTGAAAGGGGAAATAGTTTTAATTAATCGTCAGACAAGTGCTATATTGTCGATGAAAAGATTTTCTCAAAAAAGACTTTATCAAACTTTGGATTTAGAGTCTGTAGACTCAGTTCATCCAATTTATGTAGACTACACGAGTTGGAAAAATCCCCAAAATGGTATTCCTAGAAATCTTTTAGTTATAGGAATTAATCCACAACATAATATATTTGCTCTTCCTGGTTTAAAACAAAATTTAAATAAAATTCAATTACCAAATGTTGTGCTATATGACCGTTCTTCTCGACTGGAATACGGTCCAATTGTATCGCAATTTGAACAAGGTAATGATGTCAAAGCAGAAGTTAGAAGAAAGTTAGTTAAAGTCGGAGGTTTATTTACTCTAGGTGCTTCCTTCGGTTCCGATGGAAATTTAATTACTAGCGATTTGAATTTTCTGAGAATATTTGTAAACCGTCAACCTGGATTGATTGATATAGGTTTAATTAAATTAAAGCCTGGTGCCGATCCAAATATTGTTGCTCAACAGTTAAGAAGTTATTTAAATCCAGATGTTAGAGTTTTAACTAAACAAGAATTCATCGATTTTGAAAAAAACTTCTGGGCAAGTAGTACTGCGATTGGCTTTATTTTCACTTTAGGAACAATCATGGGTTTTATTGTCGGAACAGTGATTGTTTATCAAATACTTTATACCGAAGTTTCAGACCATTTAGTTGAATATGCCACTCTGAAAGCAATTGGCTATTCACATAATTATTTTTTAATTGTAATTCTTCAAGAGGCTTTTATTTTAGCAGTTTTAGGATATCTACCTGGATTAGCCTTTGCTTTATTTCTATACGAACAGGCAAGAGCAGCTACTCTTTTACCGGTTTTTATGAGTTATAGCAGAGCCGTAATGGTGTTGTTTTTAATTTTTTCACGGCAATTATTCCTGAAATAAAACACATGAAAATAGTTAAAAACAACACCATTACGGCTCTGCTAT
>JBCBPQ010000086.1:0-25610 GCA_039820645.1 Cyanobacteria bacterium J06633_8 | reverse complement strand
TTGAAAGTACTGGGATATTTTTCTTTGGACGAATTATCAGGAAAGTTTCTATGTAGGGTAATCCCAAGGACGGAGCCGTTCTAACTGGAGACATAGAAGTGTTGAATCAAACCGCAAAACGAGTAAACGAGCTTGAAAGTCGGAATCCTGATTGTCGGCAGAGCGGTTCTCCTAAAAGCTAGAAAAGTATAGCCAGATAGCTGTTCTATGCAAATAGATCCGAGCGACAAGCTATACCCAACTTCTAGCCAGAACCCCCGTCTCTTCAGAGCGGGGAGTGGCTCAGAAAGATATGTTAATAACCCGGTTTTTATATAAGTCGTGAATCATGAAAATACGACTTATATAGAAAGCGGGCTTCTTTGTCAACTTTTTGTATAGCGAAATTTAACTCTAAGAGCTTTTAACGTATATTCTCTTAGGTAAATTCCACGTGAACAAGATATTACTTACGTAAATATACCCTTAAAAAATAAAATTATTATTAAATCAAAAAAAATAATTTAAATCTAATTTTTTCAAAAGACGCATATAACAAGAAAAAAATTAAATCGATTTTCTTTCTATTTTCTTAATATTCTTTCAGCCAAAATTTAGAAAATATTAAATTTTGTTGGTTAAGGTAAAGATATCGGTTATCACGTAATTAATTAAATTCTTGTTGATTATTTTAACGAGGTTTATCTAAGTATTACTTCGAGGATTGCAAATCAATGAATTCTTATAAGCTATTTTGATAAGAATCTATCACAATTAAAGGAAAGAACAACAATTTTTAAAAATATTGTGAAGACTTTATTTTATGTATATGTTGATAAGTATTAAAGGTATCTTATTTGGTAGAAATCACTGTATTTTTTTGTACTTATCCGGATGATTCAGTATTTACACTGTTTGAAATATGTGTTGTTTAAGCAGAAATTAGGTATCAGGAATCTAACTCTCAAAAACTGTAGTTGAAAATGCATATTTACTAAAGGAGATTCATTTGAATTTTTTACAAAAACAACAGGGTGGGAACAAAATGAGGGGTTAGACCCCCTATATATAAAGATGTTTTTATAGAGTAAAAAATAAAAACTTCACTATATTTGATTGAGGCTCTATTTTCTACCTTCTTCTATCACTCTCATTAAAAAAGCCTGCGTAATACAGTAAAATTAGTCCACTTTAAATTTAAGACTTGATTTAGCTGCTAATAATAAAAATTATGCTGTAGAGCTTCCCTAGACTGATATTAGAAGACTATTAGGTTGAAAAAAATAAACAATAAAAGTAAAAGTAAAAAAAATATGAACATTTCCATTTTGGTTTTTGGAAATGAAGAATTTCTAGCCACACTACCATCTCAAGTAAAAGATACAGATGCTTTTAGTTTAGAAGCAATAAATAATCTTGGAATGGCTGTGTCGCTCATTCAACAAGAACCTCCTGATATTATTCTTGTCCAATCTAGTCAAAATGAAAGTATGCAGTTTTGCAGTTGGTTAAAAGAACAAACAAAGCTGTCTTGGATTTACTGCATTCTTTTAGAAGATAGTCTTGAATTAATTGCCGAAAGAAGACATCAAAGCTGGGAATGGGAATCAGAAATGACTTCCAGAGCTTTGAGGTTAGGAGCCGATGCTTATATTTGGTATGGAAATACTCAAGACTCGGAGTCTGTTAGGCAAAGAAGAACAGATTCAAATGAGACGCAATTAAACCCTAGTCATCGCTTGTTGTTATCGCAATTAAATGTGGCTTTGCGTAAAGCTCATAAATACCGCGATTTGATGCAAACGAATGATTTGTTATCCACAATTGCTTTAGCAGATTCCCTAACAGAATTGAATAACCGTCGCGCTCTACAGTGGGATTTACCCAGACAAATAAAAAATGCTCGTGAGGATAATTCTCCTCTAAGTCTAATTATTTTGGATGTAGACTATTTCAAAAAAGTTAACGATAATTACGGGCATTTAGTCGGCGATAAGCTATTAAAATTATTATCAAGTCGCATACGTCACAATTTGCGAATTCAAGATACTGCTTTCCGCTACGGTGGAGAAGAGTTTGTTGTGATTTTGAGCGATACAACTCTTGAAGAAGCTGCAAAAGTAGCTCATCGTCTGAACAGCTTAATAAGAGAGAACCCCTTCGTTATCGATGATAATTTAAGTATCAATGTCACCATCAGTCTAGGAGCCTCCTGTTTGCTTCCAGATGATGACGATCAAGGTATAAGCTTACTCAATCGAGCCGATGCTTTCTTATTACAAGCTAAATCGAATGGAAGAAACCGTGTAGTTAGTTGCGGTAAAAATATCGGAGACAGTCACATTGCTGCTTCATCTCAAAAGAAATGTCTAAATGAAGTTAATTACAGCAATTTTGGCAATAGCACTACATTGCAATCATTTCCCATAAAACTTGCTGGATAATGTTAGGAGTTACGAGTGATAAGTGAAATCACCCAAAAATGGATTATTTTTAAAATGCCCACTCAGATGCTATTTTGGCGGGAACTTGGGAATCTGCACGGCAATCCCCAAGACAAAACTGCAATCAAAATCTCAAATTAAATTTGATATTGAGCAGAGTTTGGTTTTCACTTTTCACTCTTAACTCCTTGCTTTATCAAAATATCAAAACATTCTTTTACTGTTGCGCGTTTTCGCATAGTATCTACTAAAGTTTGATATGCAGACCAATTATTTTCTAAAAGTGTTTTTGCTTGAAGAATGCTAAAACGTTGCTTTTGGTTGCAAAAAGAATCGGAACAGCCTAGAGATTTTAAAACGCCTTTAAGTTTGTTTTGATCGTCTGCACCACCAGAAGCATCATCATAAACCAGCTTTTCTGCGGCAATGCCAGCCATCCAAATCGTATAGTAGCGTTCTAAGATGCGAGTTGTTATGGCACCTTTTTCAAGTTGAGATAATAACTCAACATCGTCAAATGTGACACCAGCCAATCCTTTTTGTTTTTGCTTGAATGCCTCCCAAGCGCTCAAAGTATACCCCGTTACCGGAACACCTAAGACATAAGCAACTAGAAAATGTCCTGCTTCATGATGAAGAATACGTTCCCTGTATTCTGACGAAAATCCACCAATCAAATCTAAAAATAAAGTTCCTCCCCTACCTTCCAAACTCCAAGAATCAAAAGTTGCTATTCCTAAAATTGTAAAAGTTGCAACCGCAGGAACCGCAGGGGATAAATTAATCAAAGGACCTAGCAATATTGAAAACGTCATCAAAAATATTGATATCGCAACCAAATTAAAAGTTGTTTTATTCATTTTCTGCTTATGGAAAAGTTAATCTTTTTTAATTATGTAACAGGATACAGTTATCAGTTAACAGTTACCAGTTACCAGTTATCAGTTACCAGTTACCAGTTACCAGTAAATAGTTAGGTGTTAGAAGTAGCGACTAGCGACTAGTGACTAGCGAGTAAACAATGATGATGGAGTGATGGAGTCATATATTGTTCCTTGCTAGAGGCAAGGTATACAGTGTTTAGAGGCTTCCGTCTCCTGTGAACTCACCCTGCACAGTCAACAAACAAGTATGAGATGTTTAATTAACAATGCCGTTACTAACCCTATCACCAAGTGAATTTTTAAGGTCAGAAGCCCCCGGATTTATCCGTGGATTTGTCATGTAGAAGCACCATTATTCTATTTATGGGGCTTTAATTACGAATTACGAATTACGAATTACGAATTATGCTCACCTATGCCCCATGCCCCATCTCCTTACTTTGACTTAGGGAGATCCAAAAAATAAATTATCCCACCGTTTAACAAATATTCCGGACAAAACCCAGACGTATAATGGTGTTGCTCACGGTAAGCACCGACGGTGGGATAATTTATTACTTGTAAGTGCCTTAACAAAAGCGGGCAATAATGTGATTTAGCATACATAATGGATATTTGTAACAGTAAACTTACTTGGTAAATATTTTTTATTTTTTATTTTCTATTGAGTGCAAAATTATTACGCTTATTTTTGGGGGGGAGTTATAAATGAGAACTGATATACCATTTCATATCCTGGCTCTCGATGGTGGCGGAGTTAGGGGTTTAGTTACAGCGGTAATTTTAGAAGGTTTGGAAAAAAAGCTGCAAAAACACCAGCCAGATAAAAAACTTTGCGATTATTTTGATGTCATTAGTGGAACTTCTACAGGTAGTCTTATCGCTTGCGCTTTGTCTATGGGTTTGAATGCTAAGGAAATTAAAGATTTTTATGTTCATAATTCCCAGAATATCTTTCCTCCAAGCAAAATACTGATTCACAGCATTTTAAACTGGGTTCGCTTGGGTTCTAGTCATCCTATTTATAGCGATGAAGGTTTAAAAATGGTGCTTAAATATATTTTTGGTAATCTCAAGTTTGGCGAATTAACCAAACCTACCATAGTTACCAGTTACGATACTTATAACCGTCAAGCTGTCGTATTCAAAAATACTAAAATCGCTCATCAAGATATCCCCGTATGGGAAATTTGTCGTGCTTCTTCAGCCGCTCCCATCGGTTTCCCCGGTTACGAAATGAAGCATAAAGCTTTTATAGAAGATTTGCGATTGCAGGGTTATGCAATACCGGATACGGGTGGTATCCCTTTAATAGATGGCGGGGTATTTGCCAATAATCCAGCTTTGTGCGCGATCGCAGAACGTTTGCGTTGGAACAAAGAGTTACCAGATAACCCAAAATGGAATGGTCTAATATCAGAACAAGTCAATCAGAGAGATATTATAGTTGCCTCTTTTGGTACCGGACAACATGTTAAACAAATTGGAGTCAAGCAGGTAAAACAATGGGGAGCATTAGAATGGTTGAGTCCCCGTTATGATTTACCTCTTTTAGATGTTCTTTTCGATGGTGCTGGTGATGCGGTATGTTACATAGCAGAGCAAATTATTGGTAATACTTATTTTCGATTCCAGCCCCGTTTTGATAAAAACATTCCTACTTTTAGTGCCAAACAAGAAAATATTGATGAAATGCTCAATTGTACGGAAGAATATCTATCCTTGGCAGAAGTTGATAGCAAACTAAATAAATTAGTTGAGGCTCTTAATTCTTCAAAAAGAAAGAATAAAATAAAAAGCAGGGAAAAGTTAGGGGTTGGTAATTGATAATTCGTAATTCGTAATTCGTAATTCGTAATTGGTTATTGGTAACTGGTAATTGGGCATTGGGCATTGAGCATGGGAAATTAACGATAACTGTTCACTGTTCACTGTTCACTGTCCACTGTTCACTGTTCACTGTTCACTGTTCACTGTTCACTGTTCACTGTTCACTGTTCACTGTTGGCTGCTGCCGGAATTAAATATTACAGTGGAAATGTTCGTTTGTGTCTGAATCAAAAATCAGTTTACTGTAACGTCGTAGTCAAAACCAAATATCATAAATAGATAGTAATATGAAGATTTGGGCTATTACGTTTTTTTTAGCTTTTCTTGGACTAATTTCTCCTATTAAAGCGGCTGAAGTGATGATGATAGATGTAGGTGCAAACACCGCTATAAAATCCAAAGTGATTACATCAAAAAAACCAATTATTGTTAAAAAAGCTGAATTTGGAGTATTAAGAACTGATAAAAACGGTAAATTGATATTAATTCCAACTGCAAAAGTACCTTACCAAGAAGGAAAAATATACGGATGGCGGATTCAACTCCAAGGTTACGAGGGTAAACTAACATGGCAAGAAGTTTTAACTTTGCCAAAACCTCCGTTAACTTGGGGCACAGATAATGGGGAACACTTTTTTTTATCACCTGACGGTAGTAAATCAGTTATTAAACGTACCGACTTAATTAAAAAAGGTATAGTTAATAATTTTTGGACTGTTTCCTCTGGAGATCCTGAAGGTTTACATGTAATAGAAGTCTATGTAGGCAAGCGCCGGATTGCAAGGTTTAAATTTGAGGTTGTCAAACCATCTTGAGTGAACATTTATTTTTAAGCTTATATTAAATACTAAGCTCAAACATTATACCCAAAGCCTTCCAACCTACAAAAATGGAGGGCTTTTGCTATATTCATCTGCAAGCACCTCGACGAGAAACCGGGTTTGAAGTAAATCACTCAACGAGCAGGATTATGTTTAAAATTTGGAGAAACCCGGTTTCTTTGTGCTTGTTGAGCTTGGGGTGCAAGATATCAGTATAGGAAAATTCATGTCTCTAAAATACTCCCCCAACCCTTAAAGTATATAGATTTTATTTAGGAACTATATGAATTAAGTATAAAGGATATGTAATCTTACTAAAAATACAATTGATTCCGGACACAATCGCAAACAGTAAATAAAGTAAATAGGGGTTTTTACTGTTTTATGATTTTCTACTCGAAGTAGTAAGATAAGTTTAACAAGAAAATTTTTTGTGTTGCATAATACATTCCCCCGGTTTCAAAACAACTAGAAGTGGTAAAAATGAGTTAGCATAACTGTAAGTACTACCTTTTCACATAAAATATAAATAGTTTCAAATTTCCTTTCTTTCAGGGAATTATTGAAGTGCAATAACAACAAATCACGTTATTATATTATTCTTCTTTCAGAGGTAAATATTATTACACAGTCTCAATAGGTCAGAGGTTGGGATTGTGCAGATAACTGTAAAAATAACTGTATATAATTTGCAATTCATTATATAAAATATGAATAAAAGTATACTTAGATAAAGATATAAATTTGTTATATATTCAATATTGAAGCCAATAGTAAATATATTGGACAACTGACAACTTATTGGCGGAAAATACTTTTATGACTTTTGTTTTTGAGAATTTACGATTGAGGTGTAATAAGTCTGAATCATGATCCAAACAGTTATGATTAATTTGGGAACTATATTTTATTTAGTAATGGCTTGTTGTTTCTTTATGCAGTGGTTGGGTTTTTTTATGGATGATAAAGAAATGAATCCTGTACAACGCTCTTTCTCTTCGATAATTTTAATTCTAGCCAGTATATTCTGGCCTTTCATTGTGCCTTTAGCTTATTTAGAGTTATTGAAGTTTCATAAAAAGCATAAGCAAGTTATTGATTTACTTATTAACTTATCTGACTCTCAATTGTGCGATGAGTCAGAGATTCGTGCTTTAGATTGATTCATTAACGTATAGTTTGCTTTTTATGTTCAATTTAAATTTTAAAAATCTTTTTGATATCAATGCATTTACATCATATGTGTAAAAAAGCAGAGATAATAGATAACATAGATAAATTAAACTGAATAGAACTAAGTCGAAGTAGAATTATCGCAACAATCTATTTCGTTGCTGGATTTGGAGTAGCTGGGGTAGTTGGATTAGTTTTTACAGTCGGGGTGCTTGTTGGTGTTGGTGTGGGTTTTGCTGTGGGTTTTGCTGTGGGTGTTGAATTATTAGGGATAGCTTTAGGACTTGGATTTAGTGGAATTGGCTTAAGGGTGGGAATGGCTGGGGTAGATTTGTTTGTCGGTAAGGTAGGGGTTGCCTTTTGAGTCGGAGATGGAGTTGTTTCTTGAGTTTCAACAGCTTTCCATTCTGACAAAGAGCGTTTTACCGCATTTTCAAACTTGTTAGATACTAAAATAACTTCAGTATTGCCATCGGGTTTAGTCGCCAAATTTTTCTGAGCATAAACAAGACGATTATTAAAACTTGGCTTATTACCCACAACCAACTTATGAGTTTTTTGATTATTTAATGTAATATCAATAGTTGCTTGGGGTTGTTTTAATCCGAATTCCTCTAGTTGAGATGCAGGTGAATTCAAAGTACGTTCACTCTTTTCGGTTTCTAGTAAATTTAACAAATAAGCTACCGTACCATCATTAGCAGCAACCTTCCCGGGAGATTTCATCAGCCACTTCGTTTTATCAGATTCCGCAGCGCGTTCCAAAGTTATAGTTTCTGACGGAGTAGTTATTTTCAAGCTTTTAACATCATCTTCTTTAAAAGAGAAAAGCTGCTGCTTTTTTTTCTTAACTTCTGCTTGTTGAGATTTCCATTGAAACTCGTAAAAATACACAAAACCACCCAACAAGATTGCTAGCAGCACTAAAAATAAAGTTGTTCGCTGTAATTTCATATAAATAATTTGTTAGTTGTTAGTTGATAGTTGATAGTTGATAGTTGTTAGTGGTTAGTGGTTAGTTGATAGTTATTAGTTGTTAGTTGTTAGTTGTTAGTTGTTAGTGGTTAGTTGTTAATTATTCCATTATTAACTGTTCACTGTTCACTGTTCACTGTTCACTGTTCACTGTTCACTGCTCACTGCTCACTGTTAACTGTTCACTGTCATGCTACTGTTAACTGAGTTTCATCGTCTTTGAAACCAAAGAAGTGCTGCTGCTAAAAAAGCAAGTATGGGTAAAACCAATACAGAAGATATCGCGACAAGATTTGCTTGCGCTTGGGAAAGGTTGAGACGACGATTTTTTGCTTGTTTGGGACGAATTGAAAGAGGTTGCGAATCTTGTTTGCTCAACCAAGTAACTGAGTTCAGAAATACGTCTCCATTCAATTGCTGAGAAAACAAACCATCTGTAATAAAATCTGAATCTCCGAACACTACCATTCTTGATTCAGTGGCTTTTTTGTTTTCTGTTGGTGTCGGTGTTGGTGTCGGTGTTGGTGTCGGTGTTGGTGTTGGTGTCGGTGTTGGTGTCGGTGTCGATGTTGGCGTTGGTGTTGGTGTTGGCGTTGGTGTTGGTGTTGGCGTTGGTGTTGGCTGTGCTGCAATTTTTCTTGTTAAAGCAACACCTAAAGTAAGAGGACCTGGGATATCTTCGTTTTCGTTATATTCTAATTCTTCACTTTCCCAGTCACTTTCACCCCAACTTATGGGTAATGGTCGAGTTCGTAACAAAGGTTTACTTTCAACACCTTGAACGGTAATTGTTTCAACTGGTCGCGCTAACTTATATATAGATATATCATTTTTAAACTCTTTAGTTATCGGATGTTCCCCGTAATCCGTCACAATTGATATACCGGGTGGTTGTGGTTGAGCGCTCTCGGAAGCATTAACTACTAAACGTCTATCTAAACCAACTCCCCATTGTTGCAGAAGCACATCTAATTTAGGGTCAACACCAGGGTCAACCATAACTAATAAATTACCACCACCATCGATGTAATTTTGCAAAGCTTGAATTTCCCCTTCCAATAAAGGGCGTTGGGGACCTGCAAGAACTACAGCGTTAGCATCATCGGGTATTTTCGCAGTTTGGGTTAAACTTAAAGGCTCGGCAATATAATTTCTATCGGCTAAAGCTTGAACGGCTTGAGAAAGTTGACCTTCTCCTCGTCCTAACTGACGTTCGCCATGCCCTTGGAGAAAATAAATTTTAGATGTACTAGGATTAGAAATTTGTGCCAAACGGTTGGTTAATCTAGATTCGGAAAGACGCTCCTGGGCATTAACAACCTGTACTAACTGTCGGTTTTCTCCTGACTCTAAATAAACTTCACCATAATCTTGGAACCCAAATTGTGTAGCTAAATTTGGTCTGGCTAAAGGATCTACATATTCAAACTGAAAATCTTTGTTGTTTCTGGCATAATTTTCTAGTAAATCCTCATCAAAAGGATTCTTATTGGGATCGAACACCCAAACTTTTGCGGGTTTTTCTAAGTTTTTTACTACTTCTTGGGATTGAGGAGCAAGGGTAAATAAACCAGTTTCCGTTAAATCGGTTCGGATATTGTAACGAGTAGCCAAAAAATTAATTAATCCCAAAATTGCCACTACAGCCACAGTTGCGATTAATGCATTAGTACCAACTTGAGTAGAGCGACGACTCCACCATTTTGTAGAATAGCTTTGCCATATTAACCAGAATACAGCAACAGCTAATCCTAAAATAATTAATACTAACGGAATAGCTCCCCAATCTCCGGAGAAAAAACCCACCGTTAAACCCGCTGTTATCAGAAACGGTGCCAGCCAAATCAAATACTTCATCAGTAAACAGTGAACAGTGAACAGTGAACAGTGAACAGTGAACAGTTAACAGTTAATAATGGAATAATTAACAACTGACAACTGACAACTAACAACTAATAACTAACAACTAATTCCGCTGAAAGCGAAATGCATCAATTGATTGTGCTGTTAGAAAAATGCCTAAAATAATGTAGCTGGAAAATAATATTAAACTACTGGTGTCAAATATTCCTTGTATCATATTGTTGTAATGGTTTAACAAGGATAAATGACTCAAAGCTTCTCCAATCGGGCCACCAATCACTTTGGCAACTAAATCTATAAACAACAACATTAAAATTACCGCAAAAGTCATCACGGCAGACAATATTGTGCTGTTGGTTAAAGATGAAATAAACATTCCCAAAGATAAAATAGATGCTGCTAGCAAGATTAATCCCAAATGTCCTAGTAAGGGAATTGTAACAATTGCTGCTGGCTCTGATGCGCTTAAAACTACCGCTTGTAATACCATTAATGGTAAAATTAATGTTATAAAAAACGTTAATACACCTAAAAGCTTTCCTACAGCTACCGCCCAATTAGTAATGGGTGATGTTGCTAAAAGTTCTAAAGTTCCACGCTTGCGTTCTTCAGCATAAAGTCCCATGGAAAGAATCGGCAATATAAACAATAAAAGCCATCCCATCCTATCTAAAAATGCTTTGATAAATTCATAGGGAACATCTATAGCTGGTATTGCAACTCCGAATTGTTGCGACCTTGATTCCAAATCTGCAACCGCAGCTAAAATTCCATCAGGACCGAGCAAAATTAAAACAAAAAATAATCCAGCTAAAAACCAAAAAATGCCAGCAATTGCATAAGCTAATGGTGATACAAAATAGGTTTGCAACTCCCGGCGATAAATGGCAATTATATTACTCAGTACTATACCCATTTAAGCGACTTCTCCAAGATTTACTTGCTCAACTTCAGTCTGGGTTGCCAAAGTTTCTTCTTCCCTGGTTAACTGTAAAAATACGTCTTCTAATGTAGCGTTAATTCGCCGCATTTCATGTAAGCGAAATCCTGCTTCATACAATGAGCTAGCAATTAAGCTTCCCGGTTCGTTGCCTAATTGCGACACTACCCGCATTCTAAAACGATTGTCTTGTAGTTGATTTGTTCCTTCCTTGGATAACATCGGAATTGATTCTACCAGATTGACACCCGGTAAATTCTGCAACATTTGTTTTGCTAAAGCGGCTTCTCCTTCAACTTCCAATTGATAACCACTACCACCAGTCAGTTCGCTCATTAAATTATCTAAAGTATTTGTTGTGACAATTTTACCGCTATTAATAATGGCTACGCGATTACAAGTCATACTGACTTCCGGCAAAATATGCGTAGAAATAATAATTGTATGACTGCCAGCAAGACTTTTAATTAGATTTCGTACATCTATAATTTGTCGGGGATCTAGTCCTACCGTAGGTTCGTCAAGGATAATTGCTGGTGGATCGTGGACAATTGCTTGAGCAATTCCAACTCTTTGGCGATATCCTTTAGAAAGCTTACGAATTAATACGTGACGCTTATCTGTTAAGTTACAGCGTTCCATCGCTGCTGCCACTTTTGCTTTGCGATCGCCTGCACTAATACCTTTAATACGGGCGACAAAAAACAAAAAACCTTCCACCGACATTTCTGGATATAGCGGCGGATTTTCCGGCAAATAACCGATTTTTTGTCTGACTGCCAAAGAGTCCTCATGAACATCAAAACCAGCAATTCTAGCTGTTCCGCTTGTAGCCGGTAGATAACCAGTTAAAATCCTCATGGTAGTAGTTTTGCCAGCACCGTTAGGTCCCAAAAATCCTAAAATTTCACCTTCTGAGACATTAAAAGTTACATCCTCTATCGCCGAGGCAGAACCGTATACTTTATTCAGATGTTCAACTTCAATCATAAAAATGCTACCGATAACATTACAGATTTATCTTAATACTTTTGATAATTGGGCATTGGGCATTGGGCATTGGGGATTGGGCATTGGGGATTGGCAATTGGGCATGGGAGATGAGTACAATTTATTACTTGCAACTCCCTAACTAACAATCAAGATGCTCCCAATACAAAACTTAGGGGCAAGTTAAATTTTTTTTAACCTTTAACCTTCAACCTTCAACCTTTGACCTTTGACCTTACTAGCTGTTTTTGTTACTTAAAAAGCAGAAAAAATGAGTATAAAACACTATGTTATAGGCATATACATATTTATAAACAAGAATTTATAAACAAGAAAAAAATAGAGTGTAGGATATTTAGATATTTTTATTTCCAATTACGAGATTACGAGTAAACAGCGAGCAGCGAACAGCGAAGAGTTCTTCAAAAGGGTTTGAATAGCCAATTCCCCATACCCCATGCCCCATGCCCCATGCCCCATGCCCCATGCCCAATTACCAATGTCCAATTCCTTTTTAAACAATGGTTAATTCGACTATAGCTACCACAGTTTATGTCAACCCTGTAACTGGCAGTGATACCAACAATGGTTCGAGGTTGTCTCCTTTTAAAAGTCTTACTCATGCTTTAAATGGGCTTAACTCACCTGGGATCATTCAATTGGCTCCCGGTACTTATCATGCTGCCAATGGTGAAGTTTTCCCACTGATTATTCCTAGTGGTGTCTGGGTAGTTGGCAATGAAGCCACCAAAGGTGAAGCTATTCTAATTGAAGGAAGTGGTGACTATCAAACTAAAAACTTTGGCTCCCAAAACATAACTTTAGTTCTGGCTTCAAATGCTCAACTGATGGGTGTCACCGTTACCAATCCAGTTAATAAGGGGACTGGTGTTTGGATTGATTCTACTGAGCCTACGGTTGCAAATAATACTTTTATTAAATGCCGTCGGGAAGGAATATTTATTAGCGGTAATGCGAAACCGGCTATTTTAGATAATATTTTTGTTCAAAATGCCTCTGCTGGGCTGGTAATGGCACGCAATGCTAAAGGGGAGGTATTGCGAAATGTCATCCAGAGAAATTCTATTGGTATTGCTATTAGCGATTTTGCGGCTCCTTTGGTAGCTAATAATAAGTTATCGGAAAACCGCGTTGCCATAGCTTTATCTAGGGAAGCAAAACCGGTACTCAGATACAATCAGATTGCTGATAATTCATCTGGTGGTTTGCTGCTTAACGGTAATTCAATACCCGATTTAGGTAGTTCTCAAGATCCCGCCGGTAATATCTTCCGCGATAATCACGAATACGATATCCAAAACGCTACTTCCATTGCCCTGGTATCGGCGGGTAATTTATTAAATCCTACTTTAGTTAAAGGATTGGTAGACTTTGTTGCCACTAACATAGATAATCCCCGACACCTAGCCGTTAATAGTAGCTTTCCCGATTTGAACGGACATTGGGCTGCACCTTTTATTGAAGCAGTATATGAAAAAGGACTGATTAGCGGATTTCCCGACGGTACATTTGCACCAGAAGCACCGATTACTCGCGCTCAGTATGCAGCAATCATTTCAAAAACTTTTCAATTACCTTTAACAAGAAAAGTAAGAGAATTCACCGATATAAAATCAAGCTTTTGGGCAGCTTCAGCTATTTATCGCGGTGCTGGCATGGGCTTTATCAGCGGCTTTCCTGATGGTTCGTTTCGTCCAAATCAAAATTTAACTAAAGCTCAAGCAATAGTCTCAATTGTTAGCGGGTTGAAACTTAAAAGCGGAAATCCCAATGTTTTGGCGATGTATGGCGATCGCGCTCAAATTCCCAGTTACGCTACCAATGCAATGGCTATAGCTACGCAAAAATTATTGGTAGTCAATTACCCGCAAACGGAACAATTGCAACCTTTGGTGGATATTAGCCGCGCTGAAGTAGTAGCTTTGATTTATCAGGCTTTGGTAGCCCTAGATAAACAAAAAGCCATAGTTTCTCCCTACATCGTCAAACCCGATGGGGTAAATATGGCTTCCTTCACCGATTTAACGGGGCATTGGGCAGAATCATTTATCCGCAGTTTAGTCAGCCTAGATTTAACTACTGGCTTCGCTGACGGTACATATAAACCCGATATACCGATGAATCGCGCTCAATACGCTGCCTTAATCGTCAAAGCCTTTAACCCCACAGCAAAACGTCGGGTAAGTGACTTTTTAGATGTTCCAGGCAAATCCTGGGCGTATCAACCAATTAAAGCCGCCGCACAAGCTGGATTTGTCGGAGGATTCAGCGACGGCACCTTTCGCCCCCAGGAAAACGTACAGCGCCTACAAATAATTGTCTCCTTAGTCAACGGACTTAGATTAACAGCCGCTCACGGCTCCGCTTTACAAAACTTTATAGATAGTCAAACCCTTCCCAATTATGCACGAACGGCTGTGGCAACTGCTACACAGCAAAGAATTGTGGTAAATTATCCAGACCCCAAGAAAATTGAAGCAAAGCGGGAAGCAACGCGAGCTGAAGTAGCAGCGATGGTTTATCAAGCACTGGTAGCCATTAAACGCACCCCTGCCATCAACTCACCCTATATAATTTTTCCTAATGGCAATTGATTAGTAGAATGTATTTATTTAGGATTTAGATTATTTAGAATTAGCCTCATCCTCGTTTCCTCGTGAATGAAAGTAATTCTTTATTAGTCGTAATTAGCTGCATCTTACAAATAGGGGCCAATTAATTTCTCAACCAGAGCAATACTACCTAATTAGATTTACAATACTTGGGAACAGTTCACCGTATCAAAAGGTACTTTACTTTTTTTAGCGATGGTAGCAGAATATATGCCCATCACCTCCAGTTTCCAACCCATGTTCACCCAAACAGAGAACGTGACTAACAACTTGGCTGTATCGCTGTTAACACATTATAGTTTTGACCTCGGTGGATATAGCGCCAGCGAGTTAGTTAAACGTTGGGAAAACCAATATCCCTCGAACTGGGTACATTTGGCAATCATTGAGGCATTGTATCAAGGACGCTATAAGGCAGTATCGGCACAGCAAATACTAACTCTTTGGCTGAAGAGAAATCATCCCAGCTACCACTTCAATATGGAGTTTGAGCGTTTAATTTGCAATAAACTGCCAGAAGATTTGAGATGGAATAATAGTTTGCCACCGTTACAACCTGCATTGCCCAGCGTTAGCAACAGTCGTACTATCGAAGAGGTAATGGCAAGCTACGAATCCCAACAGGGGCAGTTAGTTTCTTCCTATCAAGAAAATATCGAAAGCGAGGAAATTCAACCTACAGAAACATCATCCGAAACGGACAATTACCATACATCAGCATTTTCTGGTGTCGAAGCAGAAGAAAACCCCAGTACCAGGAATGCATCAAAACTGCTTCCGACTTCATCTAGTATGGTTTTTGTTCCCGCATCAGAATCTTCGACATCGATAGTTCGCAGCACCGCATCAAGAACTTTCACAGAAGCAAGAAACCAAAACCGGGCTGCAACAAATTCCAAATTGATGCAATTTAAAGAATTTAAAAAATTAAAGCAAGCAGAAGAATCAGAAAAACCTTTAGTTTCTGAAACCATGCCAAAACTACTACCCCCCGAAAGGAATCACCCACCGATTGAGCAATTCACCCCCGAAAAAAATGATTCGAGCGATACATTTACCTCGAAATTGAAAGGAGTTATGGGGTGAGCAGTTAACAGTGAACAGTTAACAGTTAACAGTGAACAGTGAGCAGTTAGCAGTGATGGATAGGGAAACCTAACTGCTAACTTCTAACTACGCTAGCTGTAAAGACGTAGCAGTGCTACGTCTCTACACTCCTAACTATTCCCCATGCCCAATCCCCAATTTACTTAATTCATTGGTTCAAGTCTGGCTTTCAATCCGTTGTTTTTGAATATTGTAATTAAGTTGTTGGCTTTGGTGGGATCGTCGAATATTCCTGCTTGCATTACTCTTCTTCCTCCTCTGCGGATACGGAATGCGTCAGGTACGATAAATCTGACTAATTCCTGCTGTCTTGAGGTTACTGCTTCGACTATCACCCGGTAACGGGAAGTTATTTGTGTTGTTCTTGCTTGAATTTGAGGTGGGTTGTTTATAGTTACGGAATTGTTTGTAACTTTGGGTGCTGGCATGTTGGCGCTGCCATTTCTACTTACGGGAATCCTAGCTGTAGCAACGGGTAAAAGGGCTGACTCGCCGACAGGGGCTGGTTTTAATGTTGGTAATGAAGGCGTATTTGCTGGTAGTTGGGAAGGTTTTGGTACTACAGCTTGGGGTGCAGTGAATTCAATTGTATCTGGCTGCACTTGCACGTAATTGTACTGTTCTTCTGTTTGTGGTTTTGGTATGGCTGGTTTTGGTGCGGAAACAACAGTATTTTTACGGTTTGTGCTGGGTTGGAGTAAAGTTGGTTTGCGTCTGGGTGTTTGGGAAATAACAGCTTTTGCTGGTGCGGCTGAAGCTGTTACGTTTACTTTTCCTGCGATGCGGTTATTAGATACAGTATTGCCGTAAGCAGCAACTTCTTGTTTGGCAGCTTGAGCATTAATATCGTATCGTCCGTTGAAATTAAATTGGTTGCCACCCGGATTAGATGAATTACCCAAGTCAGGTACTGCTGTAGCTATTACTACTAAGCCATCTTCTTTGTTGTTGAAGATAGAATTATTTCGTAAAACTGGACGAGAAGCAGCTTGAACTACAACACCAGTTCTATTGTGTGAAATTTTGTTACTAATGATTTGAGGAGATGCATTTTGGGCAATATTTATGCCAAAGCCCGTATCTTGAAATGTATTTTGTTTGATTTGGGGTTGAGATTTTCCTGAAACTGTAATTCCGTTGGCACCGTTGCGATAAAAATAGTTATTGTTAATTTTTGGTGCGGCTTTACCGGTTACTGCAACGCCATCTTGAGTTGAACCTGTAAAGGTGCTTTTTTCAACTACTGGGCTATTGGATTCAATCCACATACCGTAACCGCGAGGGTTAGGATTAATTAGCGTTACACCAGCTAGTTTTGCATTCCCAGAAGCAACAATTCCAATGTTTTTACTGCCGTAATAGCGACTGAGATATTCACCGCCTCCTTGAATAATTATTTCTTTGCCTTGATTGCTAACATCACCTTGAATGGAAATGTCTTTTTTAAGAATTAAAGGAAATTTTTCTCCTGTTTGAGCGCTGTAAGTTCCTTTGGCAAGCTTAATTACCGTGTTGGGTTTTGCCATCCGCAAGGCGCTAGTAATCGTCTTTAACGGACTATCTTGGCTGCCATTTGTCTTTTGGTCATTTCCGATACTTGGGTTGACAAACAGTACATTAACCTGAGAAATTGAGTTTTCACTCTCGGTTGTTTTTTCCTCTGACATCGACGATATCTGAGCAATAGCAGTATTGGAGCTAGCGCTTAATAAAGTCGAAGTTACGGTAGTTAAGCTTGCCGTAAGTAATAGGACTGAGTAGATAGAAAATTTACGCATAAGATTGTGAGGGAGAGATTATGATGTAAAGTCTTTAATAATTTGCTTTAGGTGTAGATGGCTATCCGTTTTTTATAAATTACAACGCTGGTGGATTGACCATTTTTTGATACCGGATGTATTTCAACTGACCCTGTATTTTAGACTTCAAGTTTTAGTTGTGGCACAAAATCCGACTTAAACGACCAAAAAAATCATCAATTGCAATCTAAAATTATATTGACTGGGAGATTTTAGATTTTAAATCATAAAAGTAAGTATATTGTGATACATTTTTTTTGTATTGCAATTGAATACAAAATTCAACCATTACGAGGAAATCGCCTTTCCGTTATTCCATGATTTAGTATCTAATTTTAATACAAAGCAATTTAATAAAAAAAATCAACGATGATAACAACAATAGGAACATGAAACAGGCTGACTGTTACGATGAAAGCAATAATGGGGTTGTTGTAATGGTCGAGCCATACAGCCAGAAAGAGCAAGTACAGCAAGTGGTTCTACGAATTTTAGATGCGAATTTAGACCGTACTCGTGAAGGTTTGCGGATTATTGAGGAATGGTGTCGCTTTGGATTAAACAATAGCGAATTTACTCTCGAATGCAAGCACCTACGGCAGGAAGTCGCTAAATGGCATACTGCTGACTTGAGAGCGGCTCGGGATACACCGGGTGATACCGGTACGGAATTAACTCATCCGCAAGAAGAAAAACGTGAAAGTATCAAATCCTTATTACAGGCGAATTTTTGTCGAGTAGAAGAAGCTGTAAGGGTGCTTGAAGAATACGGAAAGCTTTACGCGGATGGTATGGGTAAAGCATTTAAGCAAATCCGCTATCGTGTTTATACCCTTGAAAGTAAGTTAATGGGTTTTACTCGATCTCAGCAACTGATGCGATCGCGCTTGTATTTGGTCACCTCCCCAAGTGAAAATTTACTGGAGACTGTAGAAGCCGCCCTAAAAGGTGGACTGACGCTGGTACAGTATCGCGAAAAAACAGCAGATGATACTGTTCGTTTGGAACAAGCTAGGCAACTTTGCCAACTTTGTCACGCTTATGATGCCCTATTTTTGGTCAACGACCGTGTAGACTTAGCTTTAGCTGTAGATGCCGACGGCGTGCATTTGGGACAACAAGATATGCCTATATCCATAGCTCGCGACTTACTTGGTCCTCATAAGCTGATAGGTCGTTCTACCACAAATACTGACGAAATGCAAAGGGCAATTACCGAAGGTGCAGATTATGTTGGTGTAGGACCAGTATACGAAACCCCTACAAAAGAAGGAAAGGCAGCAGTTGGTTTGCAATATGTTAACTATGCGACAAAAAATTGTCCCATACCCTGGTTTGCCATTGGTGGAATAGACCCCAATAATCTTAATGATGTGGTAGAAATTGGAGCAAGTCGTGTAGCCGTAGTGCGAAGCATTATGCAAGCAGAGCAACCAACTTTGGTAACGCAATATTTTCTATCTCAATTGCACCGAATTCAAACAGTAAACAGTAAGTCAAAGGTGTATGAACAGTCTTGAATTACAAGTAAACGGAGAAACTCGTACTTGTTTTGAACAAACTAATTTACCAGATTTGCTTTTACAACTAGGTTATAATCCTCGCCTAGTTGCTGTCGAGTATAATGGCGAAATTTTGCATCGTCAATATTGGGAAGATACAAAAATACAGCCAAATGACCGTTTGGAAATAGTTACAATTGTTGGGGGAGGAGTCAGTTAACAGTAATAAGTTTTTAGTCAAATTATTAACTTGTTCCTTGGCTCTGCCGAGGAATACAGACATAGAAGGCTCTGCCTTCCGCCCTGAATCGAGGCAGAGCCTCACTCAAGGGGGTTCCCAGGCAGAGCCTTGGAACGAGAGAAGTTAAAAAAATAAATTTTGTAGGGTGTGTTAGATGCACGACAATTTATCTGTTAAAACGAAAAATTTTTCCACATCATCTAACGCACCATAAGGTTGACACTTTTACAGGGATTAGGGAGTAGAGAGATTAACGTATGTTGCGCTCCACTCCACCCAACCTACCTCCTAATCCTTCACCGTATTTTCGGAATCTCCTTTCATTCAATAAATACGCTACGAAAGAATTTAGAAACCCGGTTTTTCCAAAAAACCGGGTTTCTTTTTATCGCAAATTATTATTCCCTCTCCAAGATAGCGGAGAGGGGAAGGGGAGCCACTTGCGTGCGCGGGTTCCCAAGGCACTACGTTGCGGAGGTTCCCTCCGTTGTAGTAAGTGCCGCCGCGTTGAGCAAAGTGGCGTGGTGAGGTTTACCAAAAACACCCAAAATGACCGAAAATAATCGAGGTGAATCCTATTCAAACCTTGAGGAATAACTTTCCAATGTCATTAATGTCTCGTTTTATTTCTATATTTTGCGTACTATTCCTAAGCCTAACAAGTTTTTTAATCTTTCCTAATCCGACTTTAGCGGTAGGAATTAGTGAAAATCATCTTGATTCCTGTCCTGCTTCCCCAAATTGTGTTGTTAGTCAAAATGGCGACGAAAAGCACGCTATTAAGCCGATTCCCTACAATGTAGATCGCGACAAAGCTAAAGAAACTTTACTCAAAGTTCTTACAGTTGTTCCCCGTACAGAAGTTATAGAACAACAAGATAATTACATTCACGCTCTTTCTAAAAGCAGAATTTTTAAATTTATTGACGATGTTGAATTTTACTTCCCTACCGATGAAAACGTAATTCATGTTCGTTCCGCATCTCGTGTAGGAGAATCAGACTTAGGAGTCAACCGCAGACGTATCGAACAAATTCGTCTAGCCATGCAAGATTTGCAAGTGTAAATTAATCTCTTGTGGTGCGGGCATCCCTGCCCGCCCTAACTAAAATTCATCTTACTGCTTATCTTTACTAGCGCAGGGATTTTCTTTACTAGCGCAGGGATTTTCTTTACTAGCGCAAGGATTCTTCTTACCAGCACAGGGATCGACTTGATCTGTAGTTTCCGCACCATCGTTAGTTTTTCCAGCGCAAGGATTAGCACATCCAACTACAATTCCTAAACTCAGCAAAGAAACTGCTGTAAGCGTAGCCAAATAATTAACTTTCATAGAGCTTCTCCTACTAGTAGATTAAAATCCATTAGTTATACAAGACTAATATCTAAATGGATTCATTTTTTTTAACAGAGAAACTATACCTTAAAAATTCGTTGCCGTATAGTTAATTGGGTCAAATTCATAACGTTGGTCATAATTAGTCTCCCCGTATACATTAAAGCTAACCGTTGGTTCATCACCTAGAACTTCTACGTTATGAATGGCATCGCCAGTAAAACTAATAATTTCACCGGGAGAAAGAGTTAATTCCCCTGCTTTTTCAATCCGTTCGCTATTATCTGCTTTCTTCCAAAAAGTATTTTTTTCCTCTCCACTCAAAATTGCTACAACTCCCCAAGTTGCATGGTTATGAATTGGCGAAACTGAACCAGGTAACCAAACTACTGTTTGTACCGTTAAGGGAAAATCCGGTTCATCGTAAAGAGTTGTAACAGACCAACCCCTATCCGCATCTGCCTCTAAATACTCATAGTGCAGCCATTCCGAGCTATTAAGCAACCGTCGTACTAAAGGACGAATTTGGTCAAGTCGCTGTATATCGTCACTAGTATTTTGTAGAATATCCTCTAAATTAGTCAAAAATCGGAACAAGCGGTAGGGATTTTCGGATAATTCGGTTTCCTCAACAATTTCCCTAGCTTCACACCGTGCATCATCTGTTAGCAACCAATCTTTATTTATCATTTGAGGTTAAAGGCTAAAGGTTAAAGGTATTAATACACCCGCAGAAAAATAAAAGCACATTTTGAACAAAAATCTCAAACAACTATTAGTAGTGCCTTCTATTAATGCTGACGGGAAAAAATAGGCTACTATGAACCCATAAAAATTAATGGAACAGACCACTAGTATTCCACCACATATCTTATGAGGGGGTAACATAATGGTAGTTGTAGGTTGGGTGAAACGCAGTGTAACCCAACTCGAATGTTGGGTTGCGCTTCGCTTCACCCAACCTACGGAACTGCGGTTTTTTTATCAAGTTTATAACCCGCACAATTAGCGTGGTGAAGTACTAGTTGAGAATTGCCATTGGGCATTCCTCCTTCCCAGCCTCCAGGCTGGGAATGAATTTCTAGAGGCAGAGCCGCGCTTATAGTTCCAGCCAGAGACTGGGAACGAGAATTACGAGAATTAAATATACAAATAAAAAAAGGGCGGGCAAGATGCCCACCCCACAAGAGTTGTTTTGTTTTTTTCAAGAATGAATTAAAAGCAAAGGGACAAGCAAGGGAGATAAGAAAATATTCCAATGCCCCATGCCCCATGCCCCATGCCCAATCTAATGATGATGATGATGGTGATGAGCAACTGCTTGTGAAGGATTAATTGCTGCTGCTTCTTCTGATAATAATTCTTCTATGTGAGAATCAGCCCATTCGGCAGCCATCATCATAAATTCATGATGATCGTTGACGCAATCCATCTGAATGCAATTTACATGCTTATGCTTTTTCTCAACGTTATGGATAATGTGATGTACGTCTAAGAGAGTTTCGTGGTTTTCTGTAGCAAAGCCGATGGGCATAAATACTATTGCTTTTGCACCTATTTGAATCAGGTTTTTTGCGGCTTGCTCGGCATTGGGTTGAGTCCATTCAATCAAAGGTGTGTCGTGATTGAGCCAACCTACGGAAATTAAGGGATAACGGTTAATTAATTCTTCGCGTACTAAGTCGTAAAGTATTTGTGATTCGGTAATTCCGGAAGTGAATCCTTTGGCTTTGTGGGGACAACCGTGATTCATCAACACGATACCAATTTCCGAAGGCAAATAAGCGTTAGCTAATTCCGCTGCTATCTTTTCTTCTACAAGTTTCGCCATCAACTTGATGTATTTGGGTTCGTTGTAGAAAGAAGGAATGTAACGCTGTGATTTTAGCCAATGCTCTTCACCATTAGCTATCTGGGATAAACCGTTATTAACTTGCTCTAGAGCAATACCGCTGGTAAAGATGGAATCGACTACAAGTAAAGGATAAATAAGGAGTTTATCAAAGCCTTGATTGTGAATTTCCGCTAACACTTGATGGGGAAGATGGGGAGCGCAAAAGTTGAAAGCCTTGAAAACCTTTACTTTATCACCCCATTTTTCTTGTAACTGCTGTTCAATTCCGGCGCGTTGCTTTTCAAAGATGGCGTTGTGGGGAGAAATGAAATTATCGTGTGTATGCCCCCATTCATGGAGATCGAATATTGCCAACATCTTTGCTAGAGGAGGATAAATCCAAGTGGGTACCGGTGCAAACTTTGCTGTAAGTAAATTCAAAGCTTGCTCGTTATAGTTGGCAAAATCTTCGTAGCTTTCTACTTCACCGTAACCCATGAGTAGTACGGCAACTCGATTTTGTCCTGATAGATGCTCGTGAATATGTTCGACTTTTTCTGGTGTTGATACCACTTCTAATTCCCTCTGTGCAACCTTGGTAGAATGTCTTACTGCTTTAGTGTAGTCAATAATCCCATCCCTGGGGATAGGATTTTCAATTTTTATACATTTAGAGTTTTAATGACATACCCCTTTATCTTTTGATAAAAAAATTTACCATTTATTAGTCAACTGTAATATTTCTGTTTTTTCAGTTATTAATTACTGTTAACTGGTTACCAGTTAACAGATAAAATTAGAAAAAACTTTATATTTATCAAAAAAAATTGTATTTACAAATGCTTTTTTTATTTAAAAGTTATATTTGTCACCTTCTAAATTTTGAGCAAATCAATTTTGTAAATCCTTGAACTAAAACAGATGAACGTAATTATTTGTCCTGGAATTCACGAATCAAGCTTGACTCAAAACTTTATTAAATGTTTATTAGAAACAGATTCTAATAGCTTATCGGATAATAAGTCAGTGAATATACTGGAATTTCCAGCAAATAATCTATCAGTTTTATCGGGATTTCATATTTGGCAGTTCTTGCGAGAGAGTTTAGCAGACAAGCTAAAATCTCCTGTTGTGTTCATCGGTTTTAGTGCTGGTGTTGTTGGAGCAATTTCTGCTGCGAGTTTATGGCAGATTTTCGGAGGTAATGTTAAGGCTTTTATTGCTATAGATGGATGGATGGTACCAGTACATGGTAATTTTCCTATCCATCGGATGAGCCATGATTACTTCACTCACTGGAGTTCTTGCTTACTTGGTAGTAATTGTAATAATTTTTATGCAAATCCAGCCGTAGAACACTTAGAATTATGGCGATCGCCGTCAACTGTTGAAGGATATTCTGTAGATTCACCGTCAGGAGAATTACCGCTATCCCTGAATGGGGCTGAGTTTATCCAAATATTATTAAAACGTTATGAAGCAATTTAGTCCGGAAAAGCTTGAATATAAACGGGAGGAGAATTTATAAGTTAAGAGTTAGAAATTAGGAATTTAGGATGAAAAGTTAAAAATATCGCAAATAATTCAGAATTCATAATTTATAGTTTTATAACGTGAATTTATGTAGTGGGAGCATCTTGCCCCTTGCTACGAGGGAGTAAGATACTTCCGCTGCTAATTTTTTTTAGAATAAAAATGGCTACATAACTCATAACTTACAAGTTCTAATTCACAACTTCTAATTTTCTCCCGGTAACGCAGTCACTAACCCTAATCGAACGAATGTTTCCAACTGAACCTGCTGCTGTTAATAAAGGATTTGGTGCGGTACTCAGAAACCGTAACTTTATGCTGGTATGGATCGGACAAATTATATGTCAGCTAGCAGACAAAATCTTTTTTGTTTTGACAATTGCACTGCTTGAAAAGTACCCACTTGCAGCAGGTGTAGTTGAAGATGGTAGACGTGCGGATTTGTTCCTAGCGTTTACTTTACCAGCAATTTTGCTGGGTTCGCTAGGTGGTATCATTGTTGACCGCTTCCCCAAAAAGCCGATTATGATTGGCTCGGATTTACTACGCGGACTTTTAACTATAGCTATTCCGTTTTTACCAAGAGAATTTTTGATTTTATTGGCAATCACTTTTGCTAATTCTGTGATTGTGCAATTTTTTGCGCCAGCCGAGCAAGCTGCTATACCAATTCTGGTGAAGCGAGATAATTTAATGGCTGCCAATGCGCTATTTACCAGCACTATGATGGGTGCTATAATTATAGGCTTTGCTGTAGGAGAACCCCTATTAAGTTTGGGTAAAAGTTGGCTGGGGGAAAGTTATGGACAAGAGTTTATTGTGGGTGGGCTATATCTAATTTCTTCACTGATAAAAATACCCGTCAAGTTAAAGAGCAATAAACCTACTTCTCAAGCAGAACAAGTTAATCCTTTGACGGAATTTAAAGACTGTTTGCGCTATTTGAAGAAAAAGCGTTTGATTATGAACGCAATGGTGCAGTTAACCGCTTTGTATTGTGTTTTTGCTGCTTTGGTTGCATTATCGATTAGACTGGCGGAAAAATTTGGTTTAAAAGAAAAACAATTTGGCTTTTTCCTGGCAGCAGCAGGGATAGGAATGGTTTTAGGTGCAGGTATTTTAGGTCATTGGGGTGAAAGATTTCATCACAAACCTTTACCTTTATTTGGATTTCTCAGCATGGCATTTGTATTAGCGGTGTTTACATTCATTTATAATTTACCTTTAGCTTTAGCCCTCAGTATTTTATTAGGTTTGGGTGCAGCTTTGATTGCCGTACCGATGCAAACATTAATTCAACAGCAAACACCCCCAGAAATGCACGGTAAGATGTTTGGCTTCCAAAATCATGCGGTAAATATTGCTTTGACAGCACCGCTACTAATTACAGAAAGATTAACAAATCATTTTGGTTTGCGAGTCGTACTTTTAGGAATAAGTTTTATAGTTGCCACTATTGGTATTTGGGCTTGGCGCAATACTCGTAAAGTTTTGAAAGATGTGATTTAATTTGGGGCATGGGGAATTGGGGATTGGAAATTGGGCATTGGGTAAGAAGTAAGAAGTAAGAAGTAAGAAGTAAGAAGTAAGAAGTAAGAAGTAAGAAGTAAGAAGTAAGAAGTAAGAAGTAAGAAGTAAGAAGTAAGAAGTAAGAAGTAATACCGGAACCCGCTCAAGGTAGAGGATTCAAATAATGATAAATTTGGTTTTTATTCGTCTTTAAAAG
>JBCBPQ010000085.1:0-25626 GCA_039820645.1 Cyanobacteria bacterium J06633_8 | reverse complement strand
CGGACGGTTGAGGTAACCCCTTCCCACTCCTATTCCTCCTACGTAAAGTTCTCCTATCACCCCTTGAGGTACTGGGTTGAGGTGAGCGTCGAGTATATAGATTTGTGTATTTGCAATTGGTTTGCCGATGGGGATTGTATTAGATTTCATGTGATTAATTTTCTATTAGATAGTTTTTATAAAATAAACATTGAATAGTCGATTAACGATGCAAGCTAATCGCCATAAGGTAAGATGAGCTATAGTTGCATACATCAATAGCGCGTCATTTGAATAAAGCATTCTTCTTTCTCCGCAAACGTAACTGATGTTTTGGTTCAGTTGGTTTTTAAATAACTAAAAACAAGTTAAAAGCTTGACTGTGCCCTTGTACTCAGGATTGAAAAGCTGAAAATTCTACAATCTGTTACAAAAGTTTACTTTTTATGGATATGTATAAATGGGAGTTATTAGCGAATTAAAGACAGTAGACATCTCCGAAAAAGAATGTAGAGACGCGATATATCGCGTCTCTACAAAGTTTCTGGGTGACGCATATCTAATTTCCCGCAGATGTCTAATGTACTACGTTTAGGAGAAGTCAGTTCTCTAGAATGATTATCATTTTTATAATTGATTATTTTATTTATTGGAAGTCCCTTAGATAAAGTATAAAGTTTTGTAACAAATTGTAGAATTTCTAAGTAATTAATCCTGAGTATATGCGTGAAGTTCAGGTATAAAATTGTTTTTATTAAAAAAAATCAAATAAATAGTAATAATAAACTATTGTTTTGGGGGCTTTATATTTATTAAATATATTTGCTTTTATTCTTTATTAGTTAATCTTAGCATCTACTCTTTGTACAAGTTGTATACCTTTTGTATAACTCCAGTAAAACCAACATAGAAGATAAAGTTATGAACGACATTAATGATTTAGATATTGCAATTATTGGGATAAATGGTCGCTTTCCGGAAGCACAAGATATTGATTATTTCTGGGAAAATATCAAAAATGGTGTGGAATCTATTTATTTTTTCTCGGATGAAGAGTTGTTGTCTGAAGGTATTAGTTCTGATTTAGTAAAAAATCCCAATTATGTCAAAGCTAGGGCTGTTCTTGCGGATGTTGAGATGTTTGATGCCAATTTTTTTGGTTTCAATGCTAAGGAAGCGGAGCTTATAGATCCACAACAACGGCTGTTTTTAGAATCTGCTTGGGATGTTATTGAAAGTGCTGGTTATGACCCGGAAAAATACACTGGTTCGATTGGTGTGTATGCGGGTATGGGTTCCAATACTTATTTTATTAATAATGTTTATCCTCAGTTTTATTCTCAAGATTTTACTGATGAATATCAATTAATGTTGAGTAGCGATACAGATTCTCTTACTACTCGTACTAGTTATAAATTGAATCTTAAAGGACCGGCGGTTAATGTACAAACGGCTTGTTCAACTTCATTGGTAGCTGTTCACATTGCTTGTCAAAGTTTGCTCAATGGAGAATGTGACATGGCTTTGGCTGGTGGGGTTTCAATTTCTATTCCCCAGAAGACTGGTTATCTGTATACTGAGGGGATGATTGCTTCTTCAGATGGTCATTGTCGAGCTTTTGATGCTAAGGCTGAGGGTACTTTAGGAAGTAGTGGTTTGGGTATTGTGCTTCTGAAGCGACTGGAAGATGCCATTGCAGATAAAGATTGCATTCATGCTGTTATTAAGGGTTCTGCTATTAATAATGATGGTTCGGTGAAGGTTGGGTATACAGCACCGAGTACGGAAGGGCAAGCTGCGGTTATTGCTCAAGCTCAAGCTGCTGCTGAGGTGGATGCGGAGAGTATTAGTTATATTGAAGCTCACGGTACTGGTACAAAATTAGGCGATCCGATTGAAATTGCTGCTTTAACTAAAGCATTTAGAAAGAGTACCGAGAAAAAGCAATTTTGTGCTGTTGGTTCTCTCAAAACTAACATGGGGCATCTTGATGCTGCTGCTGGTGTGGGAGGTTTACTAAAAACTGTTTTAGCTTTGAAACACAAGGTTATTCCCCCCAGTTTACATTTTGAAGAACCATCACCAAATATTGATTTTGCTAACAGTCCTTTTTATGTAAATACTGCTTTGTCTGAGTGGAATAGCAATGGTAATCCGAGACGAGCGGGAGTTAGTTCTTTCGGTATTGGTGGTACTAATGCTCATGTAATTTTAGAAGAAGCTCCGTTACTTCCACCATCAGGAGATTCCCGAAAACAGCATTTACTTCTGATTTCTGCAAAGAGTATCTCTGCGTTGGAGCAAGCAACTGCGAATTTGGGTAAACACCTCGAAGAAAATCCCGATACTAATTTGGCTGATGTTGCTTACACTTTGAGTTGTGGACGTAGAGCTTTTAAACATCGACGGATGTTGGTTTGTCAGTCAACTGAATCAGCTGCGATCGCGTTGGGTGATGTTGAAGGGCAAAACATTTTTACTAATACTGTGGGAGCTACAGATAAACCGGTTGTTTTCATGTTTCCTGGGCAGGGTTCCCAATATGTGAATATGGCATTGGAACTCTACGAAACCGAATCTTTATTTCGGGAACAGGTAGATTTGTGTGCGGAAATATTAAAGCCGGAATTAGAGTTAGATTTACGTGAAATACTTTATCCCCAACGGTCAAAAACTCAAGTAGGAGAGCAACAGTTACAACAAACAGCTATTGCTCAGGTTGCTATTTTTGTTGTGGAGTATGCTTTAGCTAAATTATGGCAATCTTGGGGTGTTTCTCCTCAAGCAATGATTGGTCATAGTATAGGTGAATATGTGGCTGCAACTTTAGCGGGGGTATTCTCTTTGGAAGCTGCTTTAGGTTTGGTTGCTGCTAGAGGAAAAATGATGCAGCAATTACCGGGTGGTACGATGCTTTCTGTTCCGGTTTGTGCAGAGGAAGTTAAACCTTTACTAACAGCAGAAGTTTCCATAGCTGCAATTAATGAACCTTCCCGATGTGTGGTTTCTGGTTCTACAGAAGCAATTGAAGTTTTGGAAAGTAAGTTAGTTCTCGAAGGTATTGAATGTCGTCGTCTTCATACTTCTCATGGGTTTCATTCTCAGATGATGGAACCAATTTTAGATAAGTTTAAGCAAAGGGTTGAGCAAGAATCATTAAAGGCTCCTAAAATTCCTTACATTTCTAATTTAACGGGAGATTGGATTACAGAAGCTCAAGCAACAGATGCAAATTATTGGGTTCAGCATTTACGTCAAACTGTTCTTTTTGCTAAAGGAATAGAAAATATATTATCAAACCCAGAGCAAGTTTTATTGGAAGTAGGTCCCGGTAGAACGTTAAGTTCTTTAACTAAGCGTCATCCGGCTCATAATCAAGAACAATTAGTATTAACATCGGTACGTCATCCCAAGGAAGATAAATCGGATGTAGCTTGTTTGCTGACAACAGTTGGTAATCTGTGGTTAGCTGGAGTTAATGTTGATTGGTTAGCATTTTATTCCCAAGAGGAGCGTTATCGAGTTCCTTTACCAACTTATCCTTTTGAACGTCAGCGTTATTGGATTTCTCCACCAAAATTAGAAGAAAAATTAAATAGTCAGAAGAAAGAAATTAGCAAACAAGAAATAAGTAAAATTTCAGATATTTCTCAATGGTTTTATGTTCCTTCCTGGAAACGGGTTCCTCTAGCACCTAATCAATTAGAAAAATCACCCGGTTATATTCTGTTGTTTGCAGATGAATATGGTTTAGGAGAAAAATTAAGCGTACAACTGACACAAATGGGTGAAAAAGTAATTTGTGTCGGAGTAGGAGATTCATTTAGGAAGGAGATTGAGGACGTTTATACTTTAAATCCCCAACAAGCTGATGATTACAATGCTCTTATAAATGAACTTGTGAAGTTGGATATGATTCCTAAGCAAGTGATTCATTTATGGAGTTTGACAAATGGTAATTTAGAAGAAAGTTTAGATTATCAGATATTTAATAAAGCTCAAGATTTAGGATTTTATAGTCTATTATTTCTTGTCCAAGCTCTTGGTAAACAAGCTTTGGTGGATAGATGTGAAATTTCTGTTATTTCTAATCAGTTATTCGATGTGACTGGGGATGATGAATTGTCTCCAGAGAAGGCTACTTTACTAGGACCGATACGAACAATTTCTCAGGAATATTTTAATTTTAATTGTCGTTGTATTGATGTGGTTATTCCACAATCAGAAAGTAGTAAAGAGAAGATATTTGTAGATAATTTAATTTCTGAATTAACTACAGAAACTAACGAACAAATAGTTGCTTATCGTGGTAAATCTCGTTGGGTAGAAAGTTTTGAATCATTTAGATTACAACCTCAAGTTGAGTCTGGAAAACAAAAGTTAAAGCAGCAAGGGGTTTATTTAATTACAGGTGGATTGGGTAATATTGGACTGGTATTAGCTGAGTATTTAGCTAAGAATTTTAGTGCTAAGTTGATTTTAGTTGGACGTTCTAATTTCCCAGAAAAAGATAGTTGGTCTGAGTGGCTTAATAACCATGAAGAACAGGATAAAATTAGCCGTAAAATTCATAAATTACAAGAATTGGAAGCATTAGGAGCAGAAATTTTAGTAGAGAGTGCTGATGTTTCTAGTTTACAGGAAATGCAATCGGTAATTGAAACAGCCGAGAATAAATTTGGTGCAATTAATGGAGTAATTCATGCTGCTGTTGCGGTTGAAGATAACCCAATTGAAAATACTAGTAAAGCGGAATGTAAGCAACAATTTTTACCTAAAGTAAGTGGTGTTATAGTACTCGAAAAGTTGTTTGCGAATAAGAATTTAGATTTTTGTTTGTTGATGTCTAGTTTATCTTCCATTTTGGGAGGTTTGGGATTTGTTACTTATGGAGCTAGTAATGCCTTTTTAGATTCTTTTGTAAATGCACGCAGCCATAAAGAAAATAATTTTCCTTGGATAACTGTTAATTGGGATGGTTGGGAAGTTGGTAGAGAAGAAACAGAAAATGAAGCGTTAGATAAGAATTTAGGAAAGCTAGCAATTAATCCAGAGGAAGGAGTAAAAGCTTTTGAATTAATTCTATCTGGAATAAATACTAGTCAGGTAGTTGTTTCTACCGGAGATTTAGAATTAAGAATCAATAAATGGGTAAAGCGTAAGAGCTTGAAAGGTGAAAGTAATTTAGAACAATCTTCAGATTCTCAAGTTGCTAATATAAGAAATGTCACTAATGCTTATGTCGCTCCTCGAAATGACACAGATGCAAAGATTATAGAGATTTTTCAATCCCTTCTTGGTAATACCAAAATTGGCATCAATGATGACTTTTTTGAGTTAGGAGGAGATTCATTAATCGGGACTATGCTGACAGCAAAAATTAAGCAAGCATTTACAGTCAATATCAATGTTAGTGATATGTTCAATTTAACTACTGTTGCTCAAATATCTGAATTTATTACTAATCAACAACAATCTTCACAGAAAGATTTAATGAAAATTAGTGAAATATTAGAACTAGTTGACAGTATGGCAGATTAATTAAGGAAGTAAGAAGTAATAAGTAAGAAGTAAGAAGTAATAAGTTTGTAAGTTTATTGTAATCATAACAAATGATTAACTATCTTCTTCTTCTACTAAATAAAAACTTTATTGTCATATATCAAAAGGCAGAATAATCATGAATTTAACTCAAACAGAACAACAAAAAATTGCCAAAAAGCTCACAAAACTTTCCGATAAAAAACGTCTTGCACTCATAGAGTTACTCCATAAGGAAGGAATCGATTCACTTCAACTACCAATTGTTCCTGCTATTAGAGAATCAAACAATTTACCTCTTTCCTGGGCACAAGAAAGAATGTGGTTCTTCGAGCAATTAGAAGGTTCAAGTGCTACTTATAATATTCCAGCAGCATTTAGTGTTAGCGGTAATTTAGATATTAATACTTTACAAAAAACGCTATCAGAAATAGTACGTCGTCATGAAGTATTGCGTACCACATTTAAAACACAAAATAACGAAGCAATCCAGGTAATTCACCCAGAAGTCACCACAAACATTAATGTGGTGGATTTACAACAATATTCAGAATCCGAACATCAAACTTTAGTACAGGAATTAGCACAAAAAGAAGCAGATACACCTTTTAATTTAGAAGTTGCACCATTAATTAGATGTACCTTATTAAAATTAAATACCACAGAATATATATTATTGCTAACAATGCACCATATTGTTTCTGATGGTTGGTCAATGGGAGTATTGGTTAAAGAACTATGTGCTATATATCAATCTTTTTCTGCTGAAAAACCATCCCCCTTAGCTGAATTACCCATCCAATATGGTGACTTTGCAATTTGGCAAAGGCAATGGTTAAGTGGGGAGATTCTGGACAATCAACTTAATTACTGGAAGCAGCAATTAAAAGATGCACCAGATTTATTACAATTACCCACCGACTATCAGCGTCCCAGTATTAAAAGTTACCAAGGCGCTCTTAAACATCGGACTTTGAATACTGAGTTAACCCAAAAGTTGCAAAACTTATCTCGTAAGTCCGGTACTACTTTATTTATGACCCTTTTGGCTGGGTTTGCAACTTTACTTTATCGCTACACCAGTCAAAAAGATATTTTAATTGGCTCTGCGATCGCCAATCGCAATCGTAGTGAAATTGAGTCTTTGATTGGCTTTTTTATAAATACTTTGGTTATGAGGACTGGGTTTGCAGATAATCCCAGTTTTGAGAGTTTACTTCAAGAAGTCAAGGAAACTACATTCAAAGCTTACGAAAATCAAGATGTGCCTTTTGAGCAAGTAGTTGAAGCATTACAACCACAACGTTCTTTGGCTTATTCTCCTTTAATTCAGGTGATGTTTGATTTGCAAAATTCATCTGAAGATACGATAGAACTTCCTGGTGTGACTTTTTCTGGGTTAAATCAAGATAGAAAAAATGCGAAGTTTGATTTGACGCTGTTAATGCGGGAAACTGGTGGAAAATTGGTCTGTGAATGGGAGTACAGTACTGATTTGTTTGATGGTTCGACTATTGAGCGTATGGCTGCTCATTTCGAGGATTTGTTATCAGCTATTGTGGAAAATCCTTCCCAGAAGGTGGGTAGTTTACCTTTACTGAGTGAAACGGAATTTGAGCAATTATTGGTTTCTCCTAATGATGTTCAGAAGGAGTATCCGGTTGGTAAATGCATTCACCAGTTATTTGAGGAGCAGGTTGAAAAAAATCCCGATGCTGTAGCGGTAGTATTTGAAGGGGAACAGTTAACTTACAAACAATTAAATCAAAAAGCTAACCAATTAGCACGTCATCTGCAAAGTCTTGGTGTGGGTTTGGAAGTATTGGTAGGGATTTGTGTCGAACGTTCGATGGAAATGATTGTGGGAATTTTGGGAATACTCAAAGCTGGTGGTGCTTATGTTCCTCTCGATCCCAATTATCTACAAGAACGCTTGAGTTATATGTTGAGCGATTCCGGGGTTAAGGTTTTGCTTACTCAAGAGCAATTGCTGGAATCTTTACCGGAGAATCAAGCAATTACAGTTTGTTTGGATAAAGATTGGGGATTAATTGAGCAACAAAGTCAGGAAAATCTCAATGTTGAATTATCTCCTAATAATTTGGCTTATATTATCTATACTTCTGGTTCTACGGGTAAACCCAAGGGAGTTTTAATTGAGCATAAAAATGTAATTCGTTTATTTGCAGCCAGTCAGTCTTGGTATAACTTTAATAGCAATGATGTTTGGACTAATTTTCATTCCATTGCTTTTGACTTTTCTGTATGGGAAATTTGGGGAGCGTTATTACATGGTGGTTCTCTTGTAGTTGTTCCCTATTGGGTAAGTAGAGACACCCAAGGGTTTTACGAGTTGCTGTGTGAGCAAAATGTAACGGTACTCAATCAAACTCCTTCTGCTTTTCGTCAGTTAATTGCGGTGGAAAAGCCTAACGATGGACAATTACAATTAAATTTACGATTGGTTATCTTTGGTGGAGAAGCTTTAGATTTACAAAGTTTGAAACCGTGGTTTGATAGATATGGGGATAAACAACCACAGTTGGTAAATATGTACGGGATTACAGAAACAACCGTACATGTAACTTATCGACCTTTGACAATTCAAGACCTTGATTGTACTAGTAGTATGATTGGTTGTCCAATTCCGGATTTACAGATGTATATCCTTGATGACAACTTACAACCGGTACCGATTGGGGTTAGAGGTGAAATGTATATTGGGGGTTCGGGTTTAGCAAGAGGTTATTTAAATCGGCAACAATTAACTTCCCAAAGGTTTATTCCTAATCCCTTTGATTCTAAACAAAAAAGTCGGCTTTATAAAACGGGAGATTTAGCTCGTTATTTACCTAATGGTGATGTTGAATATCTCGGTCGTATTGATAATCAAGTCAAAATCCGGGGTTTTCGGATTGAATTAGGAGAAATTGAAGCAGTTTTGAGCGGTTATCCCCAAATTCAACAGGTTGTGGTGCTTGTAAGGGAAGATGCTGGTACAAAACGTTTAGTTGCTTATGTCGCTACTAAAGACGAATCATTGAGTCGCAAGCAATTAAATGAATTTCTGAAATCCAAGTTACCAGAATATATGGTACCTAGTGCTTTTGTTATCTTGGAAACTCTACCTCTAACATCTAACGGTAAAGTTGATAGAAAAGCATTACAGACAACCTATACGGAACCGGAAAATATTAGAACTGAAGAATATGTAGCACCAAGTACGGAGATTGAAAAAACTTTAGCAAATATTTGGCAAGAACTACTACCAATTGAAAAAGTTAGTATTAACGATAATTTCTTTGAAATTGGTGGGGATTCGATTCTGAGCATTCAAGTTGTGTCCAGAGCTAAAAATGCAGGAATACAAATTAGTGCTAAACAAATATTTCTACATCAAACCATCGCCGAATTAGCTCAAGTTGCAGGAACAGAAATTACTGTAAAATCCAATCAAGGTATAGTTACCGGAATTGCACCTTTAACACCAATTCAAAAGTGGTTTTTAGCAGATAATCATCCAGAATCTCATCATTACAATCAATCTGTTTTATTACAAGTGCCTGCTGGTGTTAAACCCGAACTAATTAAAACAGCTATCCAAAAATTAGTTTCCCATCACGATGCTTTGCGTTTGCGCTTCACAACAGAAGCATCACAATATAAACAAACAAATCATGGTTTAGATGACAATGTACCATTTAACGTAATTGATTTATCATCAACACCCAAACAAGAGCAACCGCAACAGATAGAAAAAGTAGCTACGGAATTCCAAGGTAGTTTAAATTTAGCTACAAGACCAATTATGCAAGTGGTGCTGTTTAATTTAGGTGAAAATCAAGATGCACGTTTGTTAATTATTATTCATCACTTAGCTGTTGATGGCGTTAGTTGGCGAATTTTATTATCAGATTTACAAACTATTTATCAACAACTAATTACCGAACAACCAATTCAGTTAGAACCAAAAACTACAGCATTTATTGATTGGTCTACAAAAATCAATAACTACGCCCAATCGGCAGCAATCAAACAAGAATTAGATTACTGGAGTAATCAACCTTGGGAATTAATTAAACCATTACCATTAGATTTCACTGACAATAAACAACAAAATACAGTTGCGAATACTGCTTCTGTTTCAGTGAAATTGAGTCAAGAAAAAACTCGTGCTTTATTAGGTTCTGTTAACGAAGCTTACAACACTCAAATTAACGATATATTGTTGAGTGCTTTAGCTATTTCCTACTCTGGGTGGACTGGTAATTCAACAATTGCAATTGATTTAGAAGGACATGGTAGAGAAGAATTATTTGATAATGTTGACTTATCAAGAACTGTAGGTTGGTTTACTAGTTTATTCCCAGTATTATTACAACTATCTAATGATTATCAAATATTCAATGTCATCAAGTCCATCAAAGAGCAATTACGAGCAATTCCCAATCGTGGTATCGGTTATGGTGTATTGCGTTATTTATCTGATGATGATGCAATTACCGAACAAATTAAAGTAATTCCAACTCCCGAAATTAGTTTTAACTACTTAGGACAATTTGACCAAGTAGAATCTGCAAGTGAGTGGAAATTTGCCACCGAATCCCCTGGTAACGAGCATAGTCCAAACCTTCCTTGTAAACATTTATTAGATATTAATACTCTAGTAGTAGAAGGTTCACTACAAATTAATTGGACTTACAGCACCAAGATTCATAATCGCGAAACCGTAGAGAATTTAGCACAAAGCTATCTTCAAAACATTGAATCAATTGTAGAACATTGTCAATTAGAAAAATCCTTTGGATATACACCGAGTGATTTTCCCGATGCTAAATTAACTCAATTAGAACTGGATGAATTATTAACTCCCATCGCAACTAAAAATGTTGCTGCGATTTATCCACTTTCTCCCATGCAAAAAGGAATGTTATTCCACAGTCTTTACGCTCCGGAAAGTGGAATGTATTTCGAGCAGACAGTTTTCGATTTCCAAGGTAAACTGAATATCCCAGCATTTACATCAGCTTGGCAAAAAGTTGTCGATAGATATTCAGTTCTCAGGACATTCTTTGTTTGGGAAAATCTTCAAAATCCATTACAAATTGTTCTCAAACAAGTTAAATTACCTTTTCAAAATCTTGATTGGCGAGAATTTTCTTCTACACAGCAACAACAAAAATTGGAAAGCTTGTTGCAAACACAAAAATCACAAGGATTTCAATTCAATCAAGCACCACTAACAGAATGTATCTTAATTCAACTAGATGAAGATACTTACAAATTCATCTGGAATCATCATCACATATTGATGGATGGATGGTGTTTATCAATTATTTTCAAGGAAGTTGTTAGTTTCTACGAAGCATCAATTGCTGGTGAAACTTGTTATTTACCAACACCACGTCCCTATGGCGATTATATCTCTTGGTTAAACCAACAAGATAATTTTGCCGCAAAATCATTTTGGCAAAAAACTTTACAAGGTTTTAGCTCTCCCACTCCCTTAGTTGTAGATAAGAAACAACCTCAAATAGAAACATCTCCATCAAATTATCAACAACTAGAATTACGTCTGTCTCCCAAAATCAGTCGCAAATTACAAGACTTAGCACAGCAACATCATCTAACCCTATCAACTTTAGTACAAGCAGCTTGGGGAATGTTGTTAAGTCGTTATAGTGGTGAATCTGATGTCCTATTTGGTGTAACAGTTTCCGGTCGTCCTGGTGATTTATCCCGAGTCGAGGAAATGGTAGGATTATTTATCAATACCTTACCCCTACGTTTACAAATCTCTCCCCAAGAACAACTAATTCCTTGGCTGCAAAAAGTACAACAATTAATGTTGGAACTACAGGATTATTCCTACACTCCCTTAGTTGAAATTCAATCAGGTAGCGAAATTCCAGCCCAAACCCCCTTATTTGAAAGTTTGGTAGTATTTGAAAACTATCCCATTGATAGTACTTTATCGAATCAAATTGGTTCCCTACAGTTAAACAATCTAGAAAGCTTTGAACGTACAAATTATCCCTTAACTTTAGCAGCGGTACCCGGTTCCGAGTTCCTATTTAATATTAGTTACGATACCGTTCGTTTTGAGCAAAATACAATCAAGCGCATGTTAGGACATCTACAAACCATTTTTGCGGAAATTGTAGCCAATCCACAACGAAAAGTAACTGAATTACCTTTATTAACCGAAGTCGAACGTCATCAATTGTTAATTGAGTGGAACGATACCGCAACAGAATACCCCAAACATAAATGCATTCACCAATTATTTGAAGAGCAAGTAGAAAAAACCCCCGATACTATAGCGCTAGTATTTGAACAAGAACAATTAACCTACAAACAATTAAATCAAAGAGCTAACCAACTAGCACATCATCTACAAAGTCTTGGCGTTAAACCAGAAGTATTGGTGGGAATTTGTGTCGAACGTTCAATTGAAATGGTAGTTGGACTTTTGGGAATACTCAAAGCTGGTGGTGCTTATGTACCACTTGACCCCAACTATCCCCAAGAAAGATTGAGTTATATGTTGAGTGATTCGGATGTCTCCGTGTTGCTAACTCAAAACTCATTATTAAAATCTTTACCGGAACATAATGCACAAGTGCTTTGCTTGGATACTGAATGGGAAGCATTAGAACAATACCCCCAAGAAAATCTCCCATCCACTGGTGTAGATTGCAAAAATTTGGCTTACATCATCTACACATCTGGTTCTACCGGTAAACCCAAAGGAGTTACCCTAGAACACCAAGCACTTGTCAATCATATGTCTTGGATGCAATCATATTTCCCATTAGAGACGACTGATAAAGTAATTCAAAAAACTCCCTTCAGTTTTGATGCTTCGGTATGGGAATTTTATGCACCATTATTTGTAGGAGCACAATTAGTTATAGCGAAACCGGAAGGTCATAAAAACAGCAATTATTTGGTTGATGAAATTTGCAAATCGCAGATTACAACTATTCAAGTTGTTCCTTCCCTATTGCGAATGCTTTTAGACACACCGGGAATCGAAAAATGTCAATCCCTCAAACGGGTTTTCTGTGGAGGAGAAATTTTACCTGTTGAAGTAGTACAAGACTTTAAGCACAAACTAAATGCACAATTAAATAACATTTATGGTCCAACCGAAGCAACCATCGATACAACATTCTTTACCTGTGAAGACAAATCCCAGCAATCAACTATTCCCATCGGTTGTCCCATAAGTAACGTTCAAACCTACATCCTAGACTCCCAACTACAGCCACTTCCAATTGGAGTACCAGGAGAACTATACATTGGAGGTGACGGTTTAGCTAGAGGTTATCTCAACCGTCCCCAATTAACCTCAGAAAGATTTATCTCAAACCCCTTATTACCTAACAAATCCCAACGTCTTTACAAAACAGGTGACTTAGCACGGTACCGAGATGATGGCAATATTGAATATATTGGTCGTATTGATAATCAAGTGAAAGTGCGGGGTTTCCGTATTGAATTGGGAGAAATCGAAGCAACCATCAACGCTCATCCCCAAGTAAAACAAGCCGTTGTTATTGTTCGAGAAGATATTAACAACGATAAACGCTTAGTTGCTTACGTAATATTTGAGGAATTAACCACTACTAAACAACTACGCGAATACCTCAAATCAAAACTACCGGAATATATGGTACCCAGTGCTTTCGTCACCTTGGATACCCTACCTTTAACACCCAACGGTAAAGTTGATAGAAAAGCATTGCAGACAGCAGATACGGATACTATTGAACGAGAAAATGAATATGTCGCACCACGTACCGTTTCCGAAGAAATAATAGCGAATATCTTTGCTGAAGTACTGAACGTGAAAAATGTGGGAATTCACGACAATTTCTTTAACTTAGGAGGACATTCCCTACTAGCAACCCAATTAATTTCTAAACTTCGAGTTGCATTTTCCTCAGAAATACCTCTACGTACAATATTTGAATCTCCCACCGTTGCCGAATTAGAACCAATCCTAACCAACAATAGCACTCTTGATAAAGGATTAACCCTTCCCCAGATTCAACCAAGAACCGGAGGAGAAGAATTACCATTATCTTGGTCACAAGAACGACTGTGGTTCCTCAACGAACTCGAAGGCTCAAGCAGCACTTATAATATCCCTGGAGCAATTAGCATCAATGGTAATCTGGATATTGCAGCCCTAAGTCAAGCAGTATCAGAAATAGTACGTCGTCATGAAGTGCTACGCACTAGTTTCCAAACAAAAGACGGTAAAGCGATTCAGGTGATTCACCCACCCATGACAATGAATCTTGATGTGGTGGATTTACAATCCTACAAAGAAACCGAACGCTATACCCTGCTCAAACAACGAGCACAACTAGAAGCAGATACCCCCTTTAACTTAGAAGTTGCACCATTAATCCGATGTCAGCTATTACAATTAGACACCACAGAATATGTATTGTTGATCGCAATGCATCATATTGTTTCCGATGGTTGGTCAACTGGGGTATTCATCAAAGAACTATCTAGTTTGTATCAAGCCTTTTCCAGCGGAAAACCATCCCCCTTACCAGAATTACCCATCCAGTATGGTGATTTTGCAATTTGGCAAAGACAATGGTTAAGTGGAGAAGTTCTAGAAAATCAACTCAATTACTGGGCTTCCGAATTAGAAGACGCACCAGAATTGTTACAATTACCCACCGATTACCCCCGCCCCAGCGTTCAAAGTTACCAAGGTGCTACTCAAAAATGGACTTTAAATAGCGAGTTAACCCAGCAAATAAAAAACCTATCTCGGAAGTCCGGAACCACATTATTTATGACCCTTTTAGCCGGGTTTGCAACTTTACTCCATCGTTACACCAATCAAGGAGACATCTTAATTGGTTCTTCCATCGCTAATCGCAATCGTAGCGAAATAGAATCCTTAATTGGCTTTTTCGTCAACAACTTAGTATTGAGAACCCACCTGGAAGATAATCCCAGCTTTGAAAACTTACTTCAACAGGTAAAAGAAACCACACTCCAAGCTTACGAACATCAAGACGTACCCTTTGAACAAATAGTTGAAGCAGTACAACCACAACGCTCTTTGGCTTATTCTCCCTTATTCCAGGTCATGTTTGACTTACACAACGCACCGGAAACAAAAGTCGAATTACCCGATTTAACCTTGGGTGAAGTAAATCAAGAAAGCGCGATCGCTAAATTTGATTTGACAGTTTCAGTCACCGAAACCGACCAAGAATTAGTTTGTGAATGGGAATATAACACCGACTTGTTTGATAGCTCAACCATTGAGCGAATGGCTGCTCATTACCACAACTTATTGTCCGCAATTGTGGAAAATCCCCAGCAACTAGTCTGTGAATTGCCTCTCTTAAGCGAAGCAGAGCGCCATCAGTTACTAGTAGAATGGAACAATACAGCAGTCGAATATCCCACCCATAAATCCATTCATCAATTATTTGAAGAGCAGGTAGAGAATAATGGTGATGCTGTAGCCGTAAAATTTGCAGGGGAACAGTTAACTTACCTCGAATTAAATCAAAAAGCTAACCAACTAGCCCATCACCTGCAAAATCTGGGAGTAAGAAAAGAAACATTGGTAGGGGTTTGTCTCGAACGTTCTACTGAAATGGTAATAGGAATATTAGCAATACTCAAAGCTGGTGGTGCTTATGTTCCCCTCGACCCCAATTATCCCCAAGAAAGACTCAATTATATTGTCAACGATGCTGATGTAGAAATTGTAATTACCAAAACCAGCCTAATTTACCGCTTACCAAATAATCAAACTAAGCTAGTTTTGATAGACGACAATCAATTTTCATCCACAGCAAATTTATCCAACCCAGTAAATACAACTAAGCCAAATAACCTAGCTTATGTAATTTACACATCAGGTTCTACAGGAAAACCCAAAGCTACAATGATTGAACATCGGGGTTGCGTAAATCACTGCTATGCAATGATTGATAATCTTGACCTCAAAGACACAGATACCATTGCTCAAACCGCTCCCATTGGCTTTGATATATCCGTATGGCAAATTTTGACCATGCTGCTGATTGGTGGTAAAGTTTCAATTATTAAAAATGAAATCATCCAAGAACCAGCTAGATTCTTTGAAGAAATTGAAACCCAAGAAATCACCGTAGTCCAGGTAGTTCCCTCCTTACTTGCAACAATGCTCGATATTTGCGAACAATCGGAAGCACCAAAATTATCACATCTGCGTTGGTTGTCAGTGACAGGTGAAGCCTTTACAGCCGACTTGATGGATTGGTGGTTTGAACATTATCCCTCGATTCCTTTGCTTAATGCTTATGGTCCTGCTGAATGTTCCGATGATGTAACTCTTTATCCGGTTTATTATAAACAACAGTGAAGCCTACGCTAAGCGGGACTTTTTTAAAGCCTCGAGACGTAGCCTTAAATGCAGGGGCAGGCTTAGTATAGAAAGATGCCGGACACAACAGGAGTTAATTTGTTTTAAAGCCTGCCCATTGTTTTTACGGAGGATTCAAAACCCCTCCATTTAAGGCTCCATCTCCGGGGAGCAGGGGGAGAAGAAACTTTTTATTTTCACGACAAACCCTGCAAAGTTTGCTTAGTATACCATTAGGTAAAAAGAGTAACATAATATAAAGTTTTATTTATACCTTGAACACTTTTGAGTTGTTGTACTCTAGATTGAAATTGTAAATAACCGCTTATCTGAAATAAGCTATATGAATAATAATCCTGAGTTGCCAAGCTATGAAGAACTTTTTGGTAATCTAGATTTTAAGCAAGGTGATGATGCACGTTCGGTTTATTCACCTGCGGCTTATTTAACGGATTTATTGGAACTTTTAGAGGATGAGTTTGCTAATCCGCAATTATTAAATAGAAGGGAAGATATTCAGAGGATTCTGTTAGATTCTGAAAATACTTATAGTAGCATTCCTTATCTTGATATTGTCAATGAGGTATTGGAGAGTAAGGTAAATTCTAATGGTAATGTCTATGAGGAGATGACAAGGGCTAAGTATCCGTTTAATTTACCTTTTAATTATGAGAATGAAAGAATTAAGAAGTTTTTGAGTTACTTAAATGTAACTTTGGAAGAGTTATATAAGTCATTTAGTCATGAGAGTGAAGCAGTATATGACAATTCTGTAGTTGCAAGGGAATATTTAAAACTTTCTCGGGAGGAATACGATACTTATACGACTGAGTTATCACCGGAAGATGACATTCGGCAGTATTATAAAAATGAAACTTTTGATAATTTACAGCTAGTCGAAAATTTTCTCAAAATTACCGGTATTTCGAGTACAGAGTTAAGGAAGATTTTATTTCAAAGTTTAAGTGATTCGGAAATAGACAAAGCTGAGGAATTTTTTGTTAATTATCAATTAAATGGTTATGTCAAGTTAGATGAGAATGAAGAGAATTTAATTTGGAATGGGAATAGGGAAGGAATTCCCAAGGAATGGTACGAACGAGTTAATCGGTTTATTAGATTAGCTGAAAAAATTGATATTTCGTTGACTAATTTAGATATTATTCTTCGCAGTTGTTGTGGTAATCGGCTTGATGGGGAGGCTATTGAAAAAATTGCTGTAGTTAAGCAGTTACATGATTTATACCAGTTACCGTTGGATGTGATTTGTAGCTTCTTCGGTAATATCAATATTCGAGGTATGGGGGATGAAGAGCAACCTCAAGATTTATTTAACAGGATTTTCAATTTAAAGTTTGCTGAAATTGATAAAAAGTATATTCAGGTTTCGGCATACATTCCGGAGTTATATTCAACTTCTGACTACAGTCAGTTATTTTCTTCGGGGGATATTCTTTCCTATAAGGATGAGGATAAGGAATATAGGGTTCGTTTGAGTCGAACTTTGGGTATTTCTGAGAAGGATTTAATTACAATCGTTGAGAAATTCCGGAGTAAATCAAGTAGTGATTTATCGTTAGATACTCCCTTGGATATTCAAACTGATGGGGAGGAGTATAAGCAAGTTGAACTGGCTGCTTTATCGTTGTTGTTGCGGATTGTTAAATTAACGGAAACTCTGGATATTTCCCATGAGGATTTATTTAATCTATTCGATATTTTAGAAACTGACTCAGCTATTAGAAGACATAGTAATTTTAATATTCTGGTTAATCAAGGTACTGAGGAATTTGATTGTTACAAAATTATTCTTGGTAATGATGTTAATGCTTCGCTGTGGTTGGTACAAATTTTATTCAGTATTGTTAAATGGTTAAAATCCAGTAATTTTGATGTTGAAAGTCTCAAATTGTTGCTGACGGGTAAGTATAAGGAAGATGAAAATCTTGCTGATGTCAGAAAACAGCATAAGCTGGAGTTTCTGAATAATTTATATCAACAATTTAAGCCGACGATGTTAAATGCGGAAATTTTTGTTTCTGATTTATTTAACAATCGTGCTGCTGATGTCATACATAAAGTTGTAACTGAAGGAGATAGTTGGCTGGTTTCTCGTCATGATAAGAGAATCGTTCAGTATGACTATAATTATGCCCAGAAGTTAATTTATCAAGCTATAAATGATTTAGAGATTATTCGCAGAGAGGATTTTATTAATTTAGGTTTAAATCAAAATCTGCTGGATAATATTTTTGATTCTTTGATTGTCAAAGGTTATATCAGTACTGAAGGAAAGATAAATCAAGATAAGTTTTCCGATACTGATTTTCTGATTGTCAATGATTTTAACGATTATAAAAAAGAAGTTTTTCAATTAATCGTTAATTTAATTAGGGAGCAGGTTGTATATATATATGGTGATTCGGAAATTTTAGAGGAGTTAGATAAAGAATTAGGTATAGACTTTAAAGCTCTTGATGTTGCGATTTATCCTTCTAATTTAGAATTAGAGGCATTTGATCAACTTACCGAAATTGAACGTCAGGAATTATACGATAATTTAATTTTTAACAGTTATATCAATCAAGAAGGCAAGATTCTACATCCTGGTTTCTTCTTTCGTAAAGATGCTGAATCGTTATTTGTAGTTAATAATCCCATAGCTGATTATTCGGAAGATATTTTCCGGGCTATTTCTTCTGTGTTACAGAAATTTCAAGCCGAAAAAATTGTCGTTAAACCAGAAATTTTCTCAAATCTTCCCCTAATGGAAGCTGAGATTGCTGATTTGATGGAAAATCTTCAATTTAACGAGTATCTTGATGAGGATAATATTTTTGTTAATAAGGAGCAGTTATTAGCTGAGGATGTAAAAGAATTTAAACTTGCTTTGATGTTTTATCCCTATCGGCATAAGATACTTAAGGCGTTAAAAGATTTAATTTTTAATTCTAGGTCTGGATTTTACGTTCTAACTAAAGAATCCTTTGCTGAAATAGCCGACACAATGGCAGCGGAGGAAGTTTATCGCAGTATTAAGGCTCAATTCCTCAATGATGATGGGATGATGGAGCTTGAAGGAAAATCTTTCTTTCTCAATCCGGATAATTTAGCTGAATTTGCAGTCAATTCCCACTTCGACGAGCAGAAGAATGAAGTAGTATTTAATGCGATCGCTAAAATTATTAACGATTCCCAGCAATATCAATTTACCACAACGGCTTTGGATGAGTGGAATTTTGATAGTGCAGAAAAAGCAGAATTGGTTGAGACTTTGGCAGAAGCTGGTTTTTTGGTTGGGGAAAGGTATATTCCGTCAGATAAAATTAGCTACTTTCTGAATGTAAATAATGCTCTGGAGTTTAATTTAGATAAATTTGAGGATTATAACAAGGATATTTTCTTTGTTATCCATTTTATTGCTAAGAGAATCAATAATGCTATCAAGGAAATTAACGACAAGTTAAAGGAAGTTGCTGAGATACAAGCAATGGTTGTGGTGGAAGTATCTCAGGATAACTTTGGTTTGGATAAATCAATTTTGCAAGTTGTTTTTGATAGCTTCTTCGGTGATGAAAGTAAACTGGTGGAAGAGTTTATGTTGCCAATTCTAGCGATGGTGAATAGCCATGATAGGATTGACGCTGAACCAAATCATAATAAATTTAATTTTGCCTATAGAAGGATTCAACAGTTTGCTCTGCTGGTTTCTAATTTAAGATTGAATCGTAAAGAAGTCGAAATTATTTTATCTGACCAAAATATTGTCGAAAAATTCCCCGAAAGTTTGATTCTACCCGATACTATTCATAGTATTGATGCTTTATTAGAAAGTCCGGAAGGGATTATTTATCTATTTAATGGTGATAAATATTGGGCTTATAGTGCGGAAACTTATAATTTGTTCACAGATGAAGAATTAGAGGATAAATTATACAATTTTGGTTATTCTGCAACTTTAGCTCGGAAAATTGCTACTAATAATCATATTGCTTCCTTATCGGATTATTTTAACGACATACGAAAAATTGATGCGGCTTTGGTAGATAACCATGGTAAATCATTTATCTTTGCTGCTGGTAAGTCTTATAGTAAGGAAAAAAATAAAACTCGTTGGGTATTAGAAGAGGAAAGAATTTGGGGAGAGGTTGAAAGTAATTTTGAACAACCGCACAATATTGATGCTACTTTCCAAGATAGGGAAGGGAAAACCTATCTATTTTTTGGAGAACAATATATTCGTTATTCCAGCGGTAATTACAGTCAGGTAGATGAAGGATATCCTTTAGAAATTGCCGGTAATTGGAAAAATGAAACTAGTATTCCTCAATTACCAAGTCAGTTTCATAAATCCATCGATGCTTCTTTCCAAGGAACAGATGATAAAACCTATTTGTTCAAGGATGATTATTATCTTTGTGACGATAAACCCAATTCCCCAATGATGATTAAGGAAACTTGGGGAAGGGTTAAAAATAATTTTGATACGGCAAGTAAAATTGATGCCGCTTATGTAGATGGTGGCAGATGCTTTATATTTTCGGGAAATCAAGTCATTGCTTATCAAAATAGTTTGGAGAATGATAAAGTAATTGTCGAATCTGGTTTCCCGAAACGCATAGAATCATATTTTCCCAACTTACCAGCAGAATTTAAATCAGGAATTAATGCTGCTTTGAAAGGAGAGGATGGAAAAATTTATCTTTTCAAAGATAATCAGGTTGTTAGCTTAAATTCTCCTGATGAAAGTGTTACCGCAAATTTAGTTAAAGAAAATTGGGGAAAGATTCCCAATCAAATTATGGACACCGAGAAAATTGATGCTGCATTTGTCGGTTTAGATGGTTTAACCTATGTATTCAGCGGTTATCAATACGTTCGTTATTCCGGAGAAGATTATTCCCAGGTTGATGAAGGATTCCCTCGTCAAATAGAAGAAGATTGGGGTGGATTAAAAAGTGTTACTGCTGCTTTTACTTTAGATGGGAAGACATACCTATTCGGGAAGCAGGAAGCAAATGGAAATCTCGTTTACGTTTGTTATTCCACCAATGATTATACAAAACTAGATGAAGATTTTCCCAAGGAACCAAATGATAACTGGTGGAATCTTCCCTTTAGTTTGGTCGCAGAAGGTGCTGTTTTTAACAACATTGATGCTGTTTTTAATGCCGCAGACGACAAAATTTATTTGTTCTCTAGAAACCAATTTATATGTTGCGATCGCAAGCAGCGGTGGTGGAGTGAACCTCTTGAAATTAGGAGTTATTGGGATAGTATTCCCTTTGATTCTATTGATGCTGCTTTTACTGGTAAGGATGGTAAAACCTATCTTTTCTCGGGACAAGAATATCTCAGATATAGTGGTGATAATTATAACCAAGTTGAAGATAGATATCCCAATATGACGAAGCGTTATTGGGGAAATGTTGTTAATAATATTGCCAAAACCGGAAGGGTTGATGCTGCGATTGTGGTTAATTCGGAAACTAAGAGTAATGGTTATAAATTAAAGTTGGTTTCTGCTGGAAATCCGGAAAGAGCAGCGGTTATTTTAGGAAAGGTTGGGGATGAATATCGAGTCAGTATTTTTGATAGTAATGGAGTCGAAGTTATCAACCAAGCTTTTTCTCCCGATGCTATATTAAGTGAGAAAATTGATTTAGCTTTGGAAAGAGGAGAATTAAGTCAAGGGGAAGATAACGAACTTATAGAACAAGTTACGTTATTATTAGGTCATTCTTTAAAACTTACCTATACTTATCTATTTTCCGGGGAGCAATATGTCAGATATTTGGGTAATAATTATCAAAATGCTGTAGATGAAGGATATCCCAAATATATTGCTAGTTCTCTTCATCACGAACCCCGTTTTGAAAATCTAGAAAATCCTTGGGAAGGAAGGATAGATGCTGCTTTTTCCGATAGTCGTAATATCTATCTTTTCAAGGGCAAGAAATTACACGTTATATCCGAGAAGCTTTACGATAATTATCCTATTGGGAATATTAGTTGTGCTTTTCTCGAAGACAGTGGATTATTTGTTTTAGAAGGGGAAGATTGGCAAAGATATAGCAATATTGAAGACAAAGATTTTAGTAAAACATCGGTAGAGCCATCAATATTAAGCAATGTACCGGATAAGTTTAAAAATGGCTTAAATGCTGTACTGCATGGAGTAGATAACAATACCTATTTATTTAAAGATGGAGATTGTTTCAATGTTTCCCTGGAGAAAGAATACCCGTTACATGAAGAGTGGGGAAGGGTTGATAATAATGTTTACGTGAGTAAAAGTATCGATGCTGCATTTGTCGGAGTTGATGGTAAGACTTACGTTTTTAGTGGAGAGCAATATGTTACCTATGATGGTGATACTTATATTAAACAAGATATTGAGGGACATCCCCAATCTATCGCTGAAAATTGGGGGGGATTGAATTCCGTTACTTTAGCTTTTGTTCGAGATGACAAGACTTATTTATTTGAACAAGCTGATGAGGAAGGGAATTCTCGTTATGTCTGTTATTCCACGGATGATTATTCCCAACCCGATGCTGGATTTCCCAAAGTTGCTGATATTGATTATTGGCAAATTCCCAATCAATATAGTCAAGATATTGGAGAAATTCAGGAAGTTCCCAAAGACTTTATTCAGGTGAACGCAGCATTATTTGAAAATGATAATATGTTCCTTATCACTGGGAAGCATTATCTACAATTCAATACAGAACAAGATAATTGGACTTATCCCAAACCATTAGAGCGAATTTGGCGCAATATTCCTTTTCAAAGCGATATTTTTGAGAAAGTTAAAACTGCTTTTACTGGTAAGGATGGCAAGACTTATTTCTTCTCAGATGAATATTATGTTGTTTATGATGGGAATAGTTTTACTCAGCCAGAATTAATTCAAAATGATTGGGGATTGATTGACAATAATTTTGTTAATAATGGCTTACAAAATAAGATAGATGCAGCCTTTGTTTGGCAAAATCAAATTACCTATCTGTTTTCTGGTAATCAATATGTTCGGTATTCAACTGAGGATTATCGTTATGTAGATGCAGGATATCCCCAGCATATAAGTAAGGGTTTAATATACGAACCTGGTTTTAGTAATTTACCGGAAGAATTTGTCCATGAATTGGAAGTTCGTAGTGGGAATGATACGAATGTAGTAATTGATGGAATTGTGGGAAATAACCGCAATATTTATATTTTCGTCGGTGAAAATTGTCATGTGGTATCCCAAAGTCTTGTGGGAAGTTACGATATTGATATTATTGGGAATTTGAAAAATAATATTTTCGATAATAATCAAGTTGATGCAGCGTTTGTCAATATTGTTAATGATTCTCGGAGTCAAACTTTCCTATTTTCTGGGGAGCAATATTTTAGATATTCCCCCGATGGATACGATTATGGTTATGAAATTTACGAATATGTAGATGATGGTTATCCAAAGGCGATTAGCGAGTTTGTTGAAAGTGAGGATATTAATTTAAGGATTGAGGATAATTTTAAGTACGGTATTGATGCTGCTTTGATGGGAGCAGATGGAAATATTTATTTCTTTAAGGGGGATAAGTATTTAACTTCTGCTGAGGATTCTATTTTGGATATTAGCGGTAAATGGGGCAAGATTAAAAATAATTTTACTTCTCAATCCGTTGATGCTGGTTTTGCTTCTAGTGACGGTAAAATTTATTTATTTAAACAAGACCAATATATCCGCTATAGTGATTCCGAGCAAAGGTATGTTGATGCCGGATTTCCGAAATCAATTAAGGATAATTGGGGTAATTTACCAATTAACTTTGAGAAATCTGTAGATGGTGCTTTTGTCTTGGAAGGAAAAACTTATTTTCTCAAGGGTAATGTTGAAGATGGTTATGAATATGTACGTTATTCCGATGGTAGTTATCAGCAAATAGATGGTATTTATCCCCAGAAGTTTCAAGATAGGTGGGGAAATTGGGCTGATTATTTATTGAATGATGTGCAAGTTATTACCCGTTTTAAGCAGTTGCAAGATAGTTATGGTGCTGGAGATTATACTTTAGTTGATTTTCTGCATTCCGAGGTGGATGTTGCGGAGCCTTATCAGATGCTTGCGGATATTTTTGATTGGGATATTGATGATGTGAAATGGTTGAAGCGCAATAATGCTTTTATGGGGAGTGGTTATTATGCTGGTAATTTTTTGGAAGATAAATTTGATTTGGAGTTGGTGATTAAGTTGTTTGATGTTTTGGCTATGACGAAAAAGATGGGGGTTTCTGCGAAGGAGGTTTATGAGGAGGTTTGGGTGAATATGTATGAGTTGGAGAGTTTTAAGGGGTTAGGGGTTGCTGCTGATTCTTTGTATAAGTTTTTAGGTTTGGTTAATACTTGAAACGCAGAGGGGCGCTAAGGTAAACGCAAAGGTACGCTGAGGTTGTTGATGTAAGGGTTTAGTTTTTTGTAGGGTGCTGTGACACTTGATTCAATTTTTAACGCAGTGATAAGGGTTGTTGTGTCACGCACCATGTGAGTTTAGTTTAAAGAGGAAAGGTTAGTGATGTCTAATAATAATTGGCAAGTTTTATCTAAGCAAATTCATGATGAGTTAAATGTAATTAAGCGTGATGCTTTAGTTCCTTATGTTGTTTCTCATGATAATGATGAGGGTACGCAAAATGTTCGTGATTTGTACGAGCAATTACTAATTGATGTGGAGATGGGTAGTTGTGGTGTAACTTCTAGGGTTAGGGAGGCTATTGCTGCTACTCAGTTATATTTTCATCGCTATTTTGTTAATTTGGAGGAGCTTAATGTTAGGGGTGCTGAAAGTGATGAGGAGGTTAGGAAAAGGTTAAAGGATTATTGGCAATGGATGAGAAATTACCGGGTTTGGGAAGCTAATCGTAAGGTTTTTCTGTATCCAGAAAATTATATTCGTCCGGAATTAAGGGATACAAAAACTCCGGGATTTAAAGTTTTGGAGGAGGATTTACTGCAAGGAGAAATAAATGTTGATTTAGTAGCAAAGGCTTATAAGAAGTATCTTGATGAGTATACGGAGGTATCTAAGTTAGAAGTCGTTGGTGGTTGTGTATATGATTCTCCAGAAGCGAAGAATGAGAAGAATCTAGTATTATTTGGACGTACAAAAACTCAACCTTGGCGTTATTATTATCGTACCGCAATATTTGTAGACCAGCAGAAAGGTTCTTTATGGAATCCTTGGTATAGTGTCAACGTCCAAATTGAAGGGAATAAGGTTTATCCTGTATTTGCTTTTAATCGGGTATTTGTATTTTGGACTAAGGTAGAAACTGTTATTAATGATGATGCTACTAATACTACTATCAAAGTCAAAGAGATAAAAGGTAGCGAAGGAGAACAAGAAGTTTCATCTGAACAAAATACTACCTATATATTGAAAATTTTCTTCTCTTTCTATAATTTAAATAAGGAATGGATACCAGTACAGACATTAGATGTATATATCGACAATGAACAAAAAATTTATGATGTACAATTATTGATTCAAAATTCTAATTATTTAAGTAACTATGGCAAAGAAAATATTCTGATTAATTGTAAGTATAAGGTAGATAATTTAAAAGATCATCAAGCATATGAAGAAGATAAAAAGATACAAGATGACTATCGTGAGGAAATAATAGAATTAACTAACGATATTAAGAGTTTAAGCAGGGGTG
>JBCBPQ010000084.1:0-25920 GCA_039820645.1 Cyanobacteria bacterium J06633_8 | reverse complement strand
GTGTGGTCAGATAAGGAGTCACTTGTCATCTTCAAGGGTGGGTTATTCTCCCACATCCTCTCAAGGTTAGAAACCTTTCGGTTTCCCAGTGCCATACGTGTCGGATTCTACCCGCCTTCCTGCACTGAATCAGTCGCACTCAATTTAATTTCTGTGGATAGTTGGTTAAGTCGTAGGAAAGGATAAATATAGCGGTTGTCGGTTGAAACCCTTCTTCTCTACTTCTATTGCTGCTTTAAACTATGTAGGTTTTTCTTTTTTGAATCAAAATGACACGTGGATATTAACTTAAATTGTAGGAGTAATTGTATTCAGGATAATTGCTTTTATAGGAGTAAAATATCCATGCTGGCTTTTTGTGTTAGGATGGCTAATTAATCCAATTTGGAATTTAATTATTCATAATCACAGCCTAAGGATATTTGTTCATCTATGGTATTCAATAATTTGTATTGATTATAATATTATAATCGGTTCTTATATCGCTTTTAAATATATCCTAGAAGATGAAAACAATCTCTTTATAGATTAATTTCCCGATTTACCTTATGAGTATATTTAAATAAAAAAAGATGATTAATTATCGTCAATAGTATTTTTTATACTTTATTATCGAAAAAAAACCAAGTATTATCAGTCTAAATTAACACTTTATTAGGATACATGAAACTAGTGCTGAAAGTGTTCCTAATTACACTAGTAGCTTCGGTTGTTGGAATAGTAGGGTACAATAAAATTTTGTTATCTAAAGATACAGAATTGCCTAAGTTATCATTAAAAATCGAACAAGTACCGGTTGATGATTCAATAACACTTTTGTTACCACAGGTGATTGTGGAATTAAAAGAAGGAAAGCCAAAATATGGATGGCTGACTCAATTTAATTCTTCCAAAAAAGAACTTCAAATCACTTGGAACGGTAATTATCAAAAGATAAATTTCAAGAATATAAAAAAGTTGAAATTTATTATTGGTAAAGCACCATTTTCTTCTCCTGACATTATAGTGAGAAACGAAAAAGAATTGTCTGAAGTAACACAGGAAACTTGGGTAGGTGTTCCTACAAAAGATTTTCAGTTGCAAGCAAATAGAGTAGATGAAGCTAAGTTGAAGCTTACTAACTCTATACTTGCTAGTTCCAAGCAACTCATCTTCAATAGCAAATATGTGATAGAGACTATAGAGTTTGACGGTTCCTTACAAAAGATGAAGATGAAAGTATTTCTAAACATATAAGCAATTAATCTTACAATCAGATTAAAAATGATAAAACCTGGTTTATGTCAAAGCCGGGTTTTTTAGTTTTTACTTTAGTAAATATATATTTTTTAAAAAAATTAAATTCATAAATTAAAAAAAGCTTTATTAGTTTTGTTTTAACAAATCACTATACCTTAAATCAAAATAAATTGAAGTATGATGAATATAAAATAACACTTAGGTAGTTTAATGAAGGTATTATCTAAAGTGTTGCTAATTACATTATTAGCTGCAATTTTCGGGCTGACAGGATGTAACCAGAGTAAATTTTCTGAAGTCAACAATTCTGTAATTCCATTACCTGCAATAAAACCATCTACTGCTGAAAAATCTGTTAAAGTAATTTTTCCGCAAAAGGCAAATGTAAGGTTAATTGGAGCAGGATCTAAAATAGGATGGGTGAACATTAATCTACAAGCAAAACAGATTGAAGTTAGCTTGAATAATAATTCTGAAACAATTGATTTTAGCCGAATTAAAAAGGTTGATTTCGATTTAAATCGAGCAATTTTCAGCGATGGCGATATAGTTATTCAGGGTGAAGAGTCATCTGAATATATTCAGGAAACTTTCACAGGTATTCCTGTAAGTGATTTGAAGTTGGAAAACGAAACGGGTGAAGTTACAGTAAAACTGAATAATTCGGAATCTAGTAAAAATGATGTTGTACGAGACGGTATTTATGTAGTAGAAGAAATACTTTTTGATGAGTCTTCGGATAAGATGGCTTTCAAAGTATTGTGTTGTACTGCACAATAGTCAAATAACGCAAATTTGATGTAGAGACGTAGCAGTGCTACGTCTCTTTTCTCATTTTATGTAGATAAGAACAGTATTATTTCAAGCTATAAAAGTTCATTTCAGCAAAGTTTATTGTCTAGAGACGCAAGGTTATCGCGTCTCTACAAATTAACACCTTTGCATTTTACTTAAATGCACTACAATCTCATCAATTGCACTCCGAACAGTTCTAATTGACTGTTCGCTTTGATTCACCATAATACTGAATGCTACGGGACCATAATTAGGTGCATTCACATATCCAGCAAGGGTTATCACACCAGTCATGGTTCCAGTTTTCGCTTGTACCAAACCCTCGGGAGCCATATCCTGGAAACGATATTTTAAAGTACCGTTTTTACCTGCAACTGCTAGAGAAGCGCGGAAAACTGAAGCGTAAGGAGATTTAGCCATTCCCTGCAATGTCTGCACTAATGCTTCTGGACTAATTAAATCTTTACGAGATAAACCCGAACCATCTACTAATTTATAGCTTGTGGGGTCAACTCCAATTCGTGTTAAGGTTGACTTCATTACTTCCAAACCCGCATCAACCGTTGCTTGGTTTGTCTCTAATGGCTTTTTAGTCGCTAATGCTTTTAACAAAGCCTCTGCATACAAATTATTACTATTAAGATTTGTCTCTTTAATCAATTCAGATAATGGTGCTGATTGCACTGCGGCTAATTCTCTTCCCCTAGTTTTAGTAGTTCCCCGGTAAACTTTTGCAACCGAAATTCCTTCTTTTCTCAAGCTTTGACGGAAATGTGTTAAGAAATTTTGTATGGGGTTAAATACTGCGATCGCGGTTATATCGGGACGAGAATCTTCAGGAAGTTGTCCTTTTAAATATAGAGTTTGCCCTTTTAAATCCCGCTTAACTTCTATATATCTCCTTGTACCTTTAGGTGCTGTCACCGTTTGGTTAACAACTTTCCATCCAGATGCATCTGAAGGATTATCCCACTTTAATAATAAACGTCTGCCAACTTTTTGAGGATATAACCTAATCACAGCAGCATTTTCATTTAACATCAAACTGTTAACCGGTGCGCCGTAATAAAACTGTATATCTTCCCACATCCAACTTGGTTCAACAGCTTCACCTTTAAAGAAACCATCATTAGCTATTAATTGGTTAATTCGGCGAATACCTTTTTGACGCAACTGTTTGGCTAATACTTCAAGCTGTTCGTTTTTTAAACTAGGATCTCCTCTACCAACTACTTGTACTACACCATTACCAGTTTCATACACTGAAGTACGGATGCGATAATTAGGACTAAGTGTCTGTATTGCAGCCGCAGTTGTTAGTAACTTGGTAACAGATGCAGGAGTAAAATATTTTCTATGATTGTCGCTATACAACGTTTGTGGGGAACCAAGATTTTGTACCATAATACCCCAATGCGTTCTGCTAAATTGATCGCGATTTGTTATAGAATCAATTGCATAATTTAATCGAGAAGCGCAAAATCTGTTTCTTGAAGGTGCAGTATTTCTTGGAATTACCGGTGTATTTCTGGGAGTTACCGGTGTATTTCTGGGAATTACCGGCGTATTTCTGGGAGTTGTTGGTATTACTACTCCTGAATTTGTTTGTGCTGTTGCTGCTTGCTGATTGACGCCAAATTGAATTCCGAAGAATAATAATAGTAAACTTAGGGACGACTTTTTAGACATTCGAGGTTGAGTAATTCTTTGTACTTTATGAGTGTTTTAGCGTTACTGAGGTTCCGCAAATGTTGTTATTAAAACATGAATGTCGAAATTCGGTTTACTTAATTAAATTATTTTCCGGAAATGAATTAGAGAGTAGGGAATAGGGAAGCACAAAGCCCAATGATTTTTTTAATCATTCAACTAGAATAATTGATTTTTTAAAATTTTGACTAAAGCAGGTGCTTTATTTTTTATAATAATACACCCACTAAATAAAAGTATTTAAAATCAATTAATACTCTAATTTTAAAATTGCTTTTAAGAGAATATTTATAAAGTAAATATTAAACTGACATGACTTTATTTTCATATTTTATCCAGATAGTTCTGAATATGGAATAGCATAATTTTTTTCCTGCATTTAATTAAGAAAATGTAGGATGGACAATAGACATCCTACATCAATATTGCGTCCCTCTAGTTGTTATAAAATTCATGCATTAATTGCATAACTCCGGATAGAAGTTATAAATTAATCTAAGATTGTTATTTGATATTTAATTGATAGTTATAAAGGGCACTAAGTAATTAACTATAAATTGTTCTGTTTAAGCTAAAAAGCAGCGATATATCATATATTCGAGTGGGCACAGATGCCCCGAACTTTGACAAAGAGAAGTTGGGGGGGAAGAATATCTTCCCCCAAACTGAGCCGCACCGTGAGCGGTGAACGAGGAAGAACATCTTCCAGCCAAGTTCTCTCCACCCCACAAGAATCACAATAATTTAAAATATATGATTTAAATGCTCAACAGCTTAACAATCAAAAAAAGGTTCCCGATTAAGGAAACCTTTTAATCTATTGAATCTATTAAGTCCCTGAAATTAATCTTAAGGTTTTAATCTTTTGGGGATATAAGAACGGGAGAACCAATACCTACCTAATCTAAAACTCTGTCTGGGGAAAGACATATGTAAATGCGGACCAGTAGATCTAGCGCAACGGTTCCGAGGTGTATTAGCGGCTATAACTCCTATTATTTGACCCTTTCTATATCTCTTGTTGACATACACACTTCTCGATTTAACGTGAACTAAGCTATATCTGTTGCCATCTGCCGCTTGTAGGCGAATCGCCAGATGATTTCTACCTGCATTACAGAACGATAAGACTCTACTTGCAATAGGAGCTACTACAGGTGTTCCAGCCGGTAATCCAAAATCTATGCTTTTATATCTACCCCAGCTATCAGAATGCCAACGCTGAGTTACTATTGCAGTTGCTCCAACCCAAGGTAATCTCCAATACGATCCTCCTCTTCTTCTAGAACCACGAGCTACTTTGATAGTTTTCGATCTTCTTCTAGGAGTATGATGAGCTACTAACATAGTTTTCGAGCCTGCACCAAACCAAGCTCTGGTTCCTCCAGTATTTGCTTGAGTCTCAGTGTCGTCAGATTTTTGTGCATCGCTTTGAACACTTTTATTTACGCTTGATGAGGCACTTCCAATGGCTTGAAATGTTGGAGACAAAGCTTTGAATGACAAGACACTAAGAGGTAACGCAACCAAAGTGGAAATAAGAAGTTTAGATTTTAAAAACACCGCTGATAATCCTATCAAGTAGTAATCAAATTTTGCTGAAAATGTTATAGGGACTTACTAAATGCCCTAATTAAAGAAAAGTAATTATTGTTTCAATTAATTGTTTCAATGAATTACTTCTTCGCTATCGTTTTAATTGCTCTATACAGTACTTATTCACAACCTAACTTTTATATTCGAGTACAAAAGTAATAATGTTTACAATGAGTTTTGTATAGTTTTATTCTCGCGTGCATTTGTTAAAGAAATAGCGTCATTACATTAAACAGATTAATCAAAAAACTGACACAAAAGCAACCCGACATTATTTTTACAATTTTATTAAGTGTCGGGTTTATTTATGATTGGATTAATGATATTTTGGGACAGAAGGTTTTGTATCTACCGAATTGTTTCCAAGTATGAAATATCGTGATTCTTCTCAAAGACTTGATATTAACTGCTTACTCCATCAACTCATTAATGTAGACTCGATTGATTCAGCCCGCGAAAATTCCGAGCCTGATATTAATTGTTTGCTCGACGAACTAATTAACTTATACCCTATAAATTTAGCTCAAAAGAAGTCAGGGCTTGATATCAACCGTTTACTTCATAGCCTTCAACAAATAAAAAGAGATTGGGAATTTAAACCCAATTGCAGGTTGACCAAATTTGAAAAGCGTTATCTGTGTTTATGTCTTCACGGATATTCGGGTCGCGAAATTGCTTTTATATATGATGAGAATAGATTACCGAAGAAAGAAGAATTAATTAAATACAAAGACAAACTTGATGCTAGAATCAGAAACTTGCAGAAAGAAGCATCAAAAGGATTAAATAAATATTTGAAATTATTGTTGGGCTTAGAAGAAAGTGCTAACAAACCACGAAATGGCGAATTGATTAAAATTTTAAAAGCAAAAGGATACGGAATAAAGTCCGATAAAAATAATAACACTAGTTTTATACGGTGTTAAATATTTTGATGGGAAGGCTGGGGCTAGTAACTGTAACTCCACCCCTTATAAAGGAATGGAGTTTTTACCTGTTAACTGGTAACTATTAACTGCTAACTGTTCGCCGCCACAGGAGTTAAATTTGCAGTTGTATCGCTGTTAAGTCCCCAATACTTATAAGCAGCATAAGCAAAAGTAACAACCCCGGTAATAATTGCGGATTCGTCAACTTCAAATTGAGGATGATGTAATGGGTGATTTACCTCTCTATCTTTAAAACCTACACCCAAACGGAACATTGAACCAGGTGCTTTTTCTAAATACATAGAAAAATCTTCCCCACCCAAAGAAGGTTCCGGTAAAATTTCAACGCGATCGCTACCCCATGCTTCTTCAGCAGCTGAATGTAATATTTGAGTCAGTGCTAGGTCATTTTGAACGCTGGGTACGCCCTGACGATAATCTACTTTGTATTTTGCACCATAGGTATCGCAAACATTTTTGACAATATTTTCAATCCAACCGGGTAATTCCTTGCGACTATCTGGGTGTAGCGATCGCACTGTTCCTTGTAAAAGAACGGAATCGGCAATAACATTGGGCGCTCTACCACCAGTAATTTTGCCGATGCTCAATACTACCGGATGTAACGGATTTTGCGTGCGGCTAATTGCTTGTTGTAGGGTAGTAATGACCTGTGCAGCTATCCAAATAGCATCTATGGCTTGGTGAGGGCGTGCCCCATGCCCAGATTCACCAGTAATAGTAATTTCCAAATCATCCGCTGCTGCCGTTAATGCACCGTAACGTATACCAACCGAACCCGCAGGAATAGAAGGGAAAACGTGAACTCCTAAAATACTATCTACATTATCCATCGCTCCATCTGCAACCATCCAACTTGCACCTTGAGCAATTTCCTCTGCTGGCTGAAATATAAACCGTACTTTTCCTGGTATCTCCTGTGATAACTTAGACAAAATTATTGCCGTCCCCAAACCCAGAGTAGTGTGGACATCATGTCCGCAAGCGTGCATAATACCTTGATTGCGGGAAGCATAATCGAGTCGTGTTAATTCCTGAATCGGTAAAGCATCCATATCGGTACGAATACCCAAAATACGCTTATCGCTACCATTCCCTTCAAGTTCCCCAATTGCGCCGGTTTTACCAATATTTTCCTCAACATGAATACCGTTAGAAGATAAAACCCCAGCAACAAAAGCTGCTGTCTGAAACTCTTCACCACTCAATTCCGGGTGAGAGTGAATGTGGCGACGAATTTCGATTAAACGCGGTGCTAATTCTACTGCTAAATCTTTAATACGAGAAAGCATTGATTATTTCTTCTACTATCGGTTTTTCCACATAATAGAGAAGTGTAGCGCTTATTACCGTTCAATTTATACAAATTAATTTGATGGATAATAGCGCATTGGGCATTGGGCATTGGTAATTGGTAATTACTCACTGTTAACTGTTAACTGCTCACTGTTGACTGCTAACTGTATTATCATGTAACATACAAATATCAACTCTTGGAATAACGGTAACGGGATATGTAGTTGCTCAAGTCACTCAAGTTTATGTTTTAGCGCGAATGTTGTCTTTTCGGACGCTTCTATCCTCATTCGCTGCGATTTTTAACTTGAATTTTGATTGAGTTTACCGAGAGTAAAAAAAATGAAACAAATATATAAATATCCGCGTACCCATCACATTCAGGGTTCGCGACTCCAGCCTGGGGATGAAGATTTAAATGATATCCCTTTTGCGGAAATTAAGCACAGCTATGCAGTAGTTGAAGAAAAAGTTGACGGTGCGAATGCTGCAATTAGTTTCAGTGCTGACGGACAAATTCAATTGCAAAGTCGCGGACATTATTTGACTGGTGGAGCGCGAGAGAAGCACTTCAACTTGTTTAAGCAGTGGGCTAATACTCACGTTGCTAGTTTTTGGGAAGTATTAGGTAATCGCTACATTCTTTACGGAGAATGGCTGTATGCAAAACATACGGTATTTTACGATGCTCTACCTCATTATTTCTTAGAATTCGATGTGCTTGATGTAGAAAAACAAGAATTTTTAAGTACCGCTAAAAGAAAGCAGCTATTAGCGGGTTTACCGATAGTTTCCGTACCAGTTTTATTTGCTGGAGAAATTCAATCCTATAAACAACTGATTAGTTTCTTAGGAAAATCCCATTATCAAACCTCCGAACATTTACAGAACTTTGAAAAGATTTGTTTAGAAAAAGGGCTAGATGTTGAACGCTCCCTGCAACAAACCGATAGAAGCTCTGTAATTGAAGGTTTGTATATCAAAATTGAATCGGTAGACACGGTTATAAATCGGTATAAATACGTGCGTTCGAGCTTTTTAACCACCATTCAACAATCTGATGGACATTGGCTGAATCGTCCGATAATTCCCAATCAGTTATGTGATGGTGTTGATTTGTTCAGTGAACAGTTATCAGTGAACAGTTAACAGTTATCAGTGAACAGTTAACAGTTATCAGTGAACAGTTAACAGTTATCAGTTATCAGTTATCAGTATTTAACCACTAACTACTAACCACTAACCACTAACCACAAACTACTAACTACTAACTACTAACTACTAACCACTAACTACTAACCACTAACCACTAACCACTAACCACTAACTACTAACCACTAACCACTAACCACTAACTACTAACCACTAACCACTAACTACTAACCACTAACCACTAACCACTAACTAATATTATGTGGACTTTTCCTTATTGCCCAAGTAAGGGTGATTTTGCCATAAATTGGCGTGAATTAGAAAATAAATTTGAGTGGTTGCGAGTACTTGCTGATTGCCCGCAAGATGCACGCTATCACGCAGAGGGTGATGTTCTTACTCATACAAAGTTGGTGTGTGAGGCTTTAATTGCATTACCTCAATGGCAAGCTTTACCTGAAACACAACGCTCGGTGTTGTTTGGTGCGGCTTTATTGCACGATGTCGCAAAGCCAAAGGCTACCAAAATAGAAGATTCTGGTGCTATTAGTTCAAAGGGGCATGTATTACAGGGTGCAAAAATGGCACAAGAAATACTTTGGGATTTGAACGTACCTTTTCAACAAAGAGAAGAAATTGTATCTTTGGTGAAATACGGAAGTTTACCTTTATGGTTTTGGGATAAATCTAATCCGGAACAAGCTGTTATAAAAGCAAGCCAAATTATTCGTTGCGATATGTTGGCGATGCTGGCGGAAGCAGATGTGAGGGGACGTTACTGCAACGACCAAAATCAATTATTTGAACGTATTGATTTCTTTCGTGAATTCTGCCGAGAAAACAATTGTTTTACTCAACCGCGCTTGTTTCCATCAGCCCATAGTCGGTTTATATATTTCCAAAAAGAAGATGGGAATCCCGATTATCACGCTTATGAGGATAATCGTTTTCAAGTAGTAATGATGTCAGGATTACCCGGCTCGGGAAAAGACACTTGGATTAAAGAAAATTTACCAGAATATAAAGTAATTTCTTTGGATAAATTGCGTCAAGAAATGGGTATTAAGCCTAGCGATAATCAAGGTGAAGTTGCAAATGCAGCTAAATCTCTTGCTAAAGAATATATGCGATTGGGAGAATCTTTTGTTTGGAATGCAACTAATTTAAACAAACAACTACGGGGAATGTTGATTAGTTTATTTGCTGCTTATCAAGCAGAGATTCGCATTGTTTATCTAGAAACATCTTGGTCAAACTTGTTGAAACGAAACAAAACCCGTACCGATAAAGTGCCAGAAAAAGTACTCTACCGCATGAAAAATCGTTTGGAAGTTCCCACGATTATTGAAGCCCATCGCGTCGATTGGATTTGCAATTAACGTTAAAACAGTTAGGAGTTAAGTAGGTTGGCATTGAAAATAGTAATTGGGATAAGGCAATAGGCTGTCTTGCTGTCTTGCAATAGGGGTAAGGGTTTAAGCGTCAAAAACATTTTGTAATATAGCTTGGTTTATTTGTGTCCACCTACTTACTTCCCCAACCGCATATGCGATTACCTATCTATTTTTAGCTCTTTTCTGTGCGCTCTTGATTCTGCGTGCGGTTTTTTATCGCAAATCATAAAGCCGGGAAGGGAGTAGGAGTTAACAGTTATAAGTTTAATTCTCAATTACTAACAACTCACAACTATCAACTATCAACTATCAACTAACATTTACTATGTCTAAACAAGATAAGCAAAAAATGGCGACTAGCTGGGAGATTTATAATCGAATTATTTAGGATTCTCGTCTTGACAGTAATGTTTTTATTGCTGGTTTTGAAGACAGGGTTTGTGCAAGGGGTATTCGGGAAAAACCTTTGGCTCATTGGGCTGCTGATGGTGATATTCCTTGGCATCGTATCCGCTATATTCGCTGTCAAGATATTGTTGTTTGGGATAGAGAACAGCATTTGGATTTGATTTCCAGCGGAGATTTACCGGCTTTTGCGTGGAAAAATCATCAAACAGATGAAAGCGATAAAACTATTTCCAATATCAAAGAAAAACCTGTAAATTTTCATCAAAAACCTGTTTATAAATACAAAATTGATGGTTGGCAAGCTATTGAGGATTTATCGAAGTCAGTTAAATCAAATTGTCTAACAGTTGCTAGTTTCAATGTGCTTTGTGATGTTTATGAAAAGGATAAAATTCAAACTGAAAAACGTTTACCGGTAATTGTTGAAGAATTGCGTCAATGCGATGCGGATATTATTGCGATTCAAGAAGCAACACCAGATTTTGTCAGGTTTCTTTTAGCCCAAGATTGGGTACGCGATTATTATGTTTCCTCTTCAAGTACGGCTGAAAATATTCAAACATTTGCTAATTTCTTGTTGTCGCGTTTGCCATTTACATTAGTCGAACATAAGTTTTCTGCTCATAAGCATGTATTAGTAGGAAGCTGGTTTATCAATAGTGAGTTATTACAGGTTGCAGTAGTGCATTTAACCAGCAATCGCGCTCAAAATGCTGACGAAAAAAGAAAATACCAATTAACAACTGTAGTTGATTATCTGCGAAAGCAACCAGGTAATTATTTTATTGTTGGTGATTTTAATACTAGAAACAATCTCCAAGAAGAAGTACTAGATATTAGTAATTTTGTTGATATTTGGCAGGAATTACGTCCTGATGAAGCAGGTTATACTTTCAATCCGCAGCTAAACCCTTTAGCAGAATTAATGAGCTTGGCAGGAGAAGCAGCACGATTTGACCGGATTATTTTACATAGTCAAAGCAGTAATTGGGTACCGCAGTCTGTAGAGTTGTTTGCTTGTAAACCTGTAGATAATACTGAAGAGAAAATATTTCCCTCAGATCATTTTGGTATACGAGCGGTTGTTGTATCAACAGAAAACCTCACCCCGCCCTTGCGGGCACCCCTCTCCTTATCAAAGAGAAGGGAAGAAAACCTCACCCCGCCCTTGGGGGCACCCCTCTCCTTAATAAGAAGAAGGGAAGGGAATCTTACTACACCCCTCTCCTTAACAAGGAGAGGGGAAGGGGAGCCACTGCTTTGCGCGGGTTCCCCGCGTTGTAGCAAGTGGCGTGGTGAGGTTATCAATGAGTTAAAAACAATTACTCCCGTTTATCAAAGCGCTATTGTAATAATTCCACCAGAAGATATTTTCCTGGCAATCCAAACAATACGTCAGCGTTACGATGCAAGATTTGAGCGTTGGATGCCACATATTAATTTGATTTACGGTTTTCTGCCAGAATCTTATTTTGATCGAGCTGCGGAAGTAATTACCTCAGCAGTTGCTCAAATACAACCATTTACAGTTACCTTAAATAACTTTGAGACATTCACTCACCGCAAAAGTTCTACAGCTTGGTTGCATCCTATCCCTCAACCGGAAACTGCTTTGCATCAATTACAGGCATTACTACAAAGTTTATTTCCTCAATGCAACGAACAAAGTCGTAAATCGGATGCAGGATTTACACCCCATCTTAGTGTTGGACAATTTTCTACTCCGGAAGAAGCTTTTGCAAAACTACCACGATGGCATCCGCGAAGTTTTACAGTTAAATCTATAGCTTTAATTAGTCGTCGAGGCAATGAACCTTTTGAAGTAAGACGTATTATTGATTTAGGAGCAGAAGCAAGTGATATTATTCCTTTTGAATTGATTAATTTAGTCAATCAACTCCAACCAAAATTAAATCAAGCACAGCAAATACAACGCCATACTGTTTTAGAAATTGTTAGCCAAGCTTGTAAAGAATGTTTGGGTTTTCAACCAAATTTACAGTTACTGGGTTCTTATCGTTTGGGAGTAGAAAGTTCCGAAAGCGACTTAGATGTTGTTTGTCAGATTCCGACTTATTTATCTGGGGAAGATTTTCTCAAAAACTTACAACAACGTTTAAAAGGACTTTGCGAAAGTATTCAACTAGTTTTAGATGCCAAAGTACCATTATTGCGTTTGAAATTAGAAGGAATATCTATTGATGTGCTTTATACTCACATCTTGCATCACTGCGATAAACCCGGTTTCTTTACGATTTCACAACGAGATATTCATGCTTTCACGAATAGAAACCGGGTTTCTTTGAGGGAAATTGAGCAAGATGCAAAATATGTCTATACAAGTGTTGATGAAAATGGAGGATTGGGAATAAATCTTAAACCTAGCAAATCGGAGATGGCTATTATCGGTTGCTGGGAAGCTGATTTTCTTACAGAATTCGTGCAGGAATATGTACCATTTAATTCATTTCAATGGTTATTACGAACTGTTAGAGCATGGGCAAAATCCCGCCGAATCTACGGTAACAATTGGGGTTTCTTGGGTGGCTTGTCTTGGGCTTTATTGAGTGCTTGGAGTTGCCAGTATTGCGATAAAAATCATACTCAACCCGATAAATTACTTGCTAATTTCTTTAGTCGTCTCAATCAACACAATTGGAGACAACCGATTGCTTTAACAGAGGCAGGAAAGCAATATTCGCTAGAATTGCCACGGGATTTATTACCAATAATTACATCAATAGAACCTTGTCAAAATACTGCCCGCAATATCACTCGTTCGACAGCAGAAATATTACGTCGTGAATTTGCAAGAGGTACAGAACTGACTCAAGAGATTCTAGCTGGTAATCTTGATTGGTCATCATTATTTGAACCAATTGATTTACAGCAAGAATCTGATATTATCTTAAAATTAAAGGTAATAAATCACGATAAACAAGAGCTAGAAAAAGAATGCGGTTATTTAGAAGGTTATATTATTAGCTTAATTATTCAACTTGAAAATAATCATATTTTTGTTAGACCTTGGACGGAAATTGATAAGATAGACAATACAGCTAGTATAAGATTAGGCTTAAAAATTGATTTAAATTTAGATTTAACCTTAATCGAAGAATTAGCTAGAGATTTTATGTTGCAATATGGCCATGATTTTGAAGTGGAAATAGTTGAAAAACTATAATTATCCTGTGCGGTTAAAGATGTCTCATATCTGTGAGAGTTGGTAATAGGTAATAGGCAATAGGTAATAGGTAACAGGTAATAGGTAATAGGTAATAAACCTTCCCCCTCTCCTTGATAAGGAGAGGGGTGTCCGTAGGACGGGGTGAGGTTAATCTGTTTTCTATCCAAGTCAAACTGCTATATAAACATAAATAAACCCGGTCAAAAATAACCGGGTATATATAATAAAAAGCGGAATGTAATTATTAGTTATAAATTAGCAATCAGCAATTATAAAACTAACTTATTCGTTATAACAAGTTGTACCGCGACCATCTTCAGATTTAAACTTATTACAGTCTTTGACGCTTTCTGATTGTAAAGACCACCAGTAAGGTTTGTCAGATGAAACTACACCATTTCTCAAAGTAGTTAATCGGAAATTTGCCCCACGGAAGTTTGCTAGAAATAAATTAGCTCCAGTTAAGTTAGCTGCTGATAAATTAGCACTCATTAAAGCAGCGAAAGAAAGATTAGCGTTTTCCAGAGAAGCCGATCGCAAGTTAGCACCCATTAAAGAAGCACCTGAAAGATTAGCGCCAATCAATACGGCATTTTGTAAATCTGCACCCGTGAGATCGGCATTGGATAAATTAGTACCTGTTAAATCCGCACCCCTTAAATTTGCATCCCGCAGGTTTACTTTTGGCAAATTCGCTTGCGACAAATTCGCACCACTTAAATCGCATCTTGGACAAGCACCATTAGCTTTAAAACGTTCTACATCTTGTGGGTTAAATGCTTTTGCTTTTTCCATAAAGCCGACACAAGCTAACAATGTAATACTAGCTACAATTGCTGATTTCATATTCTTTAGAGATATTTATCAAGGTAGGGGTTTTAAACAATTATGTATTGTTATACTTACATATACAAAAAGTTAATTATATAACAAATATAAAGGATATATAAAAAAAATATAAAAAAGTTATAAATTGTGGATTTTGGACTACTCAATCCCACATACAGATCTTAAAATAGGGACATCAAGAGATATACCGAAAGTTCTATAGTCAAAGAATTATCGAATCCCTCTAGCCCAGTTTATATGGTGGCGGAGGGATTCACTATTTTTGGGCATTGGGAATTGGGGAATTGGGCATGGGGCATGGGGCATGGGGCATGGGGCATGGAAACCCGAGACGCTCCCACTAAATTGATAATTGATAATTCCCAAGTGTTAACTGTCATGGTACTGCTCACTGTTAACTGTCATGGTACTGATTATCTCCAACCCAAAATTTTCAATGCCGGAACAATTAAGTAGGTACTGACTCCCAGCCAAAAACTTGTAAAGCTACCTAACATACAGAAGAAGCCTAGTTTAATCCACAATTGGGATATGTCGAAGGGAGTTGCTGCATTTAATATAGTTGGCGATAAACCTAAGTTTATTAAGCCTGCAAAAATAATTGCCGTACCAAATGCAGTCATAATTGCATGGATAATGTGATGGGAACGAAGTCCTAAACCAAAGGTGAGTAAGGAGATGGCGAATAGTATTAGCCCTACCCATCCTTCTCCTTGTTGTGGTGGTATTAGCTGTAAGATAAACCAACCCCCGCTATATCCAATTATTCCCATTACAGAGGCTATCAAAAATCTTCTGCGTTGATTGAAACCTCCTGCTAAAGTTATTGCCCAAGCTGTTGTGAGTCCGGATGTTGCAAATAAAACTATCTCCGAACCTAATACAGGTTGAGGATTTGATGTGAAAGCTATTAGTATATTGCTTACAAATTCTCCAACTTTATCGCCTAAAATCGTTGCAAATGCTAGGAAAAAACCTGCAATTGTACCTATACAAGCCCCAATACAGGCTAAAATTGTTGTCCACAAAGTTTCAAAGGTACCGCGAATTATTCCTGCGATTATCTTAAATACGAATAGTGTAGTATTACTTACACCTTGGGTTGTTCCTAAAATAAATTGTCCGATAAATTCTTTTGTGCCCTTCAAAAACCCTTTGCGCCGACGTACTGGTAAATATGATGTTGATTTGCTTATCTGTGCTAAACGTTTTTGAATAATTAATGCATTTTCCGGACGCGATCGCACTTCTTCTTGTGCCATGTCGTCGAGTAAATCTACTAAAAGGGGATTGACATCACTGCCATACTCTGAAGTTTTTAATGCTTGTCGCCAGCGTAATGTTCCTGTACGGGCATCTTCTAATTCTTGGGGATTTTTTCCCGTCAGCAATTCAATCATTGTTCTGGCAAGAGCATAAAAATCGGCTGTTGGACCGACATTACGCCCGGTAACTTGTTCTGGTGGGCTGTATCCAGTAGAAAATAATCGCGTAGAACTGGATTGACGATGTGAACTTGCAACGCTAAAGTGTTTTGCACCACCAAAATCAATCACTACCAACTGAGAATTTTTTAAATTGGAAGCAGGATTACGCAGCATCAAGTTAGAAGGTTTGATATCGCGATGAATAATCATGTGTTCGTGGAGATGTCCCAAGATATCTACCGCTTGGTGGAGCCAATGCAATACCAACTCTGGAGAACAACCTTGTGGATATAAATAACGAACTTCTTCCAAAGTTTGACCGTTGATTTTTTCCATTATCAAACAAGGTAAATCTAACTCTTGAACAGAATTTGAGAGATTATGGAAAAAATACCCACCAGCTTCAACTTTAGGAACACCCCCATGTTTTAAACGCTGTAAAACTTCTGCTTCTTGGGCAAATAATTCCAGTGCTTTTGGAGAAGTTTCCACCAACACCTTCAAAACTTTTTCTGTTTGTGTATTAACATCCCAAACCGTATAAATGCGAGCAAAACCCCCAGAACCCAAACGTTCGAGAGGAATAAATCTATCTTGAAGTTGTAACGGCGAACCACAAGCCAGACAAAATTTATTTCCCCAAGGTTGGGGATAAGGGCGGCAACAATTAGGATTTACGCAGTGAATCGCATTTAAATTGGGTTGGGAATTGGGCATGGGGCATGGGGCATTGGGGATTGGGCGCAGGGTATGGATTTTTCGATTTTAAATGAGGATTTGGGATTTAGGAGTTAAGAATTAGGAGGCAAGAGTTAAAAAAAGTTGAATCACATAAAGAGATTTTGATCGACATTTAGGCAGTCTGGCAGCGAAGCATTCTTTTATATCTTTCGCTTATAGCTAGTTCCCACAGCAAGCTTTTTTATTTTATATTTTCAAGAAAATGTGACAGCTGGGGAGAGGGGGAAGAGGGGGAAGAGGGGGAAGAGGGGGAAGAGAGGGAGAGGAACTGATTCACTGCTCACTGCTCACTGTTAACTGCTCACTGCTCACTGTTAACTGCTTACTGTTCACTGTTAACTGTTCACTGTTAACTGTTAACTGTTCACTGTTAACTGCTCACTGCTCACTGCCCCATGCCCAATTCCCCATTCATCAACTAAACCTTTCCCAAAAAATGGGGAAAGTTTGTTTTGATAGTGATGAGAAATCATTGTCACTGTTCGGAGTTTCTTCATCAAGAACTTTTACTACTTTGTTATAGATTTCTTCTGCTTGTTGGGGCGAATCACCGATGCTGGTTAATCCTAATTTACCAAATTCTGAAAGACAACCCATTAAATGAAATACCGTTCCGGTTTCTGTTCCGGTGTCGAAATGCAATCTGTGTTGAGCAATAATATCCATTAAATCGTTGGGTAAAAGTCCCCGATAGCGATCTTTTTGCAAGTTATCGGTAGCAATGTAATATTTTGGTCGTCCTTGTTGAGAATAAAATAAACCTGTAGAAGCTTCGTAACGTCCGTTGGTAAGTAATTTTAAGGTCATAAAGGGGTGAGTAGTACCACCTTTTCGTAAATTGATTTCGATTGCTTGAATATCCCATTTCCCGTCTTCCTTGACAACGATAAAATCTACCCCATACCTTTCCAAAGCTCCTTTTTCTGCTAATTGACGACCAATTTGTAAACCTAATTGCTGTAACTGCAATCTATAATCTTCATCAGCAGGAAATTTACATCCGAGAAAAATTTGACCGTCGGGACCACCTAGAATTTGGTCGTGAGTAGAAAGAATTTCTACTTCCCCTCTTGGTGTAATCCTTCCCTGAACGCTGGGTGACAGTTTAACATCGCCTTCGACAAAAGCTTCCACAATCGCTCCTAATTCAGGTATTCTTCCAGAAAATGTTGACCAAGTTTCTTGTTTTGCTTGAAAACTCATGTTATAGAAATTTTCAGTAATTTTCTTTACCCTCTCTTCGTGAGATGCTTTATCAGGAGCAAATTCAAGCATCGGTCTTAAATCTAACACTGCATTTCCTTCTCCAGAAATACCTTCATTTAGTTTGATTACCATCCTTTGTAAAGATGGCTGACGCTCCCATAATTTTGCCCCAGCTTCTGCTAAATCTGAGATATTCCACATTAGCTTGCTACCATCTGGATGGGGAACTTCAGCTTCGGCAAAAATTTGTCTCGAACCGCTTTTTGTTCCCCAAATTTGTAAATCTGGAGCCGCAGCATACAATGGAACTCCTAATTTTAAAGACAATTGTGCTTCAAAACCAGTGGAGTTGTAACATATCATAAAAGACTTATCTATTCTTAAAGCATCTCTAATATGCTGTAATAACCGGGGACGCTCTAAAATCTTTTGACTTAAAGGTTTGAGAGAAGAATCATAAGTAGAAAGCAATAACAAACGATTGCGAGCGTGGGAAAAAGGGATTCCCGGTAACATCTGTAGATAATAATCAATAATACTAGGATGTAAAGGAACCGATGTTACATAAATTAGTCGGTTATGTGGGTTCCACAAGCGAATTAGAGCAAATAACAAACGTTCTTCATAATGTTCGTAACCTTCGACTTTTTTTAGTTCGCTCTGATCGAGACTAAGGGAAGGAATTACTAAAATATCAACATCACTCGTATCGCTTTCATCACCTTCTACACACTTCCATCTATCCCGTAAGTTTGATTGAAGATAACGAAATTTCTCTAGTTGTTCTAAGTCAGATATATGAAGCATCTTGTCAATTGCTAGTTATTTACCATTAATTATCAGTGATTAGATACAGTTAGCCTAATCAAACAAGCAGATGAATTTAAAATATCGCTTATTACTGAAAATTATTGTCGATCCCCCCTAGCACCCTTGAACAAGGGGGGAAACGGAGTTAAACTCCCCCTTGAAAAAGGCGAGGGGAAACGGAATTAAAGTCCCCCTTTTTCAAGGGGGATTTAGGGGGTTCGAAAATATGTGAGGTAAATAATATTACTTTTTAAACAACCTCTAACTATCAATTATTTACTGAGTCAAATTTCTTCCTAATAGCCTAAAAGCTGTTCAACCATTTGAGAGATGAGCATATGCATAACTATTGTTAGTATTGCAATAATTATTGTTAACCTCATTACAAATATAAATATGACATCTCCTACACCACTAAAAGGAACAGATTTAGTAGACTGCGCCAAAGCGAACGCTAAACAGGGAATAGTAACTGCTGCTCTTCAGTGTGGCTATGGTAATGATTTAAATACATTTAGACAAGAATTAAGTAATGCTTGCGATCAAATGAATTTACAACTCTCCGAACTTAATGAATTGATTACCACTACAGATGCTAGTAGGTTGAATATCGGTGAAGTTGTTGCCCCCGATACCCCAGCAGATTTGTAAATCAGTTAACAGTTATTAGTTAACAGTTAACAGTTAACAGTTATCAGTTAACAGTTAACAGTTATTAGTTAGGCAAAATATTTTGTAGGGTGTGTTACGGTTTCAGTATGTATGAAAATGATTACAAATTCGATTATGCCGTAACGCACCATTATCACTAATCAGTTTCCAAATTGTAGGCTGTGTTAAGGCACAAGTCTCTGCGAAAAATAAGTTACAAAAAATCAGTTACAAATTTGATTTTGCCGTAAAGCATCATTATCAGCGAGTGGTACTAACTTTGTATTTAATAACATTTTTGTTAATTATAAATTGAGAATCAGCCGCGCCAAACCAAAGTAAATTAAAACACCTGCAACATCTACGGCTGTTGTAATAAATGGTGCAGACATTAATGCTGGATCTAGCTTCATGAAACGGAATAAAAACGGTAGCGAGGAACCAGAAACTGAAGCCAAAACCGATATTGCAACCAAACTACTACCAACTGCGATCGCAACTTTTAAGTTACCTTGCAGTAGAAATGCCCATAAAGTGGCGATCGCTCCTAATGTTATACCTAAGATTGCACCAGCAAGGGCTTCCCTAGCAATTACCTGAATAGTGCCTAAACTCCGGATTTCATCAGTATTCATGCCGCGAATCACCACCGTAGATGATTGAGCGCCGACGTTACCCCCCGTACCAGTAAGTAGAGGAATAAAAGCTGCTAGAGTTACTACTTTTTTTAAAATATCTTCTTCAGATTTAATAATCGTTCCCGTTACAGTATTAGTCACAAGCAAAACTAATAACCAAACTACCCGCTTACGAGCGACAGTAAATAAGTCAGTTTGAAAATAGTTATCACCGCTAGATTGTACGCCACCACCCAGAGCGTAAATATCTTCTGTAGTTTCTTCCTGAATAATATCTATAACATCATCTACCGTAATTATACCGACCAAGCGTTTTTCTCTATCTACTACAGGTACGGCTAGAAAATCATACTTTTGAATAACTCTGGCAACTTCTTCTTGATCGGTATCTGTATGAACGTAAATTAAATCGCGATTAATTATCTCATCAATTGTTTGATCTGTGTTAGCTGTTACTAATTGTCGTAGCGAAACAATTCCGGTAAAATGCCTCGCAGCATCCGTAACGTAAAGATAATAAATCATCTCGCTAGCATTAGCTTGACGGCGAATTCTTTCCAAAGCTTGCGCTACGGTAAAATTTTCTTTGAGCAAGATGAACTCAGGAGTCATGAGTCTTCCGGCGGTACCGGATTCATAACCCAAAAGTTGAGCAGTAGCCTGTCTTTGAGCCGGACTAAGTTGTTCTAAGAGACGATTAACAACTTTTGCCGGTAACTCATCAAATAACCTCGCTCTATCATCCGGTGACATTTTATCAACAATATCAAGCACTTCCTGAGAGCGAAATTCCTCTATCAACTTTTCTTGAACGCTACGATCGAGATACTCGTAAACCTCAATTGCTTCATTTTTAGAAAGCAAGCGAAACACTAAAGCGTGCATGGTTTCCGGTAAACCTTCAATCACCTCCGCTGTATCCGCAGGTTGTACCGGTACGAGAATTGCTTTTGCACCCCGTAAGTCACCTTGTTCCAGCAGCATTTGCAATTGAGTTCGTACTAAATCCCGCAATTCCCGGCGAGTTGATTCCTGAATGACAGAAGTTACATTGTTCATTTCAGTCACATCGGGTATCTCCCATTCGGTGATTCGATAATGCTTTACCAATCATAGTTTATGGGAATTTGGTAGCCAAAAACGTTCAACCGGTTAATTTTCATTCCATTGATGGATATTTATTGGTTATTCCACAAGATTTTTTTATTCTCAAGTTATAGTTTTTGCTTTCCCAGCAGTCAATAACATTATAAATTGGCGACTTTGCTTAAATCATTATCAGTGCCTACGACAATCGTTACATTAATATTACGTGCTTTTCCTAGACTAGTTTCCTGTGCGAAATTTTCGGAAAATAGGATAAAAACAAATTATCTATGCTTAATTGATATTAAAATATTTTTTACAGCCATTTATTTGAGATTTTATTTGGCAAATGGATAAAAAACTTGATTAGACAACTCTATTTTAGAGATATCAGAAACCGAGCATATTTCTCAACATCCTAAACTTTCAAGTTACAAGCAATTAATTGCGGCGATCGCCATATTTATTTTATAGTTTAGATTTATATCAAAATAGGTTTTAATCTTATAAAATTATATTCTTTGAATCGGATATATAGATAATATCGGTATTATCAATATCGATAGCCATTAATTATCGGTCAAAGTAATATTAGTATTTGTTAGTTATTTAAACTTTTATGTATTTTGCTTAACTTATTTCTTTAAATAGTGCTACTTCCTAAAATCGCGACTTACTATTTTGCGAGAGGGATATGTATTATCAAAATGACTACAACAAAGCCAAATCCGCTATCAACTAATGCAAAGAGCAAAAGTGTTGATACCGTTCCGGTGAAATTAAAGATTAATGGTACAGAACATACTTTAAACATTGAACCCCGCGTTACTCTTCTTGATGCCCTGCGAGAACGTTTAAATTTAACTGGTAGTAAAAAAGGTTGCAATCACGGGCAGTGTGGTGCTTGCACAGTATTAATTAATGGAGAAAGAATTAATTCTTGTCTGGCTTTAGCAATCATGCATGAAGGAGACGATATTACAACTATCGAAGGCTTGAGTTCAGGTGAAGAACTTCATGTAATGCAAGCTGCATTTGTAAATAACGATGGTTTTCAATGCGGTTACTGTACCTCCGGACAAATTTGTTCTGCTGTGGCATTGCTTTCGGAAATAGAAGCAGGGCAACCAAGTACCGTAACTGATTTAGAAGAAATAGCCAACCCAACCGCATCAATTGAATTAACCGACACCGAAATTCGCGAACGTATGAGCGGAAACCTTTGTCGCTGCGGCGCTTATCCCCATATTGTCGCTGCCGTAAAAGAAGCTTATCAGGTTAAATGTTAGAGATTAAAGGTCAAAGGTTAGGAGTTATTAGCAAATCAATTATTAATTAATTTTTGATAACTGTTAACTGTTCACTGCTCACTGATAACTGTTCACTGAAAAAGATGAAACCATTTAATTATAAAAAAGCTAATTCTTCAAATGCTGCCGTTCAAGAATTAAGCAATAACAATCAAGCAAAATTTATTGGTGGTGGAACCAATTTACTCGACTTAATGAAATCCGGTGTGGAAGTACCGGATAGTTTAATTGATATCACGAAATTACCGCTGGCTGACATCACAGAATTACCCAACGGTGGCGTGCGTATTGGTGCTTTAGCTCGTAATACTGCGACTGCAAATCATCCTTTGATTCGGGAAAGATATTCTTTGTTATCGCAAGCTTTTCTTTCCGGTGCTACCCAACAATTACGCAATATGGCGACAGTTGGCGGTAATTTGATGCAAAGAACCCGCTGCTATTATTTCTACGACACCGCAACACCTTGCAATAAGAGAGAACCGGGTTCTGGATGTCCGGCGATAGAGGGTTTTAATAGAATTCACGCTATTTTAGGTGCAACCGATGCCTGTATAGCAACTCATCCCTCAGATATGTGCGTTGCATTAGCAGCTTTGGATGCTGTAGTTAGAGTAGTTAATGCATCCGGTGAAGAAAGACAAATACCCGCGACAGAATTTCATCGCTTACCGGGAGATACGCCAAATATTGATACTAATTTACAAGAAAACGAATTAATTACCGCTGTCGATTTACCTCCATCTCTCAACATAAAGTCTTATTACTTAAAAGTTAGAGATAGAGCATCTTATGCATTTGCTTTAGTTTCTGTTGCTGCTGCACTTGAAATTGAAAATAATTCCATTAAAACAGCACGTTTGGCAATGGGTGGAGTAGCCCATAAACCTTGGAGAGCAACTAATGCAGAAGAAATTTTAGTTGGTGCTTCCCCCACAGAAGAAGTATTTCGACAAGCAGCAGAAACTGCATTACAGGGGGCGCAAGGTTATCAGCATAATAATTTCAAAATCGAACTCGCGAAAAGAGCAATAGTAAGGGCATTGATGAATTTAGCAGAATAAACCCTCCGCGAACCTTTGCGCCTACTTTGCGTGCCTTTGCGTTGAAATACAATATTTTTTTGAAACGCAGAGTAACGCTGAGGTTCTCGCAAAGGAACGCTGAGAAGAGAAAAATTAATTTGAGAATCCACAATCCAAAATTTAAAATCGAAATGACTCAAACAATCGGAAAACCTTTAAACCGTGTCGATGGTAATCTTAAAGTCACTGGTGGCGCAAATTATTCGGCTGAATTTTCTCAAGAAAACCTTGCTTATGCTGTTGGTATTCCTAGTACTATCGCAAGAGGAAAAATTAAAAGTATCGATACAAACGCTGCGGAAAATTTACCGGGTGTTATTAGCGTAATTACTCATGAAAATGTACCAAAATTTGAACCCTTAAAATCCTTTATGAAAGGTGGAACTGCGGCAGAAGAATATTCACCTTTACAAGACAATTCTGTTTATTACAGCGGCGAATATATTGGAATAGTAATAGCAGATAGCTTAGAACAAGCAACTTATGCTGCTTCCTTGGTGCAGTTTACCTATGAAGAAGAAACTCCAATAGTGGGGATGGCAAAGCACCGTAATGAAAAATTTGAGCCGCAGACAGTTTTTGGTAAAGAACCAAATTTTATTCGGGGTAATCCCCAAGATGCTTTTGAAAAAGCGGATATCAAAGTAGACGAAGTTTACACAACACCCACCGAGAACCACAATCCCATAGAACCTTCGGCAACAATTGCACTATGGGAAAACGATAAATTAACGGTTTACACCTCTACCCAAAATACTTACGGAACCAGAAAAGCTTTAGCTACAAGTTTAGAAATTCCAGAAGAAAATATTCGGGTAATTTGTCAGTTTATTGGTGGTGCATTCGGCTGCAAAGGTGCTTTTTGGTCGCATATTTTATTAGCAGCAATTGCCTCTCGTCATGTCAATCGTCCGGTAAAGTTGGTATTAACTCGCCAAGATATGTTTAACGTAGTCGGACATCGTCCCGAAACTGAACAAAACGTGAAGTTAGGGGCAACTAAAGATGGTAAGTTAACGGCAATTATCCATTCGGGTATTTCTCATACTTCGATGTACGATAATTTTGTAGAACCGTTCACTGTTGGAACTCACATGCTCTACGCTTGTGATAATTTACAAGCTTCCCAGCGCTTGGTACGTTTGAATCGAGTTACACCCACTTTCATGCGTGCCCCTGGAGAAGCTCCGGGGACTTTTGCAATTGAATCGGCAATGGACGAATTAGCTTATGCTTTGAAAATTGACCCCATTGAATTAAGATTACGCAATCATGCAGATACCGATCCTGCAAAGAATATACCTTGGTCGAGTAAGTCGTTGAAAGAATGTTACCAAATCGGTGCTGAAAAATTTGGCTGGTGGAAACGCAATCCCGAAATAGGTTCCATGCGCGACGGACGCTATTTGATTGGCATGGGAATGGCAACAGCAACTTACCCAGCTCTTACATTACCAGCTTCAGCTAAAGCCAAAATGCTTTCAGATGGTAGGGTTGTAGTACAAAGCAGTACCCATGAGATGGGTGGTGGTACGGCTACCGTGATGGCGCAACTTATCGCGGATACTTTAGGTTTCCCCTTTGAAAAAGTATGCTTTGAATATGGCGATACCAAATTACCCCAGGCACCAGTCAGCGGTGGTTCGATGACAATAAGTAGCGTTGGTAGTGCGGTACATGGTGCTGTTAAACAATTGCAAGCAAAAGTTTTAGAACTGGGGGGAATCAACCAAAGCGATTCCCTGACAATTGAAGATTACGTAAATATTCTCAAAAAAAATAATCAAGAACAAATTGAAATTGAATACGATGCCAACTTTAAGTCAGAGAAAGAATATTCCAAACATGCTTTTGGCGCTCAATTTGTCGAAGTCAGAATCGATCCAGATTTTGGTGAAGTTCGTATTAACCGTTACGCCGGAGCATTTGCTTGCGGCAAGATACTCAATCAGAAAACAGCGCGATCGCAATTTATCGGCGGTATCATCATGGGTATCGGTATGGCATTAATGGAAGAAAGCGTAGTCGATCCAAATTTTGGTCGGGTAATGAATGCAAACCTTGGTGAATACCACGTTCCAGTAAATGCCGATATTCCCGATATTGACATAGAAATGGTCGAGGAAATTGATAACAATGTTAATCCAATTGGTACAAAAGGTATCGGTGAAATCGGAATTACAGGTGTTGCTGCTGCGGTAGCAAATGCTGTTTATCACGCTACGGGTAAGCGGATTCGCAATTTGCCAATTACTCCAGATAAAGTGAGCATAATTCGTAATTCGTAATTCGTAATTCGTAATTAATGCCCCATAAATAAAATTTAGGGGCTTCAACCGGAAAATAGTTGACATCCACGGATAAATCCGGGGGCTTCCAACCATTAATGT
>JBCBPQ010000083.1:0-25977 GCA_039820645.1 Cyanobacteria bacterium J06633_8 | reverse complement strand
TGAAACCGCGTCACAGAACGCGCTTAAAATTACCCCCAATTTACCCCCAAAATTTAGCTAAACATATCCAAATATGTCCAACGTGGCTATTTTTTACACCACAGTTACACCTCCGTAAATCGCTGAAACGGGGTTTTTACGACATTAAAAAACCCCCAGAAGCGTTAGCTGCTAGGGGTTTCATCTTGTATGCCAGGAACCAGACTTGAACTGGTGACACGAGGATTTTCAGTCCGAGTAATTACCTTGCTATATATGCGTTTTAGCCTCTAAAATATGTTTTACACCATCTTTACACCATTTGATGTCTAGTGAGTTCGTCAATGCTATTAAAACTCGTGTTCCTTTTATAGAAGACTTTTTGCGATAATTACTTAGACTTTTTTACGGCTTCAAATTAGGCTAACTACTTTAATTAAGTAAATTTTGATACATTAAAAAACCCTACAGAGTCTAGAAAACGGTCGAATTTTATAGTAAGCCCAGAGCAATCAAAGCCGAACTCTCTGGAGGGTAAAGGATGAGTGAAAAAGCGAATGCCTCCTTGTAACGAGGTAGATAGAGGTACCCTTCGGGAAGCCTAACGGCTACACAATTTGCCCCTGACCGAAAGGAAAGCAAAATTCACTTGGGTCATATACGGAAGTGAAACTTATCTTTGAGAACGAATCAGAGATGAAAATTTTGATACATCATACTGATGTGAGTATAATTCGTAATTCGTAATTAATGCTCCATAAATGAAATTTAGGGGCTTCAACAAAGTATAGGAGTGGTTATCTACGGATAAATCCGGGGGCTTTAGACTAGGCTGTTGACTTTGATGGAATTTGACCGTTCCAGCCTTAGCTATCTCGTTACTCAAAAATGGATAAGGTCGAGCTAAGATTTCTTATATATTTCTAGACGGTGGGAAAATTAATTTTAACAATCATGTCGTTAAAGTCATTGTCACCACCACCAACTAGGTCTTCGTAACCAAAGGTGTTGTCACCAAGAAAGCGAATGTGGTCAACTCCGTCGCTGTTTGCTCCTAGGAATGAGAAGTAGGTTTCTGCGCTGTTGTTGATTGCTTGATCTATGGTTCCGTCTACAATCATGAAGCTAGCTAATATAGTTTCACCTTTGAAGGTTCCATTAAGGGTGGTTGTTTGCTGGTTATCGGTTTTAAGTAAATCTAAACCTGTGATGCGGTTTGTTAATGCTGCTTGTTTGTATCCTTCTTGACCAACAAATATATCTGCTTTACCATCACCGGTAGTGTCAATTCCACCGTTGATGTCGGCAATTTGGTAGAAACCAATTAGGTTATCAAAAGCAGCTTCTCGGTGTACTTCTACGTTTACTGATACTTGACCTGTAATATCTGTTAAATCAATTAGTTCTTTTTGGGTTTCTCTTTGTAGTTTAGTGAAGGGAGCGGGAGTATCTTGAGTTAGTTCTACTCTTAATTCCATACTCGTAAAATTACTATTTTCTGCTTGGTCTGACCAGTTTAAATTAAAACCGTTGGTACTGAATTCGGATATTTGCAGGTTTGAGGAATCGGAGAAGAATATGGGTAGGTTGGTTGTTCCGGTTTTTTGTATTTGTGCAAGTGCTGTATCGGTTGTACCGTTGGATACTAGGTAAAAGCCCAAATGTGTTTGGGAATCAATTTCGATTACTTTTTTGATGTCTTCTAGATTGAATCCGTTGGGACGGTTGTTGATTGCTGAGAAGATTATTTGCGCTTTTTGTAGTGCTGCTTTGAGATAACCTTCGGAACCGGGAGATTTTCCATCAATGGTACCGTTTTTATCGTCTACAACAAATACACCAACTTCATTAACGTTTTCGGTGTTGTTGTTAGCTAATGTAAATTTGATATTGCTTGGGTCTTCTGGATTGAAAGTAAATATTCCATTTTGATTTTCAGTGGTCTCAAATGTAGACTTAGTAATATCGTTGAGGTTGACGGTGATATTGGCTTTATCGCTTAAACCATCTACATTTGTTGCTGTAATTTCTAGATTGAAGTTTGGTGTGGTTTCAAAATCTAAATCGTCTTTGTCGTTGACGGTAATTTTTCCTGTAGATGGGTCGAGGTTGAAGGCTGGGTTATTATCTTGGTCTGGGTCTATGTTACCGTTAATAATTGCAAAAGTTAGGGCTTGTTTTTCTGGATCGGAAGCGTCAATAATACCTATTTCTGTTGATTTTTTGCTGTTTTCATCTATTGCAAAAGTAGCATTTTGAATAGTTGGTGCAACAGTAGTGTTGTTGGGAAGAGCGTACTGTAAACCATAGTTGGAAGCTAAATCGTTGTTTTCGCGATACAGAATGTCGGAATCGAAATGACGCTCGTAGATTTCTCCGTAGTTACCTACTGCTTTGATTGCTTTAACTACAAAGTCGTTGGGTAAACCGAGTGCTTCTCCAATATTTCCTTCTAATCCTAGTAACTGACGAATTGCATATATATCATCATTTTCTAGGTTATTGTCGGTGTTATCAGCAATTAATTGGTCAATGTTGTCTTTGGTGATGTAATATTCTTCTGCTAAGACTAGGGAATTATAAACCCAGCGAATTACATCAGCCCAATCGGATTGATTTTCATCGGTAATTAAGGCTAAAGGTTCTTTAGAAAGAATTTCATCAAGTATAAAATGTTCTTCGGGATTGGAGAAGGTTGGAATTCTTGCTGCTAGGATTGTTTGGTCGGTGGAAACTGCATCAATTTCTTGTTTCTCATAGGCCGCAAACATTTCGTCGTTTGTAGCAAATTCTATCGGTATGATTATAGCGCCGAATTCAGTTGCAGCGTCTTCGAGATTTTGTAAAGCGGTGCTTCCTGCTAAAATACCGACTTTACGACCGTTGAGACCGGGAATATTATTTATAGCGCTATCGTTTCTGACTAATATCCCTTGTCCGGTGTAAAGGTAAGTGGGGCTAAAGTCAATTCCCAGACTAGCATCCCGGACTATATTGTGGGTGATGCTCATTGCGGAGACATCAACTATACCGTTTGCGGTATTAGCAAAACTATCGTTAAAGGATTGAAGTTTAATTTCTAGTTTAGTTGCATCCCCGAACAATGCTGCAGCAATGGCTTTTCCTAGGTCAACTTCAAAGCCATCAAATTCACCATTTTCTTTCTGTATTGCGAAACCGGGGTTGTTGTTGGGAAGTCCTATTTTTAGGTAACCCCGCTCTAATACATCTTGGAGTAAATTACGGTTATCGTTTTCAATTAAATTGGATTCGATGGATTTACCGGAGAATGGTGGAGAGTACAATAACCCACCATCAACCCAGGTAAAATTGCGATCGCGTTCTAAATCGTCGAAATGACGTTGGAAGATTTCGCCATAGTTGCCAATTTGCTTAATTATGTTGACTGCGAAGTTGTTGGGGAGTCCGAGAGGGGCACCTATTTCTCCTTCTAAGCCTAGGAAACGACGAATTTCTGGAGCGGAGTCGTTATTGTGATTATCGTCGGTGTTAGCAGCAATAATTTGGTCGATGTTTTGAGAACTAATGCCAAATTCTTCGGCTTGAATGGGGACGTAGTTTACCCAGCGAACGATATCAGCCCATTGGGAATCATTTTCTGGTAAGGCTAGGGCTATAGGTTCTCTGGAGAATTCTACATCGAAGAAGTGGTGATTTTCAAAGTCGTTTTGACCTTTGAGATGTTCTGCGATTAAATAATGGTCTGTACTAATTCCATCAATTTCTTGATTATCGTAAGCTGCAAAAAGTTCGTCGAGGGAGCCAAATAATTTGGGTGTAAACTCTATTCCCTCGGGGTTTAATAAATCTTGTAAGTTATTTAAACCGTTACTAACAACTCCAATGGTAAGACTTTGAAGGTCTGTAATATCTTGAATGTTTGTATTTTTTCTAACAACTACTGCTTGGTAGTCGTAGAAGAAGGTAGGGCTAAAATCTATACCTAGTTTGGTGTCTCTTCCCAATCTGTGGGTACTTCTTTGAGATGCTATGTCTGCGGTACCGTTAGCAACTAGTTCAAAGGCTTTGGAGAAGGTGGTATCTACTTTTTCTACTTTATTCGCATCTCCAAATAGGGCTACTGCTAAACTACGGATAAATTCAAAGTCAAATTCCGAACCAGCGGAGGAGGTGGCGAATTTAATACGACCGCGTTTAATTATCTCGTCGAGAATGGTGGTTTGGGGATTGTCAATGGAGATATTTGCTGTTGAGTTATTGTCGGGTGTTGTTGGTTGGGAGTTATTGCTTTGGGAAATTTCAGTTAATTGTTGTGGTTCTTCAACAATTTGAATAATTTCACTGAGGTCACTAAAGTAAGCGTAGGTTGCACCGTTATTTTGAACTAGTGCTAGATTTTCACCGTTAAAGTCTAGTACTCCGTTAATGAAGCGGAATTTATCGATGTTGTTGAGACCGAAGTTTGTACTGGAGACTTGAATTTTATCGCCTTGATTGGGATTAAAATCAAGAATGGTATCAAAACCATCTTTGGGAGATTCAAAGAAGAAGACATCTGCTCCATCACTACCATACTTGATATCATCTCCCGCACCACCAATTAGAATATCATTACCAGCACCACCGGAAAGCCAGTCATTATCTTCGTTACCTTCTAGGTAGTCATTCCCTGCTTCTCCTTCTAGCTGGTCGTTACCTGTATTTCCTTTCAGGGTGTCGTTATCTGCAGCACCGAGAAGAATATCTACTCCTGAACCACCAATTAACTCATCTTCACCGGAACCACCGTCAATAAAGTCATCTCCTTCTTCTCCGTTTAAGATATCTTTGCCAAAATTCCCTTCTAAATAATCATCTCCGATTCCACCGTAAACGGTATCTTGTCCGCTACCTCCGAGAATCAAGTCATCACCTTTTAGTCCGTAAAGCTCGTCGGAACCATAGTAACCTTCAATAAAGTCATCACCAGCAGTTCCTACAAGAGTATCTTTACCTAAACGACCGATAATGTCTTCTCCTTGGACTGATTTATTTTCAGGATTTTCATATGCAATATCTACTAATGCTACTTTGCCAATGGGGTCAATTGTATATCCTTCACCAACGGATTGTAGGTTAAATGCAATTGTTTCTGGGTTTGTGTTGGAGTCGTCGTCGAGAAGTTTAACTTTAATTGTGCCGCTGGTTTCCCCTGGTTTAATATAAAGTTCTCCTAGTTTGGGTGTGATGACTTCGTAATCTTCACCTAATGTTGCGGTTCCGGAGAAGGAGTAAATAACGGTTAAACCTTGGTCGGGTGCGGGTTGAGTTAATTCAACTAGAAAATCAAAGGTTGGGTCATTTTCAGGAATTATTGCTTCGACATATACATAACGGTTACCGAAAGCGTTACCATTGGCATCAACTAGGTAATAATTCTGGTTTAAAGCGTCTTTGACGGTAGCAAAAATAGTTTCTGGGGATTGTTCTGCTGTTGCTAGTTGTTGAATGTAATCGCTGAGGGTTCCTTGAACTACTCGTTTTACTGAAGCTAATACGGGAAGTGCATCTTTGACGGATTTTGATGCTCCAATATCTTTGACTTGAGATAAAAACTGATTTCCTGTAGCGGTTATTTGTGCTGCTGTTTGTAGTTGTTCTGGTGTTAATGTCAGTTGTTCTTGTTGGAGTAGGAAGTTAAAAAATGTTTTGACGGATTCTGCGTTGGTGAGAACTAAATTTTCGGTATCGGTTGATACTTGTAATAATCTTGCTAGTCCGTCGATGGCTGTTAGTAGGTTATTGGGATTTGTTTGTAAACCATCAAGTAAAGCTTGGGAATGATTGAGGAGTGCTTGTACTTGAATATGTGCTAGGTAAATATTTAAACCATCATCATTGTTTTGATTTACAGCTTGGAGGGGGTCATTTTCACCAACGGATTTGAGTGGGTCGAAGGTTTCTAAACTCGCGGTTAAATCTAAGTTTAGTTTATCTTTAATCAGGGTATTTGCTGCATCTGTTGTTAAACCTGATTGTACTAAACGAGCTTGTAAACTAGTTAGGGGTGTAACTATTTGAGAATCGGGTAAAGCAATTAATGCTCCTGACGGTAAACCACTAGAGGTATTAAATCCACCTAACCCTACTAATTGAGCTTCATCGGTACCAATTTCACCATCCCCATTCAAATCTACTTCTGGGGGAATATCTAAGTCAAATTTACCGTATTCGTTGGAAACGGTTTTAATTTCACCTTCGTCCCACTGGTTATTAAAGTTGGTATCTAGGAAAATTGTTGCACCTGCGATATAACTCTGGGAAAGCTTACTGCTGAAGGTAAAACCATCTGCACCCAAGGTAAATTTAGCTAAGTTAAAACGAGCAAATTCTTTTTCCCAAACTGTCTTCCAGAATACTTCTGCTTCACCTTTTAAGAAGACATCAACCTTACCATTGAGTTTAAATAATTCCCAAGGTGTTTTAATCCGGGAAATAATTTCCGAACCGCGTATCTTCCCATCGCTCTTACCAGTATTTTCACCGACATCTACAACATCAAGACCAACTATACCTTCAATTCCACCTCTTAAGCTAGCACTAGCTACCAAAACGCTAACATCTAAACCTGCTTCAATTGTGGCTTTGAGGGTTAATTCGTTGACATCTTTACCTTTCTCATCCCAATCACTGAGATAGAATCCATCAAATACTTTGTAGATACTAGATAATTGAAAATCATCATTCTTCCACTGATTTATCCCAGCGGTATCGAAGCCTATTTTTAAATCTGTTTTGGCTTCAAAGCTACCACCAAGTACACCTTTGATTATGGGTACTGGTCCATAAACTGGGAAACTGCTTTCAATATCAAATTTAAAATCTAAATCTGGAATATCATATACAATTAGGTCAGTAGTTTTACCGGTGAGTAAATTAATTGCGTTCTTGGGATTGGTGAGAATTGGGAAGTTTAATCCTTCGATACTTTTAATTTTGCTGAGGAAACTACTAGTAGATTTATTATTAGTTGCTTTGGTTTTGTCGGTGGAGTTTGTAGCGGTGTCAGTTTGTTTGTTAACAGTATCAATAGCATCTTTGAAGGGGTCTGCTACAGTTTTGGTAGTGTCTACGGAATTGGTATCTAGTTTATCGGCTGTTTTGTTTTTATCTTTACTACCTGCTTTGAAGTCCGTTAAGGAAAAACTACCCAGGTCAATAATAATAGATTGGTCTGCTGGAATTTGACTTAGTAAGGCAATTGTATCAACAATATCTCCCACTGCTTTAATAAAGCGTTCGGATTTTTCTAATTTTTCTTTTTCTTCTTCAGGTACCAAAAGTTTGGCTACTTCAAAGATGGTAACTTTTTTGTCTTTGTTATCATCAAAAGCGTCAGCTATACCTAATTCTGTAAATAGTTTGGTGTCGCTATTGAGGAGTTTAATAACTGGTTTAACTGGTTCAATAATTTTGTTGACTTCTTTGAGAACTGGTCCGATTAAGTCGCTGATAAAGGAACCTAAGTCGATACCAACATTATTCAGGTTGATATCCACTCCTTTTTTGTCTGCTTGTTCTTTATTACCGTAATTGAAGATGGGGAAGTTTGCAGCAAGGTCGAAGTTGAAGGAAGGAAAGACGGGATTACCATTAATGCTGGTTTTTGCTGTTAAACCGAGGTTTGCTTCACCTTTGAGTTGGTAATCAATGTATTTATAGAAGTTTTGTTTGTTGTCTTTGGATGTTTTGAATGCGGTTATTAGGTCTAAGACACTGAGACGATCGCCGTCATCAATTCCTTTGGATGTCCATTTACCGTTGGTGTAATTTAATCGGAGGTTTAATCCCGCAATGGTTCCGGAGAGGTCAATATTTTTACTGTTAGAATTTTCTGCTTTGGTAACGGAAATCTGAGGATTATCAATTTTGATTTCGGGTATATATTTACTAATAACTTCCGGTAAACCAAGTTGTTCGATGGAAACTAGGGTTTTAAGGTCAATTCCTTGGGGTGCGGTTAGTTTGAGTTTATCGTTACTAATGAATAAGTCTACTGTAGGTAAGGCTTTGTTTAAAGCGTCTGGGATTCCCAGGGAGGTTCCTAGTTTACTTAAATCGATTCCGGAAGCGGAAAACTGATATTTGGTGGTTCCAGAGCTAAAATCGGTTAATGAGAGGGAAGGTTTATTTAAAGTTAGTTCCGGTGGTGTGGTAAATACGGTGTTGATACCGGGAATTGCTTTGATGACTTGAGCAAAATCAATTTTATCGGAAGCGATATGGAATAGGTCATCACCAACGGTAATATCTACTGTACCGAAAGCGTCGATGATATTTTTAACGGGGTTGACAACGCTTGCTGGTATTAGTTCTACAGCTTGTTGAACTAACCAATCAGTTAACTCTTTGGTAGGTAGTTTATCAGCATTAAAGCTAAATTCTGCATCGCTCCAACTGCTAGAATCCTTGGGTTTAGTAATTGTCAGACTGGGATTAGTGAGGGGTAAATCTAAAGTCTTTACATTGAGTTTATCTAAACCAGGGATTTTTTCCAATGCATCGCTTAAATCGAGAACACCTTCATAGGTAATATCAATTTGGCGATCGCCGATTTGTAGATCTACTCTTCGAGCTAATTCTAAGATTTCTTCGACTGCATTGAGTAGGTCAGCTGGTAAATTTTCTTTAGCTTGTTTGGTTAACCAGCTAACTAATTCGTCTTTGGGTAAACTATCAGCAGCAAAGGTATAATTAGCTTTGGATATCCCTTTATCTAAGTCGTAGATGTTGAGGATGGGATTGGTAATGGGTAGTTGTAGACCTTTGGTGAGTTCTCCTAATCCTGGAATTTCTTTGATGACATTTGCGAGGTCGAGGGTACCGGGATAGCTGATTTGTAGTTGATTATTTGCAAACAGAACTTCAAAGTCAGCAGCGGTATCAATTAAGGTTGTGACTACTTTTTTAACTGATTCGGGGAAAGCATCAGCAGCTTTTTCAATTAACCATTGTTTTAACCCTTCTTTCTTGATTTTTTCTGCTGTAAAGTTAAAATCAGTGGTTTTTTCGTTTGTTCCTTCTTTTGTTGTTCTGGTAATAGTTAAAGCTGGTTTTGTAACGGTGAGTGCTTTTTCCGGTAGGTCGCTAATACCAGGAATTTCTTTAATACCAGGGATTTCTTTTATTAAGTTAACAACATCAATTGTACCGTCGTAGAGTACTTGAACTTGATTATCTGTGAGTAGGATATCAATATCTTGAGCTAAGTCTTTAAGTCCGTTGAGAATATTTTTAGCTTCTTCAGGAAGAGCATCACCAGCTTTCTCAATTAACCAAGTTTGTAATTGAGCAATGGGTAATTTTTCTGCGGTGAAGCTAAAGTCAGGATTTTTACCGGGGTTAGCAATAGTAATACTGGGATTTTTAACGTCAAGTGTTAAACCAGTAAAGTCGAATGATGATAATCCAGGAATTTCTTTGAGGATATTAACAAGGTTGAGATTCCCTTGGTATTGAATTTCAAATTTACTATCACCAAATTGAATATCTAGTTGTTCGCCAATATCGGCTAAAACATTGAATATCCCTTGTAATTCGTTGGGTATTAGTTCTTTAGCCTGTACTTTTAGCCAATTGATTAATTCTTGTTTGGGTAATTTATCCGCAGCAAAGCTGTAATTAGCTGATTTACCAGGGTTAGTAATAGTTAAACTGGGATTTAATACCGGGAGGTTGAGATTATTGATGGGTAGTTCTTTTAAACCGGGAATTTCTTTGATGATATTGGCTAAATCAATGGAGCCATTGTAAGCAATTTCAATTTGATTATTACCTACTTCTAAATCAATTCCTTCAGCAATATTCATCAAGGAATTGAATACTTTAACTAAATCTTCAGGTAACAGTTCCGTAGCTTTCTCTTTAGCCCAAATAATTAATTCTTCTTTGGGTAAACGGTCGCTCTTGAGTAAATATTCGGTTTTTGCTTCTTGACCAAAATTAACGATAGTAACGCTAGGATTGGTAACGGGTAGATTTAAACCAGATAAGGCTTTAATATCTTGAACACCCGGAATTAATTCAATTACTTTTGCTAAATCTAAATCACCATCAAAAGCAATTTGGATTTGTGATTCACCGAGAACAAAATTAACATGACTTCCCAGTTCTAATAACTTGTTGAAGATTGGTTTAATGCTGTCGGGTAGTTTATTGTTAGCGGTATTTTTGACCCAATTAAGTAATTCTTTGGTGGGGAGACGGTCAGCATTAAATATATAATCTGCATTGGTTTTTCCTGGGTTAAGCAAGGTAAAGCTGGGATTGGTAACGTTGAGCTTTAAACCATCGAGGGGTAAATCCTTAACTCCTGGAATTAATTCTGCAAGTTCGAGTAAGTCAATATCACCGTTATATTCAAGTTGTAGCTGATTTTCGGCAATATTAATATCTAAGTTATTGGAAAGTTTATTGAGTGCGGTTGCAATATCGCTGGGTAATTTAGAACTTAACCAATCTACTAGTTCTTTCTTAGGTAACTTTTCAGCATCAATACTGAAAGTAGCATTTTTACCGGGGTTGAAAATTGTAATACTGGGATTGAGTACCGGTAATTTCAAACCTTCAGCTACATCAGACAATAAATCCTTGACTCCAGGAATCAAACTCACAAGTTTGACTAAATCCAGATTCCCGTTGTAAGCAATTTCAATTAAATCATTACTGAGAAGTACATCTAAATTTTGAGCTTCCTTAGCAATTTCATTGACTAAAGATTTAATATCGCTGGGTAATTGTTTTACCAACCAGTTAACAAGTTCTTGTTTTGGTAGTTTATCAGCTTTAAAGCTGTAGTTAGCATTTTTACCGGGATTGGTAATTTGTAAACTGGGATTTAATACGGGTAACTTTAAGTCCTTATCGGTTAATTCTTTTAAACCGGGGATTTTTGTGATGATTGTAGCTAAATCTAAGTTACCTTCGTAGCTAAGTCCAATTTGATTATCCCCCAAGGTTGCATCTATACGCTGCCCAACTGTTAATAAGGATTTAACTAATCCTGAAACTGAATCGGGAAGCTGTTGGGTAACTTCTTCACTCAACCATTTGGTTAATTCATCTTTTGGTAAACGTTCTGCTGTTAAGCTGTAGCTACGCTCGTTTCCGGTTTTGGCAATTGTAAAGCTGGGATTGAGAACTGGTAAGTTTAAATTATCGGGGGTGAAATCATCTAAACCAGGAATTGCTTTTAAGGCTTTAATTAAATCAATTGAACCATTGTAGGTGATTTGGGTTTGATTATCTCCAAGAACTAAATCAATATTGCTTAACTCTTCTAATAATCCCGTTAATAAATTCTGTACGCTTTCATCTTCAACTAAAGTTTTAACTCTGTCTATCAGCCAAGTTTTGATGTCATTGACGGGAAGACTATCAACATTAAAATTAAAACTGGGATTAGCTTTGGGATTTGTAATCGTGAAGCTAGGATTTGTAAGAGTTAAATTTAATCCTTTTAGAGGTAAGAGAAAATCACCGAGTTTGCTAGTAATTCCATCAATAATCTTCTTCAGATTCAGGTCTCCGACATAACCAATTTGAATTTGATTATCGGCAATTTCTAAATTGATATTTTCAACTTCAGCCAGAAGTTTATTCACAAAGGATTTGGTATCTTCTGGAAGTAATTTAACAACGGTATTTGTCAACCAGTTAACTAACTCTTTCTTCGGTAAACGGTCGCTCTTAAAAGCATAGCTGAAATCCGATGACCCTAAATTACTCAGAGTTAATTGGGGATTGGTAATTGGTAATGCTAAACCATCTAAAGATAAATCCTTAATTCCGGGAATTTCTTTGGCTACTTTAACTAAATCTAAATTACCTTGATAAGCCAGTTGTAATTGTTTGTCGCTAAATAAGATATCTACCTGTTGAGCAATATCAGAAATTTCATTGACAATTGGCTGTACTTCGCTGGGTAATTGTGCTTTTAACCAATCAATTAATTGCTGTTTTGGTAACTCATCAACGGCAAAACTATAGTCAATATCTTGAGTTGTAGGATTAACAATCGTTAAGCGGGGATTGGTAACCGGTAACTTCAGTTTATCAAGAGATAATTCTGATAATCCTGGAACTTGTTTGAGAATCCCGCTAAGTTCTAAATCACCATCATAAGCAATTTGAATTTGATTTTTACCCAGTTGTAAATCAATATTTTCTGTGAGCTCAAATAACCCTTCAAGAACTGTACTGACTTCAGTTGGGAATAATTTGACAGCTTTTTCCTTAACCCATTTAATTAACTCATCTTTGGGTAATCTTTCAAAATCAAAAGCATAATCAACATTATTGCTACCGAGATTTAGTAAAGTTAGTTTGGGATTAGTAATAGGTAAATTCAATCCATCTAACGGTAACTCTTGTAAACCAGGAATCAGCAGAATTAATTTATCTAATGCTAAATCTCCTTGATAGCCAATCTCGATTTGTTCGCTACCCAAAACTAAATTTACTTGCTCGAAACCTTGGACAAATAATTGATTGAGGATTGTTTGAGTAGATTTTGGTAATAGAGATTGAGTCTGATTAAGTAACCATTGACTAACTTGTTTTGTAGGTAAACTATCAGCAGCAAAAGCAAAATCTGGGTTATTTCCTTTGGGATTATTAATTGTCAGACGAGGATTAATAACTGGTAAACTTAAACCATCCAAAGGTAGTTTTGTAACGAGTTCTTTAACACCAGGAATTAAACTAACTAACTTCGCTAAATCTAAATTACCCTCATAACCAATTTCAATTTGATTATCAGCAAGGATAAAATCAACATTTTCTGTTAATTTTAATAGCTCATTAACAACATCTTGTACACTTTGAGGAAGAATCGATTTAGCTTTATTAGTCAACCAACTAACTAACTGTTCTTTCGGTAATTTCTCCGCAACAAAGCTATAATCTGCATTAACGCTACCGGGATTGGTAATCGTAATTTGAGGATTGGTAACGGGTAACTCTAAACCATCTAAAGGTAAATCTTTAATACCGGGAATAACATTATTAAATTGCGTCAGATTGAGATTACCTTGATAAGCAATTTGGATTTGTTCTTTACCTAAAGCAATATCCAAATTATCTGTCAGGGACAACAGTTGATTTAAAACATCTTGTACCGATTGGGGCAGAATAGATTTAGCTTGATTTTTTAACCAGCTTACTAACTGTGCTTTGGGTAAACTATCAGCAGTCACAGCATAATTAGCACTGATACTACCAGGATTCGTAATCGTAATACTGGGATTCTTAACGGGTAATTCTAAGCCATCTAAAGGTAAATCTTTGATTTCTGGAATAATATCTTTTATTTTCGCTAAATCAATGTCTCCCAGATAAGTAACCATGAGTTGATTATCAGCTAATAGAAAATCAACATTATTACCCAGTTCTAACAACTGATTTAAAACACCCTTAACACCTTCTGGTAATAAATCTTTGGCTTGATTTTTCAACCAGTTAACTAATTCTGTTTTAGGTAAACTAGCAGCTTTAAAACTATAATCAGCATTTTCTAATCCCGGATTAGTAATTGTTAGTTCAGCACCCGTAACCGGTAAAGATAAACCCTTGAGAGGAATATCTTTAATTCCTGGAATTACTAAAGCTAATTTAGCAATATCAATACTACCGGGATAAGTAATTTGGATTTGCTTATCATTAAAAGCAAAATTAACTCCCGTAGTTTCAGCTAAAAGGGTTTGTAGAGCAATTTTGACTTCTGGAGAAACTTTATTTAAGGTATCGATAACTTGTTGGGGAATACCTGTAGTTACTTCCGAACCCTTCAACCATGTAACTAATTTATCTGTAGTAACATTTTCTACTTTAGAAGTAAAAGTACCATTAGGTGTAATAGTCTGTAGATTGCGCTTATTATTAACCGTCTTAGTACCGATTGTTTTTGCTAAAACCGGATTTTCTGTAGGAATTTGTTTAGTTTTCTCACTGGGGATTGCTTTGGTTAAAGCAGATATATTTTTTGCTTGGGGTTTGGGAGCAATTTTTTCTGTAGGAGCTGGTTTTAAATCTTTAGGTTCAGGAATAACTAAATCATCGCTGGGGGTTGATTTAACTTCCTCAGCTTTGACATCAATTGTCTTAATTACCGGTTCTTCTACAGTTTTTTCTTTATTTGCTTCCGGATCTTTAATACTAATATCAGCAGAAATTTCTAACTTAGTGGGATTACTCTTATCATTAGCAAAATCAAGCTGGAGAAAACCTAAATTACCCTTACCCTTGAAATCATCACTTAAATTCAGACTGATATCAGCATGAAATTTCGTTTTCTCGGGATTAATATAAAAACCAATCAGTTTATTTAATCCAAATCCCAGAGAAAAGTTGTAATGAAAATCACCAGTTAATTGTCCTTCAGTATCAAAACCAATACCCAAAGCGGGAAGACCTAAATCTGTAGAGAGGTCAAGTTTAAATAAATTGTATTTTTTCTGAGCATTAAACTCAAAATAAACATCGGTATCTGTCATTTTGGTTGTGACATCTACCCCAGAAATTCCCAAATCATTCAGAGATTTTTCCAGTATTTGATCTAAACTATTAGCAGTAAATTTATCTGCTTCTGTTTGAGTAATAGCTTTACTAACCGTATCTCCTAAATCTTGAAGTAAAGTAGGAGAGCGACCCTTAAGAGAACCAATAATCGGTAATTCTAGATTATCAACCGAATCTTGAAGTGTACCAAATCCGGTATCAATACCTTGGATTGTTTGACTTTTATCGAGAACCCGGTCTGTGATATAAACTTTCTCCGAATCTAAATTCAGTCCTTTGTAATTAATATCTTCACTATCGACTTTATAATCAATTACAGCAATATTTTTATCCAAATCCGGTTCAATAATTCCATCATCTAAAGCTTGAACCTTAACACTTTGTAATTTAAACCAGTCTTCCGGTTTAAAAGTAACTTTGATTTCATTAACTAACTTACCATTTTGAACAAATTTTAATTGCTCCTTGTCCTCTCCACTCGCATTTTTCTTAATAGAATTAGTTGTTAAAGTGATAGTGACATCCTGAGAAGGTTCGCTGAGAAGAGAAATTTCAAATTCAGAAGTACGAATTATATCATTGTCAGTAGTCTTAAAAACATCATCTTCAATAGCAACAATTCGATTTCCACCTTTGACAATCCTGACTCCAGGAACATCATTATCAATAATATCAATGCTAGCGGTTTGAGAACTAGTATCTAAACTATAACCATCACCAGCAAGTAAGGTAACTTCAACAGTTTCCGAAGGAATTCTAGCAGTACTCTTATCATTTATTTGATTAGCATTACCGCTATCAACTTCTACGTTAATTTGTCCGCTGTAATTAATAATATAATTCTCAACACTAGACCCTAGAGTTGCATCTTTAATTATTTTTCCAGTAATTTCATTACCAAAATCAATGATACTACCTTTTGCTATACTGCTACTAATGGTAGGAAGTAACTTAAATTCTGATAATTGAACTAATTCTGAGCCATTATTTTTAACAACTTCTAGCCGATAATATTCATAAGCGTTAGTGTTGGTAAATTCAAAGGTTTTGGTTTCAAAACGATTAGCAAAAGTAACCCCTTGACGCTCATCTAGTTTAGTATATGATTTACCATCATTTGAACCCCAAACTTGCCAATGTTGAGGGTCTCTATCTGGAGCATCATTAGCAGAAGTTATGGCATAACTATTAATAGCAACTGCATTTTCTAGTTTATATTGCAGCCAATTATCAATATCTGAAGTATCTTGCTTCATACGAGTCAGCCATTTGGTATTAGTATTACCATCAGCCGCTTTTTCTTTTTCCTCACCTGGAGGAGAAAACGAATTATCAACTTTGATTTCAGCAATTTTGAAACGGGGTTGTAAGGATTTACCTCGAACATCTAAACTCAAAGTAGTCTTACCATTGCTGTTAGAGACTGTAGAGACTTTGTTAATAGTTAAGCTAATATCTTCAGTTTTCTTATCATCAATCGGAACAATCGGAATCAGAATTTGATTACCAAAAACCCGAACCTTTCCTTTGCCATCTGTATCTGTACCAATTGATTGATAATCTGCATCTTTTTGAGCAGAACCACCCTTAATTTGATAATTAACTTCTAAACCAGTATTTCCCGGTGGAAGTGCATAAATTGGAGCATCAAACTTTTCTACCTTCCAAACAGCACCATTATTTAATTTTGCATCAATTCCATTATTAGTATAATCAATTAAAATTTCCGGATTGAGATTAGTAGGATTATTATTACTAACACTATAATAAGCCTTTAAACCATCTTCTAAACCAGTTAGAAAACGGTTCATATTTTGACGAACCTCATCGCTATTTCTAGCTTGATTCCAAACTCTAACCTCAGTTATTTTACCCTTGAAAAATTCTTGCTTCCCATCAAACTGACTACCGATAGCAATTTGCGATCGCAATTTTTCAGGAATATTCAAACCAGAAGCAGTACCTTTGGATTCACCATTAACATAAATACTTCCATTACCCTTATCATCAACACTAACAGCAACATGAACCCACTGCTTTTGAGCAACAGAATCCGTAGTTGTCAAATACTTCCACTCTTGACCATTATAGTAACCAAGTCGAAGCTTATTATTAACAAATTCCAGCGTCAATCCATCACTAATTTTATTACTACTTTCATTTCCAGCATCGAATATCTTCCCATTCTTGCTTCCATCTTCAACATTAACCCAAGCTTCTAAAGCAAAATCTCCACCAAATTCCAACTTCGGTACCGTAACATAATCATCCTGACCATCAAGAACCAAAGAACCTTGTTGTAACAGGTCACGGTCTAATTCAACAACAAAATAACCCGGTGTAGAATAAACTTCCGAAGCCGATTTTCCTGCTTTGATGCGAGCAGTAGGTTTATCCTCGTCCAGAATAATAACATGTAGTGGTTTGAGTTCCGCTCCAGCCTTGTTATAGCTCTCATCTTCCCCACTTACTTGAAAAGCGATCGCACTTCGTTGTAAATACTCAACTTCAGCATCATCAACAGCTTGAATTTGTAAGGTTTGCTCTTTATTCCAGTTTTGAGCATTAAAAGTAACAGTAAAATTTTCTCCCGGTTTTTGAGTGACAAAGTAAAAATCTCTGTCTTGGGGAGTCAAAGTCACAACAACATCACCTAATGGTTGACTGTTGAGCTTAATACTAAAAGCATCCTGGGTTCCTTCCTTACCCTGGGAGAGAGGAGTAATAATAAATCCTGCTTTATCATTATCGTCTTGATTGGTAATATTTAACAGACGATTCCCAGAACTATTTCCGTTTTGAGTATTAGCAGGTGTAGTAACAGTTTTATAGTCAACCGTATCGTTATAAGCTATATCTTGACTGCTAACTTCATAGGTTATTCCATAAGCAACTGTTCCATCTTCAACAGCATCATTTTGAGGAACAACAGTGAATTCCTGTGGTTGATTCCAGTTATTCTGAGTAAAGGTTAAAGCAATTGTATTTGCTGGGGAATCGCTCTTGCTCAGTTTTCCTTCATTTTCATCAGTTGTATATAAAGAAACCTCAACATTTGCGGTAGGTTTACTAGTAAGTTCGAGGAAAAACTTGAGCGGAGTTTGATTATTTTCTTGAGTCGAAAATTGTAATGTACTTAAAGGATTACCTTGAGCATCTTTGATTAATAATCCCGCTTTTTCGTCATCTTTAATTTTAATAGTTTTAAAGTAATTCTCTTGCTGATTTGTATTAACCCGATATTTAGCATTATCAACTAACTTCAGATTAACAATTTCCTCATCTTCTTTAAACTTATCGTCAATAGTCTTTAGCTGAATTTCAGCTTCTGTTTTTCCTTCAGGAATAATAATAGCCTGATATTGTTGTTGGTATTGTAGAGTTCCATCAGCACCACCAATAACACCATCTAAATCATTATCCCCATCGATATCGACAAACTGTAAAGCAGCATTATTTCCAGTACTCCAATTATTTGTCGGTATATTGGTATCAAGGCTAAATTGTGGTGTAGTAGCAGTACCATTATTACGATAGAAGGAAATTTTACCAGCTTTATTACCGACAAATAAATCAAAATCTCCATCACCATCAAAATCAACTAAATTCGGAGTACTATTATCACCAACATCAATATTATTAAAGGGATTATTATTACCTGTTAATGCTGTAAGAATTGGCTCAATAATATTTGTTTGAGTCTTATTTTTACCCGTATTTTGGAAATATCTGATTGTACCATCAGCATCACCTACAACAGCATCTAAGTCACCATCCCCATCCAAATCTACAAATGTCGGAGTACTATTCTCAAATTTCTTATCACCATCAACACCATTCAGTTTTAAACTCTGAATCGGAGCAAACTTAATTCCCTTACTATCACTAATATTTTGAGAATAGAAAAGCTTACCATCAGCACTACCAACAACTAAATCTAACTTTCCATCTCCATCAATAATATCCGCAAAAGTTGGCGTACTATAACCATCTTTGACATTACCTATATTAACAGAACCAAATGGATTACTAGTTCCTATTTCCTCTCTAAAGAAAGGAATAAATTCCGTACCAACATTGCGATAAAACTTGAGAGTACCTTTAGAATTTCCTACTACTAAATCGAGGTCTTTATCTCCATCTAAATCAGCAAATGTAGGGTAACTATATTTCCCAACTTTCTTTTTATCAACCTTAACCTTATCAAAAGGATTATTCGTTCCAGATTGATTTAAAAATAAATTCGTATTAATATTAAAATCTTGTTGCCAAGTAGCAGTACTCCTATCTAAAGACAAGAATACCGTTAATCCATCTTTAGGTGCAGGTCGGTCTAAAATTACCTTAACTTTAGCTGAACCGTCAGCATTTTCTGTAAACGTAGTATTCGTCCCCTCCAGAGTTACCATCGGTAAAGTTGGGTCGGGACGAGTAGAATTTACAGATTCAACTTTCTCATCAATATTCTGATTGGTGATAGTTATCGGAATTGTTTGACCGTTATAATCTTGATCGTCGCTAGTAGCTTTAGCTTGCAATTCATAGGTAACATTGTCATCAACTTTATTGTCAGCTATACCCGTAACTTTAACTGATTGATATTGATTCCAATTTTGAGGAGTGAAAGTAACTTTTGCGGTAGCAATACTATTTTCTTTACTATTTAACCCGCTAAAATTAACAGTAACATCACTCTTCGGTTGACTTCTGAGACGAATTGCAAAAGTATCGCTATCTCCACCTTCTGTTGTTTGTAGAGTACGGAAAGTAGGAGTAATATTTCCGTCCAAATTCACATTACCTAATTGGAAACCAACCCGATTACTATCAATTAAAGTAATAGTCTTACTTTTATCGTTGCTATTAATCTTGTAAGCATCAAGTTCATTTAAAGTGACAATAATAGTTTCTGGTTTTTCTTCAATATCGTCAGCTTCCGGGTCCACGGATAATGTAACACTAGTTTCTCCCTTGGGGATGGTAACAGTATAACTATTGCTATTTTGTGAATCTTTTTCAAAATTACCCGAATAATCGGACTTTAACTCTGCACTACCACTCAGAGTATATTTAACCTTAACATCATTCTCAACCGCACGATTGAGTTGAATAATGAACTTACCAGGTTCGAGATTACTTTCTCTTAAAACAGGTTCTTTACTATTTGCTTCACCTACAGCAAACACACTAACTAATGGTTTTCCTAAATCTTGTTTACTTTCACCTTCTTTGACTACAACTTGTGATGGAGGTGTTGTGGTGAAGGGAAGATTGAGACTGAGTTCTTTATAATTACTATCGCGACTACTAGTTGTGACTGTTAAATTAGACCCAGAATTAATTCCCTCTACAGTTACAGTTTGTAATTTATCCCAATTTTCACGAGTAAATTCAACTTTTGTCGCTGATTTTGTCTCAACCGGAGTAACATTGACTTTCAGTTGATATTTACCGCTACTGTTTCTTGTCCCAGATGAACCGTAGTACTCACTATATACAACTTGAATATAGTAAATACCATCTTGAGCAATTTTATATTCAACTAAAGGGTCATAATTATCACCGGAGTTATCATCATTTTTGCGAATTACTTCCTTATTTGAATTGAGAAGATTAATTTGAGAATCTACCTGCGATAATTTAATTGCTCTAGCATCAACGTCAATCTTGATTTTATCTCCAGCTTTGAGATTGACCTTGAAAGTATCGATATCTTTATTATTGCTAATTTCCCCGTTAAATACAAATTCAGTACTTTCGATAGAAATAGCTTGATTTACTTGGTCGTTTGCTTCCGTACCTTCTTTTTTAGTTATTTTATCACTCTTTAAAGAACCATTATTTTTTGGCTGAGGAGGAATAAAATTAACAGTGACATTCTCCAGAGGTTCGCTACCTAATTTAACTTGGAAAGTAGTTTTATCATCAGTAAGCGCGAGGGGATTTCTCTGAGAAATTAATTGACCAACGCTATCAAAAACTAATACCTGATTTGAATATAAACCACTATCTTCAACTTTGATACTAGTTGTAATTTTATCAACAATATTATTATTCTGTTTGAGAAAATAATTAGATATTTGCTGATTACCAGTACTCTCTAAATCAAAATGATAAGGCTGAATTTCAATCTTGATATCTTCATCATTTTCCTTAATTGCATCAGGTAATGCAGCAAAATAAATCCGAATTTTATCAGCATCACCTTCATTATTACTACTTAAAGCTTCACTCGTAGGAATAATAATTCCTTTATCTTGAGTGCTGGGTTGGAAAGATACTTTACGATATTGAGAACTGAGATAATCAACTCCTTCAATAACATTATTTACCGCAGTAATAGTATATTTTACCCATAACCCGATAGAATTTTTAATAGGCTTATCAGCCTTCAATTCTACATAGCCAATAGTATCCGAATCCGCGTCATCTGGTAATAATGTATCGTATTCCTTCGCGTTTTTAACTCCTACAAATTCCAGGGTAGGTTCATTATCTTTTATATTAAGAGTTACAGATTTATTATTACTATCAACAGCATAGAAAAATTCAACTAACTCGACGGTAACAGATTCAGCTTTTTCTGCAACATCATCATCAATTGCTTCTACACCAATGATAATCTTTTTATTTGTTACCTCATCTTTTTTAACTGTAAATTCAGCAAATTCAGAAACATCAATAATATAGTTTTTTGTAGTTTCTCCATCGTGGCGCCAATAAAGCAAATAATCAGCACCTTTAGCTGTATCAATATGAGAACCTCTAATGGTTTTACTACCTGTTTCCTTGAGATATTTATTAATATCTGAAGAATCTTTCTTGAGTAAAGCGTCAACTTTTAATTTTAAAGTAACATCTTGCGTTATCTGACGGTCAAAAGTTAATTCAAATTCAGCATTTTCTCCATTTTCTGAGATATCATCACTTTGAGTCTCTATTCTTTTTTTTATACCAATTTTAGGTTCGTCATCTTTAATTGTGATTATATCAGAATCAGTATTTTGATACTGTAAACCTGGTAAAATTTCAAGTTTTATTTGTTCTCCAAATTCCGCAATATTATCATCTTTGACCTTAAGACCAATCGTTTCCTTGGTTTTATTAGGTGTTAAAAATATTTGTTTAAAATCTAGTGAATTAATATCATCAGAAAAATCTTCTTTTGTTGCTCCATTTAAAGGAACCAGTTTGTAAAAAACATTGATTCCACCTTTTGGGATTTTACCTGATGCTGAAATTTAAAATTGCGCTGTACCAGCTTCTTGTGGTTGATTGTTTGCTTTTACATTAATAATAGGTCGTTCCGAGGGAGAGTAAGGAATCAAACTAGTTGTAGGAATAAAAGTCTTATCAAAAATTGTCTTTCCGCTTGTTTCTTTTGCTTCCCAAAATAATTTTGCTTTTGCGTCTATCGTGTCCTCAGCATATTCTAATTTTACTGGAACTACTTGTCCTTTCTTAAAGCCTAATTCACGACTAAAATCTTCTTGAGAACCAGGAGACCAACGGTCAATAACTCGGTCGTTATTAATCCACAACCGTACTCTGTCGTCAATTTCTACATAAAACTTATACTGACCATCTTCAGGAATAATAATACTTCCCGTCCACCGAACACTAAAATTTTCATTATTAACTCTACTATTCCAAGGACTTTCTTTACCCCAATCAAAGTTAATTGCAGCATCAATTTGAGTATGAACAGGTGTTCCAGATAAATCGAGGCCATTAAAATATTCACCTTTTAAACCATAACCTGAATCATTTTCACCAGTACTATTTTTATCAACAAGAGGAATTAGTTTGTTACTGGGAATATCTGCTTTTGATTCATCAGGAGGTTGCCACTTTAATTCAATAGCTGCATTTCCATCCCACTCAAAGTAATCCATTTGAATGGGATACCATTTATCTGCTTCTAAATAAATTGAGCCAACGTTTTCTTCATCAAATCCACTACGATTCCATTTATCGATGATGTTTTTGTTATTTACCCATAGACGAACACCATCATCAGATTTTTCATAAAACTTGTACTCACCAGTTTTATCAGCATAGATATATCCCATCCAACGTAGAGCAAAATCATCGTTTCGTACTCCAGAGATTTCAGGTGTACCTGCACCCCAGTCTCTCTTTTTTAAATCTGGGAGTTCTCTTCTTCCATACCATTCGCGAAACTCTACTCTATCCCCGACTCTTGTGCCATCAAAATACTCAACTGTTAGGGGTAAAATCTCTGTAAATTCTTGCTGTGCTTCTAGGGTAATCGCAGTTTCAGATTCAATTTTCCCTGTAGCAACTTCTAAATCCCAATCTCCTCCCAAGCTGGAGTTACCAGTCAAATCTGTTGAAGCTGCAATATCTGCACCAGTTAACTCGCTTAACTGCTGAACAAACTCAACCCCGCTTTCACCTGCAGCTACATCACACCCATAAAAGAGAATATCTCCATTCTCAGCTAAGGCATTTCCCCACTGCTGCAATTGACTACTATAATCCTGTAAATTCCCATTACTCAATATATTTGAACCCAGTTGCACCATCCCCTCACCACCGTGAGAGATAATCTGAATGCTAGCTAAATCACTTTTTCCTGCTAAAGCTTGAGTTATTTGACTAACTCCATCTTTAGAGTTATCCAAAACAATAACTTCTGTTCCTGCTTTAGCTTGACTAGCTAGGGTTTTGTAATCAGCAACGGTGGAATCGATAAAGATAATGTTTTTAGTAGTCATAAGAAATATAAAGGTATAGTCACGGGGAAAAAGATTAGTAGGTATAGAGGATGGGAAATATTAAGGGAGATGACTGTTAGGTTACGAGTACCTCGCCCATCTCATACAGAAAGTGACCATTTTGAACAAGAAGCCTGGAAAAAACTGGGATTAGAATTTGAACCACTTAAAGCGGCTTATCCGGAGGCAGAAGTTGAGCTTTGGTGTGAAGACGAACATCGTCTAGGACTTAAACCAATTATTCGACGAGTCAATGTTCCAGAAGGCGAAACACCAGTCGCCAAAGTTAACTGGAGATATAAATGGTTATGGCTGTATGCATTTGTACATTCTAAAACAGGGGAAACTTATTGGTGGATTCAACACAAATGTGAATACTGAAATTTTTAATCAAGTTTTAAGCAGATTTTGCTCGTGAATTTGATTTAGGTGCAAATAAACATATTCTTTTAGCAGTGGATTAAGCTGGGTGGCATACTAGTCGAGACTTAGAGCTTCCGTCTGGGCTGCATTTGATATTTATGCCCTCCCATTCACCTGAATTACAACCGGGCACGAAAGATTGTGGACTAAAGTTAGACGAACCAATTGCTAATCAAACATTTGAAACCCTTGATGATTACTCTGATGTAAATATTACTACTTTTTTATCAATTTGAGAAAGTATCTTATATACTTATCTACGTGTCTTTACTGAAAACAGATAAAATAAAAATATTATAAAGAAAGCATGAAAAGGGAGGGCTGATGTAGGGGAATTGCGGGTAACTTGCTACCGCTCATAATGTTATTTCCCTCCAGTTATTCGTGAAAATGTCATATAAAAATCTACATCAATAATTAATAATATGATAATTTAATTTCGAGCAAGAATCCTACATCTCATTATCGTAGAAAATTTTCAGGGATTCAGGTATCAGAATCTGAGAAACGGGTCATCTTACTCAAACATGACAAAAATCTAAATATCTTCGTCTGAGTTGTTTCTTCAGTGTGCTGTACATAACCGCATGATTCAACTGGGTAAGCCAGATAGTTACAAGATGGAAGACTAGTTACCGCATATGTTACGGGAAAGATTTGCCTTTTTCCCATTCATTCAACAAAGCCCTAGTTTGATAAAGATATTCGTAGTCCCAATACTGCTCGGATAAGGAAGGAATTCGTGAAGGCAAGAGTCGGGAGACAGGGAGCCGAGGGGAAGGGGAGAACAGTTGGAACGTGAGACACCGAGGGCACAGAGCGCACCGTTTACTAACCTCAGCCCCGTTTACTCCCCTCAGCAAAACCCTTTCAGTCTTAACCGAGCAGTATTGTTCGTAGTCCTTACTTAATCTGGGATAACAACCTAAGTAGGGCAATTTTAAAGTATTTTCGTTGGTTTAGGATTTACTGTGAAAAGTCAGATAAAGTATCTCACCCGATTGACTAGTAATATCTAAGTAAAATCTTCATGATGAACACACAAAATAATTTCCGCTCAATTGCCTTCATTGATTCTGGTTTAGAAGCACAAGAACAATTAGTTTCAGGAATTTTCGAGGGAATAGAAATAGTTCAACTTGAACCTCATAGAGATGGAATTGTTCAAATCACTGAATTTCTAACGCAGTATTCAGGTCAATTTACTACAGTTCATATTGTTTCTCATGGTAAACCGGGATGTTTGTACTTGGGAAATACTCAACTAAATTTAGACAATTTCAGTGAATATGCTCACCAATTAAAAGATTGGTTTGCAGGAATTGACAATGTCTCATCTGATTTATTGATTTATGGTTGTCAGGTAGCTGCAGGGGATGCAGGTGCAGAATTTCTTGCTAAGTTACACGACTTAACGAAAGCAAATATTGCAGCTTCAGCGAACTTAACTGGAAATGCTGCATTAGGTGGTGACTGGGAACTAGAAGTTACTTTAGGAGAAGGGAACTTTAACTCGGCTTTCACTCAAGAAACAATGTCGGATTATGCTTTCGTTTTTAACAGTAGTCAAATTTTGAGGACAGAAGAGGAATTTGAGTCTTCCATAAAGAGTATAGGTGTATCCGATACAACAAAGGAAGTTTTATTATCCATCTTCCGTAGTTTTGAAAAAAGAGAGTCCGATCCACAAAATACATCAACAGTACAAATCAAGGTTGAGGATAGTGAACTAAAAGTTACTTATTTAGGGATAAACTTATCTTTGGATGCGCTAGTACCAGACGTTGATGGGTTTGCATTAAAAGATTTTACCGACGCAGCAAAGTTAGATTTATCTTCAATTTCAATTAGCAGTATACCTACTATAGTAATTAAAAACTATAACAATGCTAATGAAACTGAATACGAACTATTTTTAAGAGATTTCTCGCTCTCAGAATTTATCAATCAAGTGACCGCTGCTTCGGGTGTGACTGTCAATTCCAATCTTCAAAATAGTTTGAAAGACCTCGGTAAATTTGATTTATCACTTTCTGAGGATAAATTTGAACTAAAATCTTCTGGAGATTCCAAGATTAATCTATCGAAATTAATCTCAGATGCTTCCATGAAACAAGTTGTTGGAGAACAAATACAACTTGAAGACTTTGCAATTACTTATTCTGTAGATAAAGACAAGAAAAAAGACTTTTCTGTATCTTCCAAAATCATTGAAGGAACCAATACTAGCGATGTAGATATTGACTTCAATAGTGATGGTTATACAATTTCCATCGAAGATTTACCAGTCGGTGAT
>JBCBPQ010000082.1:0-26052 GCA_039820645.1 Cyanobacteria bacterium J06633_8 | reverse complement strand
GATTACGATTACCATTGTGGCTAGTTTAGAAACAGTTGGCTCTTTACTAGTAATTGCGATGTTGGTTGGGCCTGCTAGTACCGCTTATCTGTTAGTCAAAGAACTAAATATAATGATGATATTGGGTTCTTTTTTTGGAGTTACTTCAAGTGTAATCGGAATGTATTTGAGTTACTATTTTGATACTCCTTCCGGTGCTTCAATTGTGTTGGTGATGTGTATTTTCTTCATGCTGGCATTTTTATTTAGTCCTTCTCAAGGTATTTTGACTGAACCCCATACACCATTGGGTAAATTATTGAAAACTGGAAAATAAGTTTTAGGGCATTGGGGATTGGGCATTGGGGATTGGGCATTGGGCATGGGGCATTGGGCATTGGGAATAGGTTCATTTAGTAGTAAATAAGAACACTTGTAGCATCACCCACTAAGTGTTTAGAAACCGGGTTTCTCTTGGGTGAATAATAAAATATTATTGTCGTTAGTCCTATAGAAACCCGGTTTCTTAGGTATTTACGTTTACTTTATTAGGACTTACGCAACTGGCACATTTATGCTGTAGGGGAGGCAAAAAGTGGTGTAGATTTTCTTCCCACTTTATTGCCGTTGCTGTGACACTATGCTTGGTTCATAACAGAAGAATAAGGGTTGTAGTGTCACGCACCACCCGAGGTTTGTGACGCGCAGCCTTAGTCCTATTTATGAATAACCTCTAACTCCTAAATCCTAACTCTTTAATCTAAAATTATTATGAGTAACTATAATCCTTGGGTAACAGCACAAAATCGCCAAAGTACGGAAGATTTACTAACGGGAGGTAAAGTTGAATACGAGGATATAGATTGCAGTTGTGACGTTTTATCATCTTTGCTTTACACCTTATTTCAACAAAATTGGCAACAAGTTGAGTTGGGACATGTTGCTCAAGGTGGGGTTTTAGAATTAGAATTTACCAATCCACCTAAAGTTTGTATTCTTTATGATGGTTATCTCACAGTAGTAGCTGAAGGTTGGCATTTGCACCTGTGTATTGATGAAACTTTTGGTGGTCCGAATAGTCAAACTCCTTTGGAATTAAGAAGACAAAGAAGAATAAGTCGTGCAGCTTTTTATCGACGTTTTAATGCAGCAGGAAAACCAAGAAGTTGGGGAATAGAATTGTGGAATGGTAGTGGTGAGAATGTGATGACAATTTTCTTACCTAATCCTTTAATAGATGGTGAAAATTTATTACCAGAAGGTAAACCAAATTTAGCAAAATTAGAACTTTATCAAGAATTAAGGGAGATTTATGTATTAGGTAATAAACCAATGCCATTTACTAAAAATCCTTTAAAACGTGCTTATATTTCAGTTTGTACTTCTGGAAGATGTTTACCTTCACGTAATTGGCAACCTACTTATGAAGCTTTAAAAAATGCTGTTGAAAAAGCAGGTTTAGATATAGAAGTAAGAACCTCTGGCTGTTTAGAAGTTTGTAAATTAGGACCAGTAGTATTTAATTCTGAGGATAAAACTTGGTATACTCGTGTTAAACCGGAAGTAGCTGAAACTATTGTTGAAGAACATTTAGTTCAAGGAAATAAAGTTACCGAGCATCTTTATCCACCAGAATCAGTTTAACGGTGTTTAAGGGAAGATTTTTCTGTTGTGATTTCACATTTAAGGGAGACGTAGCATTGCTACGTCTCTACATTCATAATTTTGATTATTAACATAATGAAATTCTTGTCATTCTTTTTTCAGGTTGCTTGTATCGGATTGCTAATTATTGCTTGTAATAACACGTCAAACCCTCCAACAATATCATCAACTCCTAACCAAGAATGCGTTCAAAACTATAACCCAAATCAGGATTATTTTCCCGATAAAGCCACTATTAATTATGCTAATGGCTTTACTGTCGAATATAAAAATAATTATAAAGTTGTAACCGTAAAAAATCCTTGGCGAGATGCGAAGACAAGTTTTAAATATGTTTTAGTTAACTGCGGTACACCAGCACCAGAGGGATTTAAAGAAACCGAAATAATTACAGTACCTGTAAATACAGTTGCATCTCTTTCTACTACTCATTTACCACATTTAGCAAAATTGGAATTAGTAGATAAACTCGTCGGTGTTAGTAATCTAAAAATTGTTAATACACCAGAAGTAGTTGAGAAAATTAAAGCCGATAAAATTGCAGAATTAGGCAATAATAATGTCAACGTAGAAAGGTTATTAGAACTTAATCCCGATTTGGTAACTACTTATGGAACGGGAAATCCACAAACAGATAATTATGGAAAATTACTAGAAGCAGGATTAAAAGTAGCAATAAATGCCGAATATATGGAAAGTACACCCTTGGGTAGAAGCGAATGGTTAAAATTTACAGCTTTATTTTTTAATCGAGAAGAAAAAGCAGAAAAAATCTTTAGTCAAATCAGCAAAAATTACCAAGAAATTACTGCTAAAACTAAAGCTATCAAAAAACGTCCAAAAGTATTTACGGGATTTAATTTTAAAGGGACTTGGTATGTTCCAGGATGTCAAAGTTATCCAGCCAAATATTTAGCTGATGCTGGTGCAGAATTACTTTGTATTGGTAATTCTTCTGGTAGCGTACCTTCATCTTTTGAATATGTTTTTGAACGTGCTGTTAGTGCAGATTATTGGTTAAATGTTAGTCAATCTTGGCAAAATTTAGAAGACGCAATTAGAGAAGATAATCGTTACGGTGATTTTCAAGCAGTGAAAAAAGGTAATGTTTATAATAACAATGCTCGTTTAAATGAAAATGGAGGTAATGATTATTGGGAAGGTGGAATTAGTAATCCTGATGTTATTTTAGCTGATTTAATTAAGATTTTTCATCCAGAATTATTACCATCACATCAGTTATTCTTTTATCAGAAACTTAATTGAGGGTAATGGGTAATTGGTAATGAGTAATTATAAAAAGTATAAATATTTAGGTCAAAAGTGGAAAAATATTAATAGTTACAAGCTGATTGTTATCGCAATTTTATTTAGTAGCTTAATTTTTGTTTTTTTATCAAATTTAGCTTTCGGTTCAGTTAATATTCCGATTCAACAAGTTGTTACTATCCTCTTGGGAGGAGAAGCTCAAAAAACTACTTGGACTACCATTATTCTCAAATTTCGCTTACCTAAAGCTTTAACTGCAACTTTAGCTGGCGCTGCTTTGGGTGTAAGCGGATTGCAAACGCAAACGCTTTTTAAAAACCCATTGGCGGGACCATTTGTATTAGGAATAAGTTCTGGTGCTTCTTTGGGAGTTGCCCTTGTAGTACTTGCTGCCAATACTACAGGTATGAGTACATTATTAATAAATTTAGGAATAATTGGGGATTTAGGTTTAGTTATAGCAGCTTGTTTAGGTGCAGCAGTGGTATTAGGAATGGTACTATTAATATCGCATCGCGTACCCGATTCCATGACGCTATTAATTTTAGGATTATTATTTGGTTATGCAACTAATGCCATTGTCAGTATTTTGCTGCATTTTAGTGAAAATAATCAAATTCAATCATATTTACAATGGACATTTGGGAGTTTTGGTGGTGTCACTTGGCAACAAATGGTAATTTTAGCACCTGTAATATTGCTAGGATTAATGATAGCTTTGCTATTATCAAAACCCCTAAACGTAATTCTTTTGGGTGAATCTCAAGCTCAAACTTTGGGTTTAGCAGTTCAACAAACGAGATTTTGGATTATCACTAGCGCTTCAATTTTAGCAGGTGCGATTACCGCTTTTTGCGGTCCCATTGGATTTTTGGGTGTTGTAGTTCCCCATCTATGCCGTAATTTGTTTAAAACTGTAGACCATAGAATATTGATTCCCGTTGTTGCTGTCATGGGTGCAATACTAGCATTAATTGCAGATTTAGTATCCCAACTACCGGGAAACGAGACTGTTTTACCTTTGAACTCCGTTACTGCTTTGATTGGTGCTCCAGTTGTGATGTGGGTGATTTTGCATCGTCGTTCTCGTTTTTATTGAGTTATAATACATCCTAAAAATTATTAAATTCTACTATTTCAGAAATGCAATCAGGAATTTTTTTGATTGGGTTATCATATAAACCAATGAAATCCAAATTAGTCAGTTTACAAACAGAATTAGATATTTCCTGTAATTGATTATTCTCGAAAAATAAGTCTTCCAAATTAATCAGTTGAAAAAGTTCTTCTGGTAATTCTTTTAATTTATTATCACCTAAACTAAGGGATTCAAGTTTTTTTAGTTGACATATATCTGCTGGAAGCTCGTCTATCTGATTAAAATCTAAAGATAAGCAGGTTAAATTTTTAAGTTTAAAGATAGCTGAAGGAATAGACGTAAATTCATTCCTTGTTAAATACAGTTCCTCTAAATTAATTAGTTCGCCAAAACTTTCAGGAAGAGTTTCGATTTGATTAGAATCTATCTGTAAATATTTTAAATTTTTCAGTTTGGATATTTCTGCTGAAATAGTTTTCAAACGATTCCATCTCAAATCTAGCCAAGTTAAAGATTCTATCTCAAAAACCTCGGTTGGTATTTCTGTTAAGCCATAAGTTATTAAGCTGAAAGCAGTATCATGTGTTTCTTTTGCTTGTTTAACTTGTTTGTAATACCAATCCCAGTCTATTTCAAAATAATTATTCATCAGGTGATTTTGATATTAATAACATACATCATATTTGTATAACTGTTTATCTGTTACTTATCCTTAAGGCTTTTACTGTTTGAGTAAATGAAGAATTTAAAAGAGAGAAGAACACATGACTAATCCCATGGAAAATATCATTTCCAACCAACTACCTGTAGACAAGAAGAAATCCAATACCCAGGCGCTAAAGTCTCGCTTAGATTGGGGTGAACCCGCATTTACCATCATAGACGTGCGCGATCGCCAAACTTATAATCAAGGTCATATCATGGGTGCAATACCTATGACAATGGATAGTTTAGAAAATACAGCAGCGAAAAGCTTATCTAGAAGCCGCGACATCTACATTTACGGCGGTAGCGATGCTGACACAAATCAAGCAGCACAAGCTCTAAGAAATGCTGGTTTTAAAAATGTATCCGAGCTTAAAGGTGGACTTGCTGCATGGAAAGTTATCGGCGGAGCAATTGAAGGCATTGTATAATCAATTACCTCTGCTGTTACAGATGACAGAACAAACAGCAAATATGGACAAATAAAACCTTTTCATCAGGTAAAAACTAAATAGTTTGTAGGGTGTGTTGTTGCTTAGAACAACCCAGGCATTTAACCAACATTTAATGGTGGGTTACGGCATTATCAAAATGGTAAACTTTAATCAATTTTACTCGTGCCGTAACACAACGGCAATAACGTGGGAAGAAAATCTACACCACGTTTTGCCTCCCCTACAATTTATCATCAGATAACAATTGCCATCACCCATCAATCTCAGCCAATTCCATCCATCTTTCCGTAGATTGTTCAATTTCTTCCTTCAATTTTTCCACCTTTTCATAAAGCTCCTGCACTTGAGAATAATCTCCCGCAGCTTTGGTTAAAACCATTTCCGCTTCTGTCTTCTCGTCTTCTAATTGAAGAATTTTCTCTTCTAACTGCTCGAATTCTTTTCTTTCCCAATTTGACAAACGGCGCTTCTTTTTATTATCTTCTTTTTTAACTTTAGTTTCGACTTTCTGCGTCTCTACCTTTTGTTTGCTTTTTTCCAGTTCAGCTTGCAATTGTTTTTCTTTCGCTTCTTCTGCTCTCTTGAAATCCAAATAAACGGAATAATTACCGGGAAATTCCCGAATTTTTGTATCTTCAAAAGCAAAGATTTTATCAATGGTTCTATCTAAAAAGTAGCGGTCGTGAGATACTACAATTACACAACCCTTAAAATCTTCTAAATAATCTTCCAATACCGCTAAAGTTTGAACATCTAAATCGTTTGTCGGTTCGTCCAATATTAAAACATTTGGCGCACTCATTAAAACTCGTAATAAAAATAAACGCCGTTTTTCACCACCAGAAAGTTTACTAATCGGAGCATATTGTTGATTCGGTGGAAACAAAAATCTCTCCAACATTTGAGAAGCACTTATTCTTGTTCCGTCGGCAGTTTCAATAAATTCGGCTCCCTCTTCCTTGATATAATCAATAACTCGCTGCGAATCATTCCCAGCACCAATTAACTCTTCCGAATGCTGGTCAAAATAACCAATATAAACCGTAGAACCAATGTCAACTTCACCGGCATCTGCTTGTTCTCTACCGGTAATCACATTCATTAAAGTGGATTTTCCCGCACCATTTCCACCAATTATTCCTACCCTATCCTCCGGACTAAATTCGTAGGTAAAATCTTTAAATAAAGTCTTATCTCCGTAAGATTTAGATATATTATTAACCTCTATAACTTTCTTACCAATGCGACGACTAGCAGTAGAAATTTCGACTTTTCCTTGAGTTTGTTTAAACTCAGTCCCCTGCATTTCTCGAATTCGATCTATCCTGGCTTTTTGCTTGGTACTTCTAGCTTTTGGACCTCTTTTTAACCATTCTAATTCCCGTCGCAATACTCCTTTAAATTTACGCTGAGTGCTAGCAGCAGATTCTTCAGCTTCGGCTTTTTTCTGTAAATAATAGGAATAGTTTCCAGAGTAAGTATAAAAATCACCCCGGTCAATTTCAATAATGCGATTCGTAACTTTGTCTAAAAAATATCTATCGTGAGTTATTAATAAAAGAGCGCCATTTCTGCGATTCAAATAACTTTGCAACCACTCTACCGAATCAGCATCTAAATGGTTTGTCGGCTCGTCCATCAACAATAAATCCGGCTCGGATAATAAAGCAGTTGCTAAAGCAATCCGCTTGCGATAACCGCCAGATAAAGTACCAATTTTGGCATCAAAATCCGTGATTCCCAACTGCGAAAGAATAATTTTAGCATTGGTTTCTACTTCCCAAGCACCAATAATATCCATCCGCTGCGTTACTTCACCCAAACGCGATAAAAGTTGAGTATCTTCGGGATTTTTAGCTAATTTATCCGAAATTTCTTCATATTCGCGCACTAAGTTCATTTGCTCGCTACTGTCGGCAAATATCTGTTCCAAAACCGTGCGGCTTTCATCTAAATCCGGCTGTTGCGGTAAGTATATAACCTTAGCACCGGGATTTACAATTATTTCACCACCATCAATCGGCTCCATACCGGCAATCATTTTTAATAGGGTAGATTTACCGGAACCGTTAGTACCAATTAAACCAACTTTTTCGTCAGCATTCAAGCTAAAAGAAGCATCTTTAAGAATTTCTTTGATGCCAAAATCTTTTTTGACAGATTGTAGCGTAATAACACCCATAGGATTTTAGATTTTAAATTTTGGGTTTTGGATTTTTATCAGGTGCAAGCACCATTTATTAAGATAGCTCAGGTATTTGAACCATTACAATTTTGTCTGGTTTTATCTTGTTGGAATGGGAAAGGCGGAGTAATCATCATCGAGTTACTGCCTGTAACCCAAGACTACAACGCCGGATAATAAGAATCTACTGTCACGCAAGATTATCATTCAATTGGTGCGTGACGGCATTATGATAATTATTAGTTAATCAAGATAAATTATTTTAGCCGTCACAGCACCCTACAAGAATTTATTCTTCCCACTCTTCCCCTCCCCATCAAAATTAAATCAAATCTACCTTTATAAATAGTTAATGTATACTAAAAACCGTAACGTAGCGACTAAAGAATCATACGTTACGGCTTATGAATATTTACAGCGCAATTGAGTTATTGAAAACCGCCATACATTAAAGGTAAATGCCCGATTATCAATTATCAATTACCAATCTAACTTAATCGAATAAATCTAAAGGTAAATGCCCGTACATATGATTCATTCCACCTTCGGAACAAGACTGACAAGAAACTAAAACCCCACGATGATGTCCCAAATAGGAATCTATGTAGCACAAGCCATTTTTACCGTTCAGTTTAATGTAAACTGGACCTTCAATTTGAGGTAAATTACTCGGAGGCTCGTAACCTAACGCCCTCGAATAACTTTCCATCGCTTTTATTCCTTCTTCAGTGGTATCAGCAGAAATACCCAGAATTTGGTAATCACATAGACTAGCAAGCAAAGTCAAAGCCCGACGGACTGAATTTTTTTGTGATGGCTTCAATTGGGCTGCAATATCAACGAAGTCATATTTACTCAATATTTTCTTAGCTTCTTCAACCGTAAGCTGGGTTTGGGGTTTGCTTGTCATAAGCGTAACTTCAATCTGATAGGGGTTTACGTTGTATGGAGTAGAGCCTCTACTCTACCAAAAATTTACAGTTGGGATTAATCCTGTATGTTACTCAAATTAAATAAAAATGGGACGCTACTATTGGAATCATTGCCCATGACTAAAACTCTGGGCATTTGAGAGCCACCTTTTTTCCAGGCTTCAATAGCTTCTTTTTGCAGTACTAGCTGCCCACCTTGTGCCTTCAAGGTTTCAGCCAAAAGTTTTTGAGCTTCTGCTTTACCTTTAGCACGGTTAATCTCCGCGAATGCTTCTTGCTCTGCTTCTGCTGCAATATAAACCGCTCTTTGCGAACGTTGTTCGGCAATTTGCTTTTCTTCTACAGCTTTAGCAAATTCGGGAGAGAAGGTTAAGTCAATAACGCTAGTATCTAAAATGATAACTCCATATTTCTCCAAACGCTCTCCCAGTGCGTTATCAAAATCAGTTTTTAATTCTTTCCTTTTGGTAATTGCTTCTTCTACAGTTCTTCTGGCTGCAGCAATTTTAAAGGATTCCTGAGTTTGCGGTGCAATAATTTTCGAGACTATATTTTGTAAACTCCCCTGCTTTCTTCTAATTTCCACAACTTCCGTCGAATCTATGCGAAAGTTGATGGCAAATTTTGCCGTTAATTCTTGCAAATCTTTAGTGGAACTTTGAGCAGGTATTTCATATTTCTGCACTGTCACATCATATATATCTACATTAGAAATGACGGGAGGTTTGAAGTGAATTCCTTCTAGTAAAGCGCCATCTTGGGCTTTACCTAGTATACTCAAAACTCCGGCTTGACCTGGATTAATAATTACAAATGCATTTAGGCTAAAAATAACAAGTAGTGAAACCAAAACACCTGCAATTGCTGACTGCAATCCACCTAATTGTTGATTTTTCAATTGAATACTCCTTTTATCTTATGAATTGCGGTTTTTATAACCAAAATGCAGCTATTCACCTTCAATAAATTAATTATTTCTGGCTTCTTAATAACTGTTGACTATTAACTGTTAACTGTTCACTGTTAACTGCTAACTGTTCACTGCTAACCGATAACTGTTCACTGTTCACTGTTAACTGCTAACTGTTCACTGTTAACTGCTAACTGTTCACTGTTAACTGCTAACTGTTCACTGTTAACTGCTAACTGTTAACTGTTCACTGTTGACTGTTAACTGTTTCATCTCTCGCAAATGAGAGTCGCAACATGGTAATATAAGTTCCCAGCATTTACCTTGATATTGTGGCTCAAGTACTTAAATCTAATCGGTTGCAAAAACAGCGTCGGGATTCAGCGCATCCGTTGAAACGCTTGCTTGACTACGGAGATGATTATCGCCAACAAATCTGGTTGGCAGTAGTTTGTTCTGTTCTCAATAAGCTATTTGACTTGGCACCTCCAGTGTTGATTGGCTTTGCCGTTGATATTGTTGTCAAGCAGCAAGATTCTATCATTGCTAGTTGGGGAATTACAGATATTTTTTGGCAATTTTTAATACTTTCTTTCTTAACGGTTGTAATTTGGGTATTAGAGTCGGTTTTTGAGTACGCCCTGGAAACTATATGGCGTAATCTAGCGCAAACTATTCAGCATGATTTGCGCTTGGATGCCTACAAACATTTACAAAATTTAGAACTAGCTTATTTTGAAGAACGCAGTACTGGTGGTTTGATGTCTATTCTCAGCGATGATATCAACCAGCTAGAGCGCTTTTTGGATGTGGGAGCTAACGATATATTGCAAACTGCCACAACTATTATTATTCTCGGCGGTGCTTTCTTTATTTTAGCTCCAAATGTGGCGTGGATGACCATGTTGCCGATTCCGTTGATTCTTTGGGGCACTTTCGCTTATCAAGATTTGCTCGAACCTCGTTACGCTGATGTTCGCGAAAAATTGAGTTTTCTAAATTCTCGTTTATCTAATAACTTAGGCGGTATTACTACTATTAAAAGTTTTACTGCCGAAGAATATGAAAGCAAGCGTTTAGAATCAGAAAGTGAAGCTTACCGCCGCAGTAATAGTAAAGCAATTAAACTTTCTGCTGCTTTTGTACCCTTAATTAGAATGTTGATTTTAATCGGGTTCACCGCGCTGTTATTATTCGGCGGCATGTCGGCAGTTAACGGTAATATGTCTGTAGGTACTTACAGCGTTTTAGTGTTTTTAACTCAAAGATTGCTTTGGCCTTTAACTAGATTAGGGCAAACCTTCGATCTATATCAACGGGCGATGGCTTCCACCAATCGCGTCCTGAATTTACTGGATACTCCCATCACTATTAATCCAGGAAATATTGATTTACCCGTAGAAAAAGTACGCGGCGAAATCAAGTTTAATAATATTACTTTTGCTTACAAAGATAGACAGCCAGTAATGAAAAATCTATCCTTGGAAGTACCCGCAGGAAAAACTATTGCTATTGTCGGCTCCACGGGTTCGGGAAAAAGCACATTAGTTAAATTATTGCTGCGATTTTACGAAGTAACTTCTGGCAATATTACTGTTGATAATATTGATTTACAAAATATAAATCTTCAAGATTTACGGCGCTGTATCGGTTTAGTCAGTCAAGACGTATTTTTATTTCACGGTACGGTAGCGGATAATATCGCTTACGGAAGCTTCAACGCCAACGATAAAGAAATCATGACTGCTGCCAAAGTAGCAGAAGCCCACGAATTTATCATGCAACTACCCCAAGGTTATGAGACAATAGTTGGCGAGCGCGGACAAAAATTATCCGGCGGGCAAAGACAAAGAATAGCCATCGCCAGAGCAATATTGAAAAATCCGCCAATTTTGATCTTAGACGAAGCAACATCAGCAGTTGACAACGAAACAGAAGCAGCCATAGCCCGCTCTTTAGAACGAATTACCGTAGATAGAACAACCATCGCCATAGCCCACCGTCTTTCCACCATTCGCAATTCAGACTGCATATATGTGGTTGAATATGGCGAAATTGTAGAATCCGGCACTCACGAAGAACTATTAGAACACAACGGAATTTACGCAAGTCTCTGGCGAGTACAGTCAGGGTTAAGAACAGTTAGCAGTTAGCAGTCAACAGTTAACAGTAATATCAAGTTCGGATTATTACTTATGATATTAGGTTCGTAGTTGCGCTTCAGCGCCAAAAATCTTGAGGGCTGAAGCGCAACTACGAACATATTTTTATTCATACTTCGTTTTCCTGTCTAATCCAACCTAAAAATCCACTGTTAACTGCTAACTGTTAACTGTCATGGTACAGCTAACTGTCATGGTACTGTCATGGTACTGCTAACTGTCATGGTACTGTTAACTGATGCTTCCTTCCGGACATGAAATAACTTGATAGAAACACTAGTAATAGTTATAACAGTGTTTTAAGTTATACTTTTTCTACTGATGAAAAATAATTCTCATCCAAAACCTCTTGGAATTATATTGGTTTTCTTAGTTACTTTTGGTAGTACGGTTTTTGCTGGCTTTTTAGCTTCGATATTCATTTCTAAGTCTTATTGGGGATATTATTTCAATCCTCCTGAATTACCTCAAAAAGTAGAAGAGTTTGAGAAAGTTCGTTCTGTTACTCCCGTTTCAAGTATTAAAAGAAATAATGGTACCAGAATTTTTAAAATTGATACTTCAAACTCTTGCATTCAAGATATACACTCAGGTATTGAAAACCTCAAAAGCAGTTGCGGTACCGGAAAATGCAATTCAGAATATTGCGACAATAGTAGAGCGGTTTTATCTCTAGCCGAGCAAGGAAAGCTGCCAAAAAAGACTTCTTATATTTCTCCAGATAAATTAAATTCTTTATATAATTATTTGGAATCAACTAAACTATTATACGAAGGGGAACCAGGATATAACGGCGAATTAGTGGCGGATTCAGTTACAGGAGATTTAGTATCCAAAGGTGATGGAAAGCGGCTGGAAGGTATAGTAATTGAAGCTGAAGACAATAATAAGCAATCATATTTATTTATAGCAGTTAATGGCGGACAAATCAGTAACGACCATTATCCATATTACGAATTTTTATTTGAGCTTCCTAAAGATAAGTCAACTCCCACATTAGTTGCAAACAACCGTTTCTTTTACCAAATTGGCGGATTTGAAGGAATTTTAGAATGGAATTTTATCTGGATGCTTTTTATCGCGATTGGTTTTATTCTCAGTATTCCAATTACAATTTTATTGATTAGCATGAAAGGGCATAAAAAACCGCAACCACTATTGTTACCAGCAAGCACCGAACAGTTAACAGTTAACAGCGAGAAGTAGAATCAAGGAGTGTTTTTCTTTATCTACAGTCACGAAATAATGTAATTGCATAACAAACGAAAGCTACCGAAAAGACTCCTGATATTTGGAAAAGCAGTAGCCACAGAATTGAGTTGCGATAATAATATCAGCTAATAACTGGCAAATATGAGATGATTGTCTTGAGTACGTATACAAAGATGCAATTATGTTTGCTAGTACCCAACCTGAAATACCCCAACCCAAATGGCTTCATCAGCTCGATAAATTCGTGAAAGCTCACCAGCAAGAATTGGCAGCGCTTTCTTGGACACTTTGGCAACAAAATGGTGATAGTAAGGGTACCATCGGTATTGATTTACAACCAAAGCCACATTTTGTATATTGCCCCAAAGAGGCGATTAAAAAGTTTAACGATAATGTTGATAATAAGCTTCAGGAAATTTTAGGTTTAATAGAAAATCACAAACCTGAAGTTGAAGTTTTAATGATTGGTATCGGTAAAGAGCAAATTAAATTAGTCTATTTTGAGCCAGAAACTCCACCGCCTGTCTGTTATCAGCAAGTTAATAAAGATTTGGATGGGTTAATGGATGTTTTAGAAGAATTATTGGTTGAAGAGATAATTGTTAATTAAAAATTGATTAATTTGGCGTTGCTGAATCTAGTACAAGTCGGCGTAAATAAGGCAACCATTAAAAATGGCTCAAAAGCTGAAGATATCAAACTTCTTACTTCTTACTTCTTACTTCCGCGCAGCGGTACTAGGTATGAATTTCAAATCTTGCGTGAGTATCAGAAACCCGGTTTCTTTGCAATTTTATCACCAGATAATACTGCTTTCACGACAAGAAACCGGGTTTCTTTGAGCGAAGTTGAGAATGGTGCAAAATTTGAGTTACCGCTATGCCTTATAATACACTTTCGCTTTTATCTTAAATGGGCACTTAACCTATCATTAAGCATTACTAAGCTAAACAGTAATACTATTAAGTTAGCATCCTTATTTATAAAAAATTACTTAAAAATTAATCATCAAAGTAGTTTCTACAACAATTAGTTTATAAGTATGTCGGGTAGGATATTGTTGTCAAAGTTAAGAAGAGTCAATTAATAAGAGGTTTGGGAGAATATTAGGAGTGGATGAACAACTTCAACAATTGATTGAGGAAGTATGTCGTTACGGAGAAGGTACCCCACAAAGACAAAAAGCTTTAAATAAGTTACTGATAATTGTTCAACAACTTCCTGGAATTTACAAATCTTATCATCAAGATTATTTAGAAGCTTTAAATAAAACATGGGATTGGTTTTGTCGGAGTATTGATAAATTTGAAACTAATCCCAATAAGTCTTTAGAAGACAGTTTAGTAATATGGATTAATGGTTATCTCAAGTGGCGTGTAAAAGATATATACAATCCTAAGGATAAGCCTACTGTTAGTTTAGACGTACCGATAATTAACTCAGAAGGGCAGCAAACGACGGTAAAAGACCAATTATCAGATTCTAAATATACACCAGACCCTGCAAATCGTAGTAATACTTTAGACCTGCTAGATGTAAAAATTGCTGAGATACAGAAAAGCGATCGCCGAAAGTTAGCTTTACATATTACTCGGTTTATCGAAGAAGATCCACAACATGAGTTAAGGCGCTGTTGTACGAGAGCAAATGCAGAATGTAACTGTCAATTTCTAGCAAAGCAATTATTGCTGGCAAACCCGTCTCATAAAATTGCCAATATTGCCAGAGACTTAAATGTAAGTAACCAAACCATATATTCTCACTGGAGAAGAATATGCTTACCCTTACTTCAAAAAATTGGTGTGAACTTAAGGATTGATAAATGAACAACGTGCAACCAAATTATTTACAGGTTTTTTTGGGGAAAGATGCTCATCAAAAAGCTGAAGAATTTGCAGCAGAGCAGGATTCTGTAGAGAAGGGCAAACAAGTTTATCTAAATACTTTGGCAGTTTATGCCGTTAATAATTATTTAAAATGGCTGAAAGTTGAAACAGCATTGCATCAAAGCGATAGCTGGGATTGGAGAATTAGGACATTTTTTGATGTCGCAGATTTAATGCTGGAAAATGTTGGAAAATTAGAGTGTCGTCCCCTGTTACCCGGTATGGATGCTTTGGTTTTGCCCCAAGAAGTAACCCGAGAGCGAATTGGCTACGTTGCTGTTAGGTTTTCAGAGCGGTTGGATTGTGTTGAAATATTAGGTTTTGCCCCAGCCAGAGCAATACTTGGGCATTCAGAAGTAATTGCAATAAATAAACTACAATCCCTTGATGTTCTGATTGACACTATAAATCAACGCAAAAATCTGGTAAATTTATGTCAGTGGTTTGAAGGAATATTTGATCGAGGTTGGCAATCTCCCGAATTAGTTTTTGCTGGCGATTTCAGAAGTTCAAAACTGCGTCATCGATGGAGAAGTGCTGCTACTGCTACCCGTAAAGATAATGACTATGTAACAAATTCTATTAGCCGCGCTAAAGTAGTTGATGTTGGTAGGCAGATAATATTGTTAATAGAATTAACGCCAACAAATAGCGAAGTTTTTGATATCAGGTTGCGAGTTTACCCCGCTGAAGATACGGTTCATTTACCCAGCGATTTGCAGCTGACTATTTTTGATGAATCTGGTAATGCTTGTATGAAAGCTCAATCGGAAGCCGCCGATGATTGGATGCAGTTAGAGTTTGCTTGCCAGCATGAAGAAAAATTCAGCGTAGAATTGAAGTTAGGAAAAGCTTGTATTACTGAAGAGTTTGTTGTTTAAATAAAACGACTTTATATTTAAGGTTTTGGGTTGTCTTTTTCTGTTAAGAAGAAATAGGGACAATTTTAGATTTGAAGTTTTAGATTTGAAGTTTTAGATTTGAAGTTTAGATTTTTAATTATCCCTACAACAGCTAAAGGCTTATTTTCAATCTAAAATCTGTCCGGGAAAAATTGAGCGAAACATATCTACCATCAACTGTTCGCAAAATCCAAAATTAATTAAGTTATATATTATGGCAATTGTTAAACTGAAAATCAGGGAAAGTAAAGAAGGATTTCACGTAGATTTAACTGCCAGAGAATTATATATTGAAACTGAAGGCGATCTACCTCCTCTACCAGCTAAACTAGAAACATCTTTCAATAACTGGCAACTCGCTTATCGTGAAATTGATGCAGTGCGCTCGGTTTTTACTTCTACTCCTTCTACTGAATATCCTTCAACTGAACATCCTTCAACTGAACATCGTCTGACTCCCAAGAATATTACAAAGTATTCCAGTGCCGAATATACAACCTCAGTAAAAGACAGTTTAAATCAATGGCTTAACTCTGGCGATTGCAAATGGTTGCCAGTGCGGGATATATTAATTGCCATAGCCCAGCAATTGCATCATAAAAACGAAGAGATTCGCGTCATTATTGATGCTGAAGATGTTAAATTACGTCGTCTTCCTTGGCAAGAATGGAATTTATTTGAAGAACATTATCCCCAGGTAGAAATTGCTTTAAGTGCAGCGAAAAATACATTTAAGCCAACAAAAAATGCACTTCCTCAAAGCTCAAAAATTAGAGTATTAGTTGTTGTTGGTAGAAGTGACGGTATTAATACTCAAGAAGATTTAGAAGTAATTAAAGAGTTAGAACAACATGGCGCAGAAGTTGTCTGTTTAATGAAGCCTAACCTTAAAGACTTATGTGAAGCTTTAAGGGAGGAGCAGGGATATCATATTTTTATATTTACAGGGCATAGCGGCAGTCAAGAAAACGGGCATATCGGCTGGATTGAACTCAACGATGCAGATAGTTTAAGTATTGAAGAATTCAAAGAAGCTTTGAAACAAGCAATAAATAAAGGATTGCAGTTAGCGATATTTAATTCCTGCGATGGTTTGGGGTTAGCTTCGCAACTAGCGCATTTGCATCTACCCCGCTGTATTGTCATGCGGGAGCCGGTACCGGATAAAGTTGCTGTAGCATTTTTAAAATACTTTTTTAAAGAATTTACTTGCAATCAATCGCTTTCTACAGCTTTAAATAAAGCCCGCAAGCAGTTAGAACATTTCAATTTAGATTATCCCGGTGCAATGTGGCTGCCAACAATTTGTATTGCACCAAATGTAAAATCATTAACTTGGAAATCCCTGAATGCTAGAAATACTCCTCAACCAGTAATTAATCAAACACAAGATAAATCAAAACCGAAGAAAAATATAACTATCAAGCTGTTAGTTTCATTAGGTTTGATTGGTTTATTTGTCATTTGTAGTGTTGTTATCCTTCAGAAGTTAATTCCAGTTCCTTCTAATAACTCATCAGTTAATAAATCATCAGTAGTAACTGAAAATAAAAAATTAAAATTTGCTTCGGTAAACGTTCCTTCAGGAACATTTCGCTATGGTGGTAGTACAACTTGGGAAACTTTACGTAAAGCGATAGAACCCGAAATTAGTCAAACCCATCCTCAATTTAAATTACAACATCAAGGTGCTATTGGTTCCGGAGCGGGGATAAAGGCATTATTAAAAGATAAGTTCAACAATGGTAGCCTAGATTTTGTTTTATCTTCTCGACATTTAAAACAATCAGAAATACAATCGGGTTCTGGTAATTTTAAACTTAAAGAAGTAGCAGTCGTAAGAGATGGAATTGCGATCGCAGTGAATCACGGACTTAAAATAGCAGGTTTAACAATCGAGAATCTCAGAGATATTTATACGGGTAAAATTCGTAATTGGAAAGATGTAGGGGGTCCAGATTTAGCGATATTACCATTATCTCGCAATCCTAATAAAGGAGGTACCCCAGAATTTTTTGTCAAAGAAGTATTACGTGATGGAGAATTTGGTCAAAATACTGAATTCGTTAACGAAACCACAGAAGCTTTACGAAAAGTAGAGATAAATCCAGGTGCTATTTATTATGCATCCGCACCGGCAATTGTACCCCAATGTGGTGTCAGGGCATTACCTATAGGACAAACATCCAATAATTTTGTTTCCCTTTACAAAGAACCAATTATTCCTCCCCAGGAATGTAAGCAAGAAAAACAAAGAACTAAAATAAATCAAGTGAATGTAGAAGAGTTAAAAAATAATTATCCTAGATATTTAACTCGTAAACTGTACGTAATTTATAAGCAAACAGATTTAATAGATATAGAACCTGATTTAAGACAAGAATCAATGGGGAGAAAAGCTGCTTTAGCTTATATAAAGTTATTGAAAACTGATGAAGGTAAAAAATTAATCGAACAAGTTGGATTTGCTCCGATTCATTGATGTCAATCGAAGGAAGAACCGAAGTTGGAAAATCTTCCTTCGATTTAACTTAAATCAATTCTTTAGCTCTTCCCCCTCCTTCATGGGTCACCCAAATTGATTCAAAGTTTTTCAACATTACTTGTTTAACACTAATATTTTCCTTGGCTTCCAAGGTATTAAAACTAGCATCAATATTAGGATAAATAAAGAAAGGAATAGAAATACGACTAACATCAAGTCCGTGAATTACTTCATGGGGTGTACTGACAAATAAGCCATCAGTCCACTTCTGTAAAATATCACCCAAGTTGACAACAAAAGTATTTTCAAGACAGGGAACATCAATCCATTGCTCTTTGGTATAAACCCTCAAAGAAGGAACGGGAAAATGTTCTTGAATTAAAATAGTTATCATTCCGTTATCTGTATGTTTCCCAGCTTGACCATTTTTGGGTGGATAATATATTGTACGTTGAATTAAAGTTGGCTCGGTAAAGTAGCTATCAAACCAATTTTGTTCTAACTCTAAAGCCAGAGCAATTCCTCTTAACAAAGGAGGAAAAACTTTGGTCATTATTTCTTGTTGTAAATTATAGTGAGATGCAGCAAAATTAGGTACAACAGAATCGTCTGGAATTACATTTGGTCCAGTAAATGCTTTAGTTGAAAAAGGTCGATCAAACCCTAAATCAAAAACTTGTTTGGGGTCAAAACCAAATTCTCCATTCAGAACTTCTCCATATAAAGGAGCATAACCTCGTGAAGTCGGGGGATAAACCTTTTGGTTATCGTGTCCATAATTGGATTTTATCTCTTCTGGAAGGTGAAAGAAATTCCTCGAAGATTCAATAGTTTGTTCAATCAGAGATGTGGAAACACCGTGGTCATTTAAATAGAAAAAACCATACTCATAGCAGGTGTTGTATAATCGCTTGATTTCTTGATTATCTAAGTTAATTAACTTGGATAGGGAAATAACTGGTAGACGCTCCATCTGGTTTATCTCTAAAATTTACAATTGAGTAACTTAGATTTTAACAATTGAATTTCCCACTATTTATTAATTTTCATTATTTCTCTAAAATTGAAACTAATTTAACAATAGTAGGAATCTTGGCTTTACTGCCAAAATCATATTTTTTGATTTTACTGACAATACTGCTATCTGGCTGATATGAATCTTCGTTATCAAAAACCCAACTTGTTCCACAACTCCATCGGATTACATCTACCAATAAATCCTTAGTTAAGCCCATATTCTTACCTAACATATAGGCTTCCTGTAAAATCAGGTAATTGATATATGCCATAAACTCCGTCAGAGCTAGCGCAATTTCTTCTAAATGTCCTTCTAACTTCTGTTGCGGTCTCTCATAGGTTAGTTTATAGGGTAATGGTTTCACTCTACCAAAAGTATCGCTGACTAATTCATCAGAATGAATGTAACTACGATTTACACCGTAGGGAGAAGGAGCTACAAACCCTGGTACTCTTAACTCCAAGTTATTCTCTTCTTCAATTAACTTTGTAACCAGTACATGATTATCGAAAGGTTTATATTTTTCTCCAGCTTGCCGATATCTCTCTTCAATGATTCTCCCCAAAGGTAAAGGAACATTTAATTCATCTGCTAATTTTACCGTTAAATCGGTATCCTTAACAGTAATTTCTAAACTACAAGAATAATCATAACTACCATCAAATATAAATGGAGTTACTTGTTCTGCAACAAAACTAATTCCTCGGGATGCTTTAATAAAATCCCACATCCAATCTAGGGGAATACCATTGGTTTTAGCAATCATTAATACTTCCCCTAACACAATCGTACCGGTATAAAACAGTATGTTAGTCAGTAACTTAACTGTTTGCGCTTTACCAATATTATTGCTAACAAAAAAGGAGATTTTGCCCATATCATTGAGAGCTTGCTCGCTGAGATCAAAACCTTCTTTATCTCCACTAACATAAAAACTTATATTAGCGAAATCTACTCCCATATGAGATAAATTACTAACCGGAGACTCTAGACTATAAACTCCTTTCTTCTTAGCTTCATCAGCAATATGTTGAGTATTGTGATAATCTGTGGTGGAAAAATCAATCCAAGTTGAACCGGCTTTCATACCAGCTAAAGCTCCATTTTCCCCTAACATATTTTCCGTAACGTGATGGGGTAAAGGAAGGTTTGTAACAACAATATCCGCATTTTTCGCAACTTCTTTTGGACTATCAAACCAAATAGCACCCTTTTCAATTACAGTTTTAGCTGCTTCTGGATACTTATCATACACCTGTACGGTATACCCTAATTTTAACAGTTTAAAAATCATGGGTTTTCCCATTGAACCCGTACCAATGTAAGCAATTTTTCGGAGATTATTCATTACCTTTAGCTTATCCTTGATATTTTTTCATATCATTAAGTCGCTAATCAAATGATAATGAATAAACTATAAAATGAAACCGTAAATTGATTTTATTTTATTAAAAAAATCTACAATTAACAAAGATAAAATGATTCGGAGGTAATAAAAAAAGGGCTGATATGATGTTAAATAATTAACTATCAATGCAATATCTACCCAATAACCAGCCGATTTTCGTAGAGTTTTTGATAATAAGGTAAACAAAATTCATATGCATGCTTTAAGTGTTCATTGTCTTCAACACTCACATAATTTTTATTCTTCCTTTCTTTAAATCCTTGACTAGACTGTACATCACTATGCCATTTACCTTCCCATTGATTAATTTCGGGTTGAACTTTAGATTCCCATTCCAAAGCTTCTTTAATGAATGGGATACCCACAGCATGACAATAAGCTTTGACAGTTGCTTCGGGTTTTTGCACTAAATCGTCCGAATCAATCACTATTGGCAATTTTTCGCTGATTTCCTGAGCTTTTTGGAATATTTGATATAATTCAGCATATCCTGCTTCTTCTAAGGTAAAATCGGGCCATATAGCGAAAAGAGATGGGAGACTTTTTGCTGGATTTCTAATTAGAAAAGTATTCGTAAAATGAGATAAAAAATTTTGATTAACTATATGTGTAACAAAACGACCCATGTCTTTAATAAATACCGGTTGCTTTTGTGTTTCTTGCTTTAACTGTTCCAAGATAGAGCCAAAATTATATTTGGCGTTTAGTTCTACATCTGGATAACGGGTAGTATTGCGACGCTCTTCACTGTAAAAAAAAGATAACCCAAAAGGTTCGTCAAACACGAGAAAATCTCCTCTTTCCCGCATCATACGCTCAAATGCAGTGGAAGTAGATCGGGGTGTTGCCCACAATGCTAATATTTTTTTCATTTTTTATGCTTCTCTGCTCTAATTAGAGAATTTCAAGGTAATCATACTCAATTATTGGTAGAAAATTACCCATAACGTAGGTTGGGTTGAATCAAGTAAAACCCAATAAACACAGTGTTGGGTTCTACCTTCAGCTTTGCTATAGCTCAGTCAAAACATTCCTAGTGGTGATCTGTCCCATTATTTTTGATGAGTTGAATAAATGTTCGTTCACCCATCAAGATTAATTGCACAGACTAGTGGTTTGTCCCACAAGTTCTGAGTTAAGAAGGCAGAAGTACGAAGGCAGGAGGCAGAAGGAATCCCTACGTATAAATACGAGGGATTTAATAATGTTGCTACGCATTTATTTCCCTCCATACTTGAAAGCAGGGGCTTCAGACCTTATAGCAGAGGATAGAGGACTTTTTTGTGTATCAAAGCTTACTTTATTCCCTTCTGCCCTCTGCCCTCTGCCCTCTGCCTTCCTTCGGTGAAATTTATTTATACACAATAGCGTCTCCCCCTAAATATTTGGCGCTAAAGCGCAACTACGAACCTTTAATCAACCCGTCAGAATTAATGGGACAAACCACTAGAAGTTAACTTTCATCGAATGCCACTTCATAGAGTAATCCAGAGCTATTCATAAACAGCGATCGCCTCACCCAAGACATCAAGTTTGGGTTCCACTCCCAATCCAGGAGCTTCAGGAGCATAAGTCTTACCCCCTTGATTACGAGCACCACCTGTAGCCGTATCCACTGTTAACATTTCATGACATAACCAAGTTGCCCGTAAGTGAGTTAATGGGGTACTAGCCGCCAAATGTACAGCTCCACTATCTCCGATGACACTGCCACCAGTTACTTCAATATTCATCCGAATACCGGTTTCCACACAAAAATCGCGGATACGCTTGGCTTTGGTTAAACCTCCAACTCGACCAATTTTCAGCCCAATAGCTTCACAAGCACGGTCACCTTGAGCACGGACAATATGACCATAACCCTGAATACATTCATCGAGAATAATAGGATGAGAAGTGAGTTGACGTACTTGTAAACACTCCTCATAGGTTTCACAGGGTTGTTCAAAATAACTGATATTCTCAGTAACAGCATTCATGACTCGAATTGCTTCATCCACTAACCATGCTCGATTCACATCGAAAGTCGCACTTTCATTGGCAGGTAAATAAGCACCAATCGCTTTAATTCTCTCAATATCTAAAGCTACATCCGCTCCAATTTTACAGGTATGGATAGTCTCCCCTTTTTCTTGGCCTCTTTTAATAGATTCAATCATTTCTTCTGGGGTACCAGTGGGAACGGAATTTTGGATGGTTATCGCTTGATCTAAACGACCACCAAATAATTCGCACAATGGTAGTCCCGTGGCTTTACCTAGAATATCCCAACAAGCCATATCCAAAGCTGATTTAATGTAAGGATGACCAGGAAGAGCGATATCCATTGTCCGATAGATAAAATCAGTCCGTCTGGGGTCTAATCCTATTAGTTGTGGTGCTAACTCCTCAATTCCAGCCCTGACACCCCTTGGAAAAGCTGGTAAATAAGTGGAACCCCAAGGACAACCTTCCCCCCAACCCCGGATTCCTTCATCTGTATCAATTGCAACTATTGTCGAATCCAATTTATCAAAATACAACCTACCTCCTGAGAGTCGGTAAGGATGCTCTAGGGGTAAAGTTATTTGATAGACAGTAATTCGAGATATTTTCATAATTTCTTTAGTTACGCTTGAAATTAATCAGTTTCTCAGAAATCATATCACCATCTTTAAGATGTTTAGCCAGTTGATAACCAACATCACTTTGCAAATCGCTACCTCCAGCTTTAAACAATGAGTATGTTCCCTCGATTAGAGTTTTTGAGTAGCGAGCTTGTTTATCAACAAAACGCATTACATAAGCCATTCTCGATGATAATGCTCCCTCTTTCAAGGGACAACTTTTGTGCCAAACAAATTTGTCTAGCAAAAGTGCATCACCAATTTCAAAATCATCTTCGACTTTATTATTATCTAAAATAAAACTTTCCAGCTTAGAAGCATAAGACAAATCAAAATTATTAAAATCTTCAGTCTGTGAAAACTCAGAAAATTTTTCCTGTTGTACTAACTGGTAAACAAAGTTAAAATACTCACGGGCAGAATGAACTTTGCGAGACACATAAGCCAAGCCCCCGTGTTGTTCTTTTGTCTTAATTGGATCGAGTGGAATCCAGAGAGTATATCCTAGATCCTGTGGCATAATGTAGCAAAACGAGAGAATATCGTGATGCCAAGAGAATCCTTTCTGCAAAGGTTCTAGTTCAAATCCGATTCCTTGGATGAAAGCCACTCCGTGAGCCGTTAATTCTTTGAAAAGATATTTAAAATTATTTGAAGTATATATATCGTGTGTTATTTCTTCCTCAACATCATAACCAATTTTTGAAAGTTCTCCAGAGTAAAATGTAGGAGGATTTTTCATTTGATTGGAACGGGAGGTTAGCTTTCGTAATCTATCAATAGCTTCAAGAGTCAAAAGTTTTTTTAGTTTGATAAACCCATTCTCTGCAAAAAACTGTTTATCTTTTTGGCATAAAGTAATTTGATTGATTAACGAATTCATATTTTAGTTTTTCATTTTTATATTGACTACGTAGTCCATTATAAATATTTCTATTTAATTGTATAAAAATATTTTCGATGACATTTAAATGAGGAGACAAAGTGGGTAAAAGAAAAGCTTTAAGTAGCTCAGCGCGAAAAATTATAACTTGTTCGTAGTAGCGCTAAGCGCGAAGACAACGCTACTACAAGCCAACTACATCTGTTTTATATTTAGTTACATAGAAATTTTATTCTTTTGGCGCTGCATAAATGCGAGATGAAGTAGTGTATGAAACTATTAATAATTCGTTCCTGTGGAGAGTGAAACCATCCCATGATTCAGCAACGCCCTTTTTTTAACTACTCAGATGTGCTAGCATCTTTGTCATAACTGGAAGTTTCGCTTTACTGCCAAAATCAAAAGATTTAATCTTCTCCACAATCTCTGGATTGGGTTGATAAGTATCAAGATTATCAGATACCCAACAGGTTCCAACACTCCAACGAATTACATCAACTAATAACTCATCAGTTAATCCCATACCTTTTCCTAGATCGTTAGCTTCTCCTAAGACTAAGTAATTGATATAAGCCGTAAAATCTGTGAGAGATTTCGCAATATCCATTAACTTCTCATCTTCTAATGGTTCCGGTGGTGCATATTCTAGTTGATAGGGAAGAGGTTTAATTCGCCCAAAACTATCCTTTACTCTTTCTTTAGAATGAACGTAACTACGATCTAAACCATAAGGGGATGGCGCTGTAAAATCAGGAACTCTTAAATCTAAATTATTGTCTTCTTCAATTAATTTAGTCACCTTAACATGGTTATCATGGGCATCATATTTTTGCCCTGCTTCCCGATATCTTTCTTCAACAATACGCCCTAACGGTAAGGGAACATTTAATTCATCCGCTAATTTGACTGTTAAATCAGTATCTTTCACCGTAATTTCTAAGGAACAGGAATAATCATAACTGCCGTCAAAAATAAACGGACTTACTTGCTCTGTCACCACACTATTTCCTATGGAAGGTCGGATATATTCCCACATCCATAGCAGAGGAATGCCATATATTTTGCAAATCATATAAACTTCCCCTAATACCAACATTTGCGAATAAAACAACAAGTTGGTTAACAATTTTACGGTTTGAGCTTCACCGATAGTGTTACTAACAAAAAAGGAAATTTTGCCGATCGCATCGAGGCTTTCTTTGCTCAGATCGTAGCCTTCGCGATCTCCACTAACATAGTAACTAACATTACAAAAATCTACACCCATGTGAGAGAGATTGCTTACAGGAGATTCTAAACTAAATAGTCCTTTCTTAGCAGCTTCTCCTGCTATATGTTGAGTATTATGGTAGTCAGTTGTGGAAAAATCCATCCAAGTTGCACCGGGTCTCATCCCTTCCACTGCACCACTTTCCCCTAACATATTTTCTAATACATGATGGGGTAAGGGTAAATTAGTAATCACCAAATCCGCACCTTGGGAAGCTTCCTTGGGACTATCTTTCCAAATTGCCCCTTTTGCAATCACTGTTTTTGCTGCTTCTGGATACTTATCATAAACTTGGACTTCATACCCATCCTCTAGCAGTTTGTAGATGTTTTGTTTGCCCATAGCACCAGTACCGATGTAAGCAATTTTCTGTTTAGTCATGGATAAATAGAGGAACCATTATTGTGGAAAATACTTTTTCCGTGGAACGGAAAAATCAGCCTGCTTGTATCCTGTTTTTTTTTGGTAACAATTGTTAAATGTAGCATATATCACTTTATCGTCGAAAGTGACTTTAGTTTTCATTTATTAATATTTGATTCAGGTCTAATTACAACTTTTCCACAATAATTTTTACTTTGAAAGAATTTCTGAGCTTCCTTAATTTGATCGAGGGGAAATACCTTAGCAACTGTTGGCATCAATTGACCTTTCTCAAGATAATTAACTAATCCTTGAAAAACTTCTGATTCCAAGCGGGTTGCTCGCTCCAATCATTTCTAAGTCTTTGTAGATTAAATCTCGCAGATCAAAGTCAACCATTGGACCAGCGATTGCTCCCGAACTGACATATCTTCCCCCAATCTCCAAACTTCTCAAGTCCTATTTATAAAGTAAATATTAAACTGACATGACTATACAGAAACCGGTTTTCTGTTCTAGCAAGTTACCTTGTTATGGTCGATGGGAGGCATAACACCTCCGCACCTCCAATTCAGATCCGGACGTGCAAGTTTCCCTGCATCCGGCTCCTAGATATCCTAGTCCGTAGACTTGCCCATGTGGTGCAATTGGTGGCATG
>JBCBPQ010000081.1:0-26317 GCA_039820645.1 Cyanobacteria bacterium J06633_8 | reverse complement strand
CCTTGTTGCACAACCCTACCAGCTTCAATTACATAAATGCGATCTGCATTGCGGATAGTACTGAGACGGTGAGCAATGACTATCCGGGTTACACTCAACTGTTCTAAACTTTCACTGACAATTGCCTGAGTGCGGTTATCTAAAGCAGATGTCGCTTCATCAAAAATCAAAATTTTCGGTTTCAAAACAAGGGAACGAGCAATTAATAACCGTTGACGCTGCCCTCCAGAAAGATTGGTACCACCTTCGGAAATTACTGTATGCATACCCATTGGCATCGATTCAACATCTTCAGCAAAACCTGCCATAGCTGCTGCTTCCCAGGCTTCATCAATGGTAACTAAAGCACCACCAGATATATTTTCAAATATCGAGCCAGCATTAATCCGACCATTTTGCAATACTACACCCATCTGGCGACGTATAGCTGATATATCTATTCCTGATAAATCTTGACCATCATAGTAAATTGTTCCTACCTCTGGGGTGTCAAATCCCAACAATAACCGGATAGTAGTAGATTTACCACTACCGCTAGGTCCAACGAAAGCAATAAATTCCCCAGACTTTACCTTAATAGTGACATCATCTAGAATCAATGGGCCATCTTCTCGATAGCGAAAACTTACGTGTTCAATTTCAATTTTGCCAGTCAACTTTCCTGGATCTGCTTTGTTTAAATCAACTTCAGGTGTAGCCTGAAGAATTGGCTGAGCGCGTTCCCATAAAATTACAACTTCTAAAACACTTATTATGGTATTACTTAACTGTGTCGCTCCATTAATAAACGTTGCAAAAGCAACATTAAAAGCCAGAAAAGTTCCAGCACTTAAGACAGTCGCTCCTCCTGAGTTAGTTGAATTTGTCGGTGTCATTAATTTAACTGATACGGCAAAAATTATCATAGATGAAATCGTTGGCAGCATGACATTAAATACCGCCAAAAAGTCTTCTATCAACTGATTACTAAATAAAAGTTTCATCTGCTGACGATAGTTTTGTGCCCAGTAAGCAAAAGCACGATTTTCTGCACCGGCAATTCTCAGCTTAGAAACACCTCCGATAAGTTGTACCATTAAACCAGATATGTTTCCCTCTATTTCTTCTAGAGGACGAGTTCTACGACTTCTTAATACTCCAGAGATAATCGTCACTACTATAATTACTGTTGCTATAGCTAAGGCTACTAAAGCTAAACGAGAATTGTAGTAAAATAATAAACCTAAATTTAGTAACGAAAAAAAGCTAGTGAAAATGGTTTGTAAAGTCGCACCACTAAGATGCTGACGTATTTTAAAAATAGCTGAAGCTCGTGACTGCAAATCACCAATAGAATAAGCACGAAAAAAGGACATTGGTAGGGTTAATAGCCTATCCCAAACGGCAGCTTGTGTAACTGCATCTGTACTACTTTCTAATCTTAAAGAGGCGAAACTTTGAGTTAGTTGAAAAATAGCAGTACCAAAACTAGCCGCTAACAAACCCAAGCCAATTTGTAATAATAATCCTCGGTCAGCATCGGGAATTGCTTTATCTATAATAATTCCTGTAGCTTGGGGAGTTAACATCCCCAAAAAACTACCTACAATCCCTGCTAAAAAGACCACAATTAAATCTTTGCTTCGTCCCTTAATTGCAAATTTAATTACCTCAAGAGCTTTTAATGTTTTATCAGGTAAAGACCGATACAACATATAAGCTACAGGTTCTAATTCATCTTTTTGACTAAATTCCGGTGCTCCCGTTCGTATACGGTTTGCTGGATCGAATATCTCGTACTTACCACTTCCCACAGGTAATAATGCTACAGGACGTTTTTCTTCACCAACATAACCGATTAGAGGTCCAGCATCTTTTTTCCACCAATCAGGAGTCAGGATAACGCGACGCATCCTCACGCGAGAAGCCCTTGCTATAGCCTCAATCGGCTCCTTAAGACGGTTGACATCCTCCGACCTCGCTGGGGGTAGAATCCTAATTCCTAAAGCCCTTCCCACCGCACCAGCAGCCATTAATAGATCGCTGTCTTCTTCAATAAAGTCTTGATTTTTAGATTTGATGATAGAAGCTAGTTCATCTAGTGCGTTAACAGTAACTCGATGATTAAGTTTTTCTCTTGCTTGAAATTGAGCAAGTTTTACTTCATGTTCATCTTGTTCTAATTGCTGAAGATAGCGCAGAAAATCTCTGTGCAAATGTCCTAACTTTTCTGACACCCTCTCCCAAGTATGTAAAACAGAAGCATCATCCCAACTGTATGCAACCGAAGTATCAAAAATGCTTGAGGCATTAACTACACCAGGGAAAATCGAAAATTTCTCAATCCAAGTTTCTGCTATTTGAATAAATTCTTTTCCGGCAGCTTTTGGTATTAGTCGAGTCGAATCGTTACTTCTTAAAGCTTCAAAATCAGCTTGAACGATTTGAGTCAGAGATGCTTCTTCCAGGGGAACTGCCAATATCCCGTAGTTTTTCGGATGGTCATTGTTATCGTTTGATGTAACTATCGACTTAACCTTAGTAGAGTCGATAGCAAATAATGCTTCTGTAGGATTGCAACTAAAAAGATAACGACGTTCGCTTACTGGTATCCCATCCTGTATTACAACTGCAAACAGCGCTACAGTACCCGATTCAATCATCCAAACCACAGAAGGATCTTCTAAAAGCAACGGTTGATTGGCTTTAAAAACAAACTTATTTTTAGTTGCGTTCTTATCAATGTTCATTTTGAGGAAGTTAAGTATATGAATACAGTTATATTTGAGTCAAAGACAGTCAGGAAACAAGCAGTAAATGCTGATTCTAAATTAGTTAGTTCCGAAGCTCTAGAGTTATTATCCCGTTTGACAAAGCGAAAATTACATCATCAGCAAATAACTCCCGAACTGATGTTTTTAGCATCATTAATCACTATGACTTTGGGTGTTATGTTTGCTGATGGAGTGGTGACAGAATCGGAAAAAAAGTTATTAGAAAAAACTATTGAACAGTTAATTCCATCAAAAGGTGATGTAACAGTATTAATTCAACAATTAATTGATGGCAACCGGGAAAATGCGGTATACCAAAATCCTTCTGAATGGTTAAAGCTGACGGCAAGTCTATCACAGCAAGAAAGAACTTTGTTGATGAATTTTGCTTACGAAATGTCGGCGGTAGATGGACACATAGATCCTAGTGAGAAGGAATATTTAAAAGCAGCAGGAAATGCTCTAAAAGTGCCAACTAAATATACAGAAGCATTAGAAGCTTGGTATAGTGGTAGAAAAGTTGAAGCATCGGCTTGGGATGATTTACAAGATTTTCTTTCTCCGCAAAATTTTAGCCATTTAAATTTGCGTTTTGTTAGCTTAGATGCTGTAGATTTATTATCTAGTTTGACAGGTAGAAATTTTGTTAAAATCGATATTAATGATACTTTAATCTTCTTATCAGTTTTGTTAATAATTACTTGGGGTGTTATTGAAGCTGATGGGATGCAGGAGGAAGCTGAAAAGAAATTGTTAGCAAAGACTATTAAGCGTTTAATTCCTCATAAAAATAGGCAAATGCGTGAAATTATGGAAACTCTAGTCGATAAAGTACCGCAAACTGGTATTTATCAACATCCTCAACAATGGTTAAAACTCGCCACATCTTTATCGGAGTCGGAAAAAATATTAATGATGAGTTTTTGCTATGAAATGTCTGCTGTAGATGGAGAAATTTCAATTGAGGAAAAGAAATATTTGCAGAAAGCCGCTGATTTGTTGAATATCGAGCATAAATATATAGCGGTATTGGAAAGCGGTTTTAATGGTGATGGTATTGATGACACAAAAAGTTTTAATCAATTACAATCGTTAATTCATCCCGATAAATTTCAAGATATGGATGAGGTTTTTGTGGAAGCCGCTAAATATATTATTGATACTTTAGAAGTTATAAGTTTCTGATAATAGATTAAATCTAGTACCAACATGCCCGCCTATGCGGGCTGCAATCAGTATGAGAATATTTATAAAGAAAATATTATTAGAGCTATCTCAAATTTTGGAGAAACCTGTTTTAAAAATTGGAGAAACTTCCATATCCTTCGCATCGCTATTACAACTGATTTTTTCATTTGTAGTAGTTATTCTTTTTTGTAGAATTCTTTATAATTTACTCAAAAATAAATTACTAGTAAATTTTGGCATAGATGAAGGTAATAGAGAAGCTCTTGCTACAATATTTACTTACATTTTTGGCTCCATAGGTTTTCTGATTGTTCTAGAAAGTACGGGTTTTAATTTAGCTTCTCTAGCTGTATTGGCTGGTGGTTTAGGTATTGGACTTGGTTTTGGTATTCAGAATATAACTGCGAACTTTATCAGCGGTTTAACTCTATTAATTGAACGTTCTATTAAAGTTGGCGATATTATTGAATTATGGATATCAGAAGAATTTAAAACGCTGCAAGGAAGAGTTAAAAAGATTACTTTACGTTCTACTATCATCCAAACTATTGATGGTAGTAGTTTAATTATTCCCAATAGCGAATTAGTGCAAAAACCCATTCTTAATTGTACTTACAATAATAGTAATATACAACTTCTTATTTCAACAAATATAGAGTATGGAAATGACCCATTAATAGTTACCGAAATTTTACTTGATTCTGCTTACATGGAACCATTAGTAGCAAAAGATAATCCTCCGCAGGTCATTTTTAACGGTTTTGCTAGTGGTTATTTAGAGTTTGAATTGAGAGTATGGATAAATCAAGTTCATGATAAAAATCATATTAGAAGTACATTAAATTATGCTATAGAATACAATTTACGCCGCCAGGGTATTTATTTTGTTACAAATAGATATGTAAATGAAAAGAGTTTTGCTTTATATTCTCAATATAAGAAATTTGAAACTCAGCAAAAGAAAATATCTTTGAGAGCTTTGTTACGGCAGGTTATTTATTTTCAAAATTTTAACGATATAGATTTACGAAAATTATTAGAGATTGGATATCGTCAGCAAATTAAAAATTCAGAAATATTATTTCAAGAAAATGACCCAGGAGATGCTTTTTATATTATTTTATCTGGAAAGGTGGAAGTTTTTGTTTCAAAAATCAACAAGCATCTGACAACTCTGGGAAAAGCACAGTTTTTTGGAGAGTTGGCTTTAATGTTGGCAATCCCGCGCACTGCGACAGTTAGAGCTTTAGAAGATACAACTTTATTTGTAATCAACAATCAAGGTTTTGAAAAGCTTTTAAAAGGTAATCCGGAGTTGGCGGAAGAAATAGTTAACGAGTTAGCGAAGCATAAAGAAGAATTAACTTCCCGCCAGCAACAATTGCGGGAAATGGGTTTAATTGATGAGTCTGAAGATGACGTGAATCCGGTAGTTTGGGTTCGCAAGCGTTTGAAGAAAGTTTTCGATCTTTGAAAAGGATATTTTTTATTTAGATGCTCCCGTATAATGTTATGTTCGGTAAAACAGTTATCATATCTGTGGAGGCTGAGTAATGAGTAATGAGTAATGAGTAATGAGTAATGAGTAATGAGTAATGAGTAATGAGTAATGAGTAATAGATTATGTTGCTAATAAACGCTATCTTTTCAATAGGGTTATATCGTAAGTAATTAACCCGACTTGGTATGAATTATATTCCCAGCCCCCAAGCTGAAAACAAGTTAAGAAGAAAAATCCTTGCAAGAAGGTGAATTAATTTTGGGAGATTTTTGACTGTGTTGGGGTATTTTTGCAACAAATACCACATCACCGTTAGCATCAACTACCCATCCTGTAGCTTCTACAATTTGATTTTGATTTTGATTTTGATTTTTATGTTTATTATCAACACTTAACAAGTTATTGTCATAAGTTTGATGATTGCCATCGTTAATATCGGAAGCTATATCTTGTGTTGGTATGACATCATTTAATTCTGTATATGTTGTGCTTCCATTAAATAAGTCATCGGGGCTTTGTGCTAAACCTCCTCTGGGGTTGACAACAAAGTGATTTCCGGCAGTTGCAGCACATGCGGCTTTGATTTTTTGGCTGGAATCGGTAAGGGTTTGGGGTAATTCGATTAATCCTGAGTTGGGATCTATGGCGATAGTGTTAATGTCTACTACACCACTAAAAGAAGCTCCTAAAGAAGAAGTTGCAGTAATATCGCTTTGGGGAGTAAGTTGCTGTTGAAACTGGGTACCCAAAATACCTTTAGCATTGATAATTACTCTACCTCCGAAGCTTCCTTCAGAATTAGCAGTAATATCGCTGTTTTCTAATGCGACTAAAGTATTTGTGTCAATGTTTATATTTCCACCATCTGCACTATTCTTAGCGTTGCTCCTAATTACACTTTCTTGCCGTAGCTGCAAGTTTTGGGATTGAATATTGATATTACCTTTGTCTCCAGCGTTGGCGTTTGCAGTAATTATGCCTTGATTTTCTAATCGGATAAATGGCGAATTGATATCAATGTTTCCTGCTCCACCGGTACCAGCTTTACCCTGAAGATTATCGGGATCGTAGCTGAGAAAGTTACTAGCGTTGATAGTTGCTCCATCGCGAATAATTAATCGATTAGCCGCTATGCTTAAATTCCCACCCAACCCGCTTTCTTGAGTAGCGCTAGTAAACAAGCCGCTTTTAATACGTCTATCACTCAATTGCCTAAAACCAACCAATTCTACTAAATCGGCTTTAATCTCCATATTACCGGCAGTACCTTTTCCAGAAGTTGCAGCAGCAATCTGCGCTCCATCTTCTACCTGCAAATTACTGCTCGTAATAGTCAAATCACCACCATTACCTTCTGCCCCTAGAGTAACTATTGCAAACAAACGACTGAAACCAGTAACTTGAATATCTTCAGCTTTTACTTTTAACGCACCACCATTACCCAAACCAAAAGTGCTACTGGATAGAATACTTTCATCAGTAACTAGCAATTCTCTGCTATTAACAACTAAATCGCCACCAATTCCAGTTGCATTTGTGTCGATATGCGCGAATAAATAGCTTTGACTTATTTTCAGTAATTCTGTAGCTGTAATATTTAATGTTTTTCCAAAGCCATTTCCATAAGTATTTGTAGAAATAATTGAGTTCTCTTTGAGGGTTATATTTCTACCTCGTACCTGAATCGAACCTCCACTGTTTCCCCCCGCATCGATATGAGAGGCATTCAAAAACTCAATATCACCGTACTCAATACCTAAAGGGGCTTCTAAATTTATTCGTCCGTTACTATTAACTAAAGACACTTCACCATTGGTGACTGCAAATAAATCAATTCCCCCTGCTGGTGCAGTTATTTTTCCACCATCAAATTTGATATTTCCCCCTGTTAGGGCTAAAGATTTAGTATCTGGTACTTTTAAATTCGACGTTGCTGTACCGCGCACTTCAATATTTCCGCCATTACCTCTATATTGCAAACCCAAAGGAACGTTTATAGTCAAAATCGGATTAGCTGAGGGATTAACTGCATTAAATTCCCTACCGTCAGCAAATTTAATATTATCTGCTGTAGAGCCAACAAATGAACCACCAATATCTAATTGGGCATTCTCACCAAAAATAATTCCATTAGGATTAATTAGAAATAAATTAGCATTACCCAATACTCCTAACTTTCCCAAAATTTGCGAAGCATTCCCCCCGGTTACCCTAGTCAGGATATTGCTAATATTAGCTGGATTGCTGAAATAAACATTTTGCCTGCTATCAATATTAAATTCTTTAAAGCTGTGAAATAAATTAGAGGCGCGAATCGCACCACCATCAATTCTCTGAAATATTTCAGAGGGATTAACTATAGAATTTTCTGTTCCTAAAGTATTATCCGGTATTAATTGTGCTTTTACTTCAGCGAGTGGTAAAAGCGGTAGCACAACTGATAAACCACATAATAAGAGAGGGCGATGGGTAAAACCCCACAATAGGCGTAAGCGCATTTATTTTTCTCTGCTTTTAACTAGCTCAGTGTCGGGAAATGGTAAGTTTCCTACTCAACTGAAAACCACTATATTTATAGAGTTCCCATAACTAGAAATAAATTAACACTAATGAAAAATCATCCCGTAGGTAAATAAAATTTCCTGGGGATGATTAATAAATAATAGATATATGAGTCAGAAATTTTTCTAAAACACAAATTTACGATTAAAACCAACACAAAATATCACATTCAAAACCTTGTAAAAAAGAATTATTCTGAGAATCTGGGATAGTATTTTCTTGAGCGTTAGCTACACTTGGCATTAAAAGTAGCATGGATACGCCGACTAAAATTGATAGTTTAATTTTGATTGCTTGCATGGTTATATCCTCGCTAATCATTATTTATTATTTGATTGATGTAAATCTATTCAATAAAATAGAAAGTTATCAATCCTTTTTTTATAACACTGCGATCTATTAAATCAGGATTGAATTTATTTATTTTCCTTAAACAAGTATTAATGATTTCCTAAAGATGATTTACTCAAAACCCTGTATAATTTTTTCAAAGACTCATAAATTAAATTCAATTAATTAATTAATTAATTTATTTATTTATTTATTTATTTATTTATTTATTTACCAAGCATTCCATACTTGGTTTACACATAAAAAAGTTGTTTATAATACCTTCAGACAAAGTATTATCACTAGTAAGTATTTCTAGTTAAGGCAATCCATTTCAGTGATTTTTTTAGGTTCCATCTCGTAACTGGTTACATTGCTTGCGGCATCCCTACAGCACAAGCCGCACTATTATTAAGATTCTTGTACCAAAAATAAATTTATTATTTAAATATTCCTTAAATCCTTTTTTTGCATCGATAATATTCAAAAAAATCATTTAAAACAGCTAAAAATACGAATCTAGTAAATTTTGTTACAAAGTATCTAGCTCGCCTCGTAATATTATTTACATCAGGTTGAATAACCTTAAACAGAATTAGTGTCAGCAGTTCATAACCTTTATAGTAGTAGTTGTCTATGTCTGGAATTTTATCCTTTAGAGGTCGCTATCGCATTTTACACTTGACTTGGTTTGCTTTTTTCTTAAGCTTTGTAGTCTGGTTTAATTTTGCTCCTTTTGCGACAGCGATAAAGACGGAATTTGGTTTAGAGCCTGCACAAATTAGAACCATTGCTATTTGTAATGTTGCTCTTACTGTTCCCGCACGGATTATTATAGGGATGCTTCTCGACCGACTCGGTCCCCGGATTACCTATTCTTGCTTGCTGATATATGCAGCTATACCTTGTATTACCTTTGCACTAGCCCAGAACTTTACTCAATTGGTAATTAGCCGTTTAGCTTTGAGTATTGTTGGTTGCGGGTTTGTGATTGGAATTCGTATGGTTGCAGAGTGGTTTAATTCTGAAGAAATCGGATTAGCCGAGGGTATATATGGTGGCTGGGGTAACTTTGGTTCGGCTGCATCAGCATTTACTCTGCCGACTATTGCTACGATAACCGCTGGTTTGACTGCGAGCCAACTTAACTGGAGACTGGCGATCGCTTCTACGGGTATTTTGGCTGCACTATATGGAGTATTTTATTTCTTCAACGTCCAAGATACACCTCCTGGTAAGGTTTACCAGCGTCCTGAAAGCAGTGCTGGATTAGAGGTAACTAGTCAAAAAGATTTCTGGTTTTTGCTAGTGATGAACGTGCCTTTAGTAGGAATTTTAGGTGTCATTGCTTGGCGTTTGCAAAAAGTAGGGCTGTTCGGAACAGGTACGATGTATCTGATATTTGCTGCTTTGGTAGCTTTATATCTGTTTCAGACATTCAATATCTTTAAAGCTAATAAAGATTTAATGGCAGGCGCGAAACGCTACCCAGCAGCAGACCGCTATCAGTTTTCTCAAGTTGCTCTTTTAGAACTGGCTTACATCGCTAGTTTCGGTTCGGAATTAGCAGTAGTTTCCATGCTGCCAGCCTTCTTTGAAACGACCTTTGGTTTAGCTACAGCCTTAGCGGGGGCAATTGCAGGAAGCTATGCCTTTATGAACCTGCTGGCTCGTCCTGGTGGTGGTTTGTTGTCTGACAAAATTGGTAGCCGTAAATGGACGCTAGCTATAACGCTGGCTGGTACGGGAGTTGGTTATTTAATCTTTAGCAGTTTGGGTAAAATAGCTCTCCCCATAATCGTGCTTATGACCATGTTTGCCTCTTTCTTTGTCATGGCAACTGAAGGTGCGACTTACGCTATTGTTCCTTTGGTAAAACATCGCGTTACTGGTCAAATTGCAGGTTATGTTGGTGCTTACGGAAATGTTGGAGCAGTGGCATATCTAACTATCTACAGTTTGCTTCCAGCAGGAGGAGGAGGAGATAAATTCTTTTTCCAAATGTTAGGAGTAGTAGCTCTGATTGTGGCTAGTCTTTGTGCCTTTTTCCTCAAAGAACCGACAGAAGGACATGGAGAATCAGAAGTACATCTGACTCCAGAAGAATCAAGCAGCATATAGACTTGTAGGGTGCCCGAGACAGGCACCCTTGTAGCAACGAGCTTTCCGACTCGCACTACACAAAACCATCAAAATTAATCTGCCACAGTAGTAGTCCCGTTATTTTTGATGAGTTGACAAAAGGTTCGTTCGTAGTTGCGCTTCAGCGCCAACCGTTGGCGCTGAAGCGCAACTACGAACCCCCTATTTATCCTCTTTCATGGACTTATAGATTGAATCGAGATATGATTCTACTTCCGGTGGTTTATTAGTAAAACGAATGTAAAAACTATTGTTTGATGGTGCTGGTTTTTCCAAGACTTTGGCGTAAATGTCTCCACTTTTTTCTGCATCAAAAATAGATACTAATAAATTCATTTTCATATTGGTTAACACCTGGGGAATCGAAATTACTTCATCTAAATTTACCTGAATGTAGACTTGTGCGGCATTTTCGGAAAGTTGAACAAGTTGTGCGACTTGAAGAGTATTGCTAATATCTTTGCCATCTAAAACAGCATACTCAAACATAATTGGTTGCGATAAACTAAAAAATACTTCTTCTTCTTGCTTTAAATAAAGATTGTAATCCCCAGCAATACCGCCAACTTCATAAATGGTTATCGGTTGCTGCACTCCTTTTGGCTTAACTTCCCGCTCTCCGATAATTTTGACAATCGGTTCGGCAGCTTTTAAAGTCGATTCGGAAATAAAGATTTGTCCGCCGACGGTATAAGATTCAATCCGATAAGTTAAATTAACCTGTTTGCCAACAACTCCATACTTAGTACGCTTCTCCGAACCGATATTCCCGACTACAACTTCCCCAGTATTTATACCAATGCCCATTTCTAATTTAGGCAATCCCATTTCTTTCATTTTTTGATTGACTGGTTCCATTGCTTGCTGCATCGCCACAGCACAAGCAATTGCCCTGGTGGCATCATCTTCCCTGGCTGTCGGTGCCCCAAAAAGTACCAAAATTCCATCTCCCATAAATTCATCAATTGTCCCTTGGTATTCGGTAATCACATCCGCCATATATCCCAAATACAGATTGATAATTTTAATTACTTCTTCCGCTGGTAATCGTTCCGAAGTTGCAGTGAAACCACGTAAATCAGAAGTAAAAATTGTAATATTACGACGCTGCCCTCCTAATTTTAAACCTTCAGGACTTTCGAGCAAGTTGGCAACAACTTCATCATTCAAATAGCGCCCAAAAGTTTTACGAATCTTGCTAGCGTTTTGAGCCTGAAAAGCCGTTACACCAGTAGCAGAACCGAACAATCCCAGTATCGGGGGTACAATGGGAATCCACCAACCATGAAAGAAAGCCAGATAACTAATACTAAGCAAACAAGAGGCTGCCAACACAAGACTTGCAGGAGGTAATATCTTGCCCTTGCTCGAACGCAATAGCCATATTAAAATAGCTCCAAGTAACGACCAGCTAAAAGTCCATAACCATTCAAACTGCTCGTTCCAGGTTTTGATTAAAGGGCGATTGCTCAATTCGGCATCTAATATTTGACTAATGGCATTAGCATGAATAGTAACTCCTGCCATTCGGCGAATATTCGTAAACAAATTGGCACTAAATGGTGTATAAAATAAATCTTTTAAACTTGATGCAGTCGCACCGATAAGCACAATACGATTTTTCATCAAGTCTTTAGAAACCCGATTTTCTAAAACATCTATTACAGATACAGTCTGATATTTTTCTATATCGCCGCGATAGTTTAATAAAACCTGATAACCTTGATCTGGAGTGCGAACATAACCACCATCATTGCTTGCAAAAGGTGTAAATACAACTTTACCAACTTGAATTAATTGATTATCCGGGGGAGCTAATCCAACGTAGATATTCATAGCATTCAAATAAAGATAAGCAAGTTTAAATGAAAAACTAAATATTTGGTTGCCATCTTTATCTGCTAAGTAAAACAAACCGCGACGGATTTTACCATCAGCATCTAAAGGAAAATCATTTGCTCCGACTCTATCGAGTTTTTTTAATACTGGGGGTGGATTAACTGAGGCACTATCAATACTTACAGCTACTTTTTGTACTCCTACCAAATTTGGTGTAGATTCAAACACTTTAACTAAGGAATCATAACCTTTACCAACTGGTTTATCTCGGTATAAATCCAGTCCAATAGCACGGGGTTGATGTTGCTTTATTTTCTGTAAAATTTGAGCTAGCTTATCATCAGGAATTGGGTATTCTAATTGTCTTATCGCTTCTTCGTCAATTTCTACAATAACAATACGCTCATCTTTTTTTTCAGAATTTCGCAATATAAAAAGTTGGTCGTATGCTGCTAATTCCAACATTTGTAAAAGTCCAGTCAAACGCACCAACATCACAAGTAAAGTCACGCTAGGAGCGGCGATTAATACACTACTCCACTGCCAAACTTTGTTTTTTAATAAGTTCCACATAGCATGATTATTCCTAGAATATTTATCGATTTAAAAACACTTTTGATATTGATAGAACTTAGAAAAAAGGCAAAATTTTAGTAATATATATCCTGGACACGGGTAGAAATACTCATCTCCACAAAAGTTTTATGATATGAGGAAGGTACTCATTTAGCTGCAAAGTGCTTTATTTGAGTTATATTCAGTAAAAATTCTGATGTCTAAATGGGTTAGATAATAATTCAGATTTTCAGAAGCTTTTTTGTAAATGTATACACGTATTTAATGGTAAAAATAATGATGATTTATCTTTACCGTTATAACATCTGAATTTTATTAGTTCGTTTGATTAGTCTATCGAGAAATGAAAGTTTCCGGCGTGGTTAGGGAAATCCAATGCCCAATGCCCAATGCCCAATTACCCATTCCCAATCCCCAATCCCTACTTTTTATAATAAGTTCCTAAAGCTGCGGGGGGTGAGGATTTTCTGACTAAGCCAATTAGAGCTAGTAATGCAACTACGTAGGGAAGCATAATTAAAAATTGATATGGTACGTTCACTCCTAAAGCCTGTATTCGTAACTGTAAAGCTTCAGTTGCACCAAATAATAAACTTGCGAAACTAGTACCTATAGGATGCCATCTACCGAAAATTAAAGCAGCTATAGCAATAAAACCTTTTCCTGATGTCATTCCTTCAGCAAAATATTTTATCTGTACCAAACTCAAATAAGCTCCTCCCAAACTAGCAAGACAACCACTTGCTATTACTGCCAAATAACGTACCTTAAAAACTGAAATTCCCGCAGTATCGGCAGCTTGGGGATATTCTCCGATGGCGCGTAAACTCAAACCGGGGCTGGTATGAAACAAAAAATATGTACTAAAAGCAATTAAAATTATCAATAAATATACAAAAATATCTTGTTGAAACAAGATGCCGATAACCGGTATAGTTGCCAGCGTGGGAATACTAATTACTTCAATTCCCGCTAATCTTTGAGTGCTGCCACCATCAAACACCAACCGCGAAAAAAATGATGTTAATCCACCGGCTACCAAATTAATTGCCAATCCAGACACCAACTGATTAACTCCCAAACTCACGCATAAAAAAGCATGAAGTAAACCTACCATTCCCCCAGCAACAACAGCAGTCAACATACCCAGCCAAGGATTACCAGTGTAAAAAGCAGCCACTGCGCTGGAAAAAGCCCCAGTCAACAACATTCCTTCCAAAGCAATATTTAATACACCCCCACGCTCCGAATACATTCCACCCAAAGCCGCAAACGCCAAAGGAACAGCTAAACGGATGCTGGATGCTAGGTAATCTGATATTGGGAATTGGGGATTGGGCATTGGGAATTGGTAATTGGTAATTGGTAATTGGTAATTGGTAATTGGGTTTTTTTAGTTTAGAAAATTGAAAGGGAGCAAGATGCTCCCACTACGAATACTAATATAATTCTTATCTTCCCATTCCCATTACCAACTTCTAATCTCCAATGCCCTATGCCCAATGCCCAATGCCCCATGCCCTATTACCCATTACCCATTACCCATTACCCAATTCTTTCGATTCTAATGCTAAACCAATGGCAATAAACAATACCGTTAATCCTTGAATTGCCAACACTACCGTTACCGGTACTCCTGCACTACGCTGCATCACATTGGCACCACTCCGCAATGCTGCGAAAAATAAGGAAGCTAAAACCACACCCAACAGGTTACCACGACTGAGAAACGCTATGGCGATCGCATCAAATCCGTAACCGGGTGAAACTTCTTCAAATAACCGATATTTTAACCCCATGACTTCACAACTACCAGCTAAACCAGCCAATCCTCCCGCCAAAGCCATTACTAAAATAACGGTATTTTTTACGGAAATTCCAGCATAAGCAGAAGCTATTGGGTTAAATCCCACTGCTGTAATCTGATAACCAAAAGGAGTGCGTTGCAATAATATCCATAAAATTGCCGCTATTAACAAAGCTAGGATAATACCGCTATGGGCTAACCCTCCAGGTAATATTGGCAGTTGAGTAGATTTTGCAATCAATTCTGAATAGGGGCTGGGGGCATTTTCTGCTTTCAGGGGATTCTGCACTAAATAACTAATTAAATTTATCGCAATATAATTAAGCAACAAAGTTGTAATTACTTCATTTACACCGCGAATTGCTTTTAAATAACCCGGAATCCAACCCCAAACCGCACCAAATAAAAATCCTACCAATAATCCCAAAGGTATATGAATAAATGCTGGTACTTTGATGTATAAACCTACCAAAGTACTTCCCAAAGCACCGAGATAAATTTGTCCTTCCCCACCAATATTAAATTGTCCGGTTTTTAAGGCTATTAATACTCCCAAACTGGTAAATAATAAAGGAGTCATCCTAGTTAAAGTATTGCCAAACCCGAAATAATCAAACAGCGATTCTTGGAAAAGCGCGGTATATGCTGCGATGGGATTTGCACCAGCAATTAGAATCAGAATTGCACCAACTATTAAAGCCGATGCAATGGCAATTATTGGTGAGAAGATTGCTAGTAAGGATTGATTGGGGTTAGTTTTTGTTCGAGAGGTCATTTTTTTATTCTTGCATCATTTTCAACAACCGCCTTGGAATAAATTCCCAGGCTAATATATAAAGTCGTCTAAAGACGACTCGCTGTCGAGATACTTTCAAGCCGCAGCAACCACTGATTGAAATGCTGACATTCCAGACGTATTTTGTCTAACCCGATATCAATAGCAAGTAGCGAACCATACAGCGGTTTATCGTATCCCTTACAACTATTAAGAATTCTTTTTGATGGTGCTGTTACAGGACTATCGTTAATATGTTCGGGTGAAGAAAAAGCATTACGTTCGGCTTGCAAAATACTTACCGCACTTTCATCAAACCACTCAGCAAAAGCTTGTGGATTGCTGTACAACAAACCTTCAAATTCGTGAACCAGTAGATTTGGGATAAAATTTTTGTGTCCGATATCTTTACCCATTTCCCTTTCTAAATATTCTGCTTTTTGTAAAGGAGCGTTGATTTGTGGTAGCGAACTGCTTCCGGGAAAATCTTTAGGTAAAGCGTACATATCAAACATTGTGGTCACAAATGCTTTTACATCTTCAAGACATTTACGATTGATTTGGGGTTTGATTTTTGCGTAACTTACTACACCACCTTTTGCAGTTTTACTAGTTCTTACTAAAATCGGGTTGAGGTATATATTTTTATCTATAAAATATTCGTAGAGTAGTTCTCTGACAAAAGTTTCTTCGGTTTGTCCTTCAACAAAAACGTGAACTCGAATCATTTTGAAGGTCTACCCCCGATAAGGTTTTTCTTCCAAAGCTCTCCTAAACTATAATCTTCAAGCCATGTTTCTAACTCCTGCGATTCTAATCTACGAAGTGAAGAACATCCGTGATTACGGTCAACAACAATTACATCTGAAGCATCAAATTCGTTGAGTAATTCCACTGACTGGGTAGAAACAATCACCTGTTTAGAAACAGTCCTTATCAAAGAAGCCAAAACCGTAATAGCATAGGGATGAAGACCAAGTTCTGGCTCATCAACTAATATTGTCTCCGGTTGGAAATCTTCTGGCTGTAAAAAAACCGTTGTCAGACATATAAAACGCAACGTACCATCGGAAAGCAAATGTGCTTTGAAAGGAATATCCTGTCCCCGCTCGAACCATTCTAATTCTATAAAGTCGTTATTTTGTGGTGATGGACGCAGGTAAAAGTCCCCAAAAAACGGCGCAACAAGTCGAATAGTTTTGACTATTTTCTGATAAGATGATGAGTAATTCTCGCGCAGTAAATAAAGGAAAGCAGCAAGATTTCGTGCATCAGGACGCAGATAATTATTATCATTAATACCGTGACGCTGTTTTACATAAGCAGTATCGCTAGTGTCATCAAAATGATAAACTCGCCATCCTTGCATAGCGGACAAAATAGGCACATGAATTGTTGTTCCAGTAACAGAAAAAGCCTTTGTCTCAAAATGACCTTTTCCTAGTTCATATTCTGCCGCTAAATTCCACCAAAAAAACTCTTTGATAAACATTAAGCGATTATCTTGAGTTGCTTCTAATGCTGCAAAATAACCGTTATCACCAAAATATAGTTTAAATTCTAACTGTTCCGTTGTTTTTCGTCCAAAGTGCAATAGTGTATCTGGGCTACCCTGACGGCTAACAAAAACTTGTAGATTTTCTTCAAGTAACTGCTGCATCATCCGAAAAAATCCGATAAAATTGGATTTTCCCGCTCCATTAGCACCAATTAAAACATTTATCTTGTAGAGTTCAATATCGCATTCGACGATAGACTTGAAACCTTTTAAAACTATTCTCGACAGTTGTTTTTCAGCAATAGTCCCCGTCATCGAACAGTCTCCTAATATCCGGGATTGTTATCTGCTAAGTAGTCGTGCAAAATTAATTTAACATTCTAAAATATTCAACACCCTGCGATTGCTTCGTTCCTCGCAATGACAATATACAATTAATTTTGCTTAGGTACTTAGCAGATAACAATAATTATTTACCTTTCCCATAATAATTCCTTCACTACCTTCCCCGGTAATTTTTTTCGCTAGTCGTGAAACAGTTGCGGTGGACGGGTTCCCCGGCATAAGCAAACTGTTGAACCCGAAGGGCTACTTGCTACTTGCTACTTCTCTTTCTCAACTCGCAATGTAGGCTTATTCAACTATTAGTCTCCCCCTCCCATCAACAAACCAACTTCTTCCAATGTTGCTGTCTGGGCATCTAATACACCAACAAATTCACCACCATACATTACTGCAATGCGATCGCTAATTGCCATGACTTCTTTTAATTCAGTTGAAATATATACAATGGCGGCTCCTCTTGTTTTTTCTTGTAATAACCGCTGCTGTACTGTTTCGGTGGCTCCGACATCTAAACCCCTGGTAGGGTGCATGGCTACAATTAATACGGGGTTATCGGCTAATTCTCTTGCTAAAACTACCTTTTGTTGATTGCCTCCGGAAAGCTGACTTACTTTTATATCAACCTCCGCACCCCGAATATCGAATTGTTCAATTGCAGAAATTGCCCTATTCTGGATTGCTTGGGGTTGTAATAAAAAGTGACGACATAATGGTAATTTTCTAAAAGCTTTTAAAATCAAGTTTTGAGCAATATTAAACTGTAATATCAAACCCATTTTTTGCCTGTCTTCGGGAATGTAAGCTGTATTAGAATTTTGATGAAATTTAATTTCCCCTGCTTTGATATTGCGGATTTTTGCTAAAGCATCGGCTAATTCTCGCTGCCCGTTTCCATCTACCCCAGCAATTCCTAAAATTTCCCCTTCTTGCAGTTGAAAAGATATATTATTTACAGCCAGTAAACCTCTATCGTCGGCGACTTGCAAATTATTTACCGATAAAACTACTTTTCCAGGAGTCATGGGGGATTTATTTAGTTGAAAATCAATTTCTCTACCAACCATTAATGCAGCTAATTCGGAAGGGGTAGTTTCTGAAATTTTTCTATTAGCTATGACTTTCCCTTTTTGCAATACGGTGACTGTATGGCAAAGACTCATTACTTCTTCTAGTTTATGGCTGATAAAAATAATCGTATTACCAGCAGCAGCCAGTTGACGCAGAATTTTAATTAAGGATTTAATTTCTAAGGGGGTTAAAACTGCGGTTGGTTCATCAAGAATCAATAATTTAGCTTGACGGTAAAGTATTTTGAGAATTTCTACTCTTTGTTGGGTTCCGACTGGTAAATCTTCAACTTTTGTTTTAGGATTAATCTCTAATCCATAAGAGTTGGATAAATCCCCGATTATCTGGTGTTTTTGTTTAAGATTTAATCGTAAATTTTTATCAATCCCGAGAATAATATTTTCTGTGACACTTAATTGCGGTACGAGCATAAAATGTTGATAAATCGTACCAATACCAAGTTTTATGGCTGTATTTGCGGATGTAATTTTGACGGGTTTATCCTGTAAATAAATTTCACCGCTATCTGGTTGATAAATACCGCTAATAATATTCATTAAAGTGCTTTTACCAGCACCATTTTCTCCTAAGATAGCGTGAATTTTACCAGGTTCTATTTCAAAGCTGATCTTATCGTTAGCAACAAAAGAGCCAAAACACTTTCTAATATTTTCTAAACGTAAAAATGACATTTTATTATTTATAATTCAAAATTATTTTAACCTCAATCTCAATCCCTCTGTGCTATAGCATTCCTAAATCATTTCTGAGATTGGAGAAACCGGGTTTTTTCAAAAAACCGGATGCTGCTGATTTTTTTAACGCAAAGTTACGCGGAGTTACAGCCTCGAGACGCAGAGTTTTTTTTACACATACTTTTTATGCCTAACTCACGTAAACACATAGGATATTATTCCCATTTGTTACGAGAGAATTTAATACCTCTAACCTCTAACCTCTAACCTTATTTAACCAATTTTGATTTGATTATTTAATATTCCCTGTTTTGCATCCATTACCTTTTTTTGAATATCTTCCGGTACCATATCACCAAATTTTCCTAAACTGAGAATATCTGAATTTTCTAAACCAATTTTGTAAATATCGCCTTTTAATTGTTTATTTTGTGCCAATTCTGCGATATAAGCTATTGCTAAATCCATTCTTTTGACAGCACTAGTTAATACTGCTTTCGGTGCTATTTCTAATTGGTCTTTTGTATTGCCAAAAGCATAAACACCTTTGTCCGCAGCAGTTTGCAATACGGCGGCTGAGGCAGTATCTAACCATTGAAAAACGACATCGGCACCAGTAGAAATTAATGCTAGAGTTGCTTCTTTTGCTTTCGCAACATCGTTCCAATCTCCGGTAAAAGTCGAAGTAATTTTGATATTAGGATTAACTGACTTGGCTCCTAACTCTAAACCGCGCAATTCTTCCTCGGTTGCAGCAAATTTTTGTCCGGCAATATAAGCAATTTGATTAGATTTTGTCATAGAAGCGGCGATAATTCCACACAGATAACTAGCTTGCTGATGATTAATCCGTAAAGCTGCAATATTATCTCCTTTCAGCGCACCATTAACAGCAATAAAAAACGAATCAGGGAATCTTGGTGCTACCTGCTGAATTGCTGCATCAAATTGTCCGCCGTGGGCAAATATAACATCATATTTCTTACGAGCAAAATCGGTTAAAACTTCCGTTTGTTCCGACTGGGGAATTTGTTCTAGAAAAGCAGTTTTCGCACCAAATTTTTGCCTTACTAATTGCACCCCCTCATAACCAGACTGATTCCAAGTCTTATCAGTAATCACTCCCGGCAGCGCGATGGCAACCTTAAAAGCTTCTTCACCATCTTTAGCTGTAGATGTGGAAGTTTGGTTATTGCTACAAGCTTTTAGTAGTAAACTAGTACCAACAACCGCTGAACTGTACCAAATAAATTTGCGACGACTAAAATTAATTGACATATATTTAAAGGTAATTGGGAATTGGGCATTGGGCATGGGGCATGGGACATTGATAACTGCTAACTGTTAACTGCTCACTGCTAACTGCTAACTGCTAACTGCTCACTGCTAACTGTTAACTGTTAACTGTTAACTGGTAACTGTTAACTGGTAAAACCCTTCATCTTGAGCATTATTACCTTTATCATCGAAGTCAACTAAAGGCAAGCTGTAGTCTATTTTTTAATTTACCCCCGTTACGCTCCTGGCGATTACCTATAACAAATTTTTCCTCCCTCACTCTCTCCCTCAATCTCTTCCACCGGGAAGGAAGTATGCCTACACCGCCTAAAAATGCATGCTTTGGCTTCGGTTTCTAGGATTAGCAGTAGAAACGAAGAATAGATATTTCAGCTTTAGTTTAATTGCTTGGTAAAAAAAATCTCTCAAAACTGCATAATCACCTTATAGGAGTACCCATAAATATATAATATTGATATTTTTAGGGGTTCAGTTCGCCAATTCATATAAATATGCTAAACACAAGATGGCAGTTATTAACTTTTATGAATACGAACAAAATCTAAATTTATTAGTATCAAAAGTAACGTGCATGCTAAGTATTAAAAACTATATGTAGCAAATTTTTATGTTTTTGGAAAAACACATGCTTGTAAAAAAACGTAAAAATATAATAGATAAATTTTCTAGCTTTATCTGTTTTACAGGAGAAAATAATCAAATTAGATTACATTGGAAGGTTGATGCAAAACTAGAGAAAAATATACAATCAAAAGTAAAAGCAGATCCAGAAGCGAAGGAAAGTTTTTGGGCACAATATTTTTTAAAGACGTTGTTATTTCAATCTGCTACCGATAATCAAAATTTAGTTAAAGTTAATTCACAATCTAGTTTTTCCACAGCCAAAAAGCATTTTTCGGCATATCTACAAGAAGCTTGCTTTAAAGCGGCAAAAGATATACATAGCGAATTTAAATATATTCAATATAAATATTCTGTAGAAGAATATTTTCAAATCGCTAACATTGCGGCAAGTTCACCTGGTAAGTTATTTAAGAGTTTTAACTTTGAACGCCATCAAATAAATATAGAAGCATATGCAATAACTGCTTTCAAAAGATTTATCCGCAATCAAATTTATCGACAAGATTTAGAAGCGAGGAGAACAAGGTTTTCTAATTACGGGTTGTTGAAGGATTTAAACGCTCGGGAATTAACTGAAGCTTTGCAGGCTCAAAGTTTTTCTGCCCAAAAAATTGTATCTTATCGTTTAGTTTGGCAGTGTTTTTGTGAAACTTTCCAAATAACAGTCAATAATTTAAACAGTCGCAAGCGCAGCCCTTCACAAACAGAATTGCTAGCAATTGCTAATTATTACAATCAACGATGCAATCAACTTCATCTTGCTAATCCGCTGGCAACGGATATCGAAATTATAGAAATGCTTTCAACTTGCATAAGAGCCGCTAAAAATTATCGTCATAAGCAATATTTGTATTTTGAGGAAAATTATTATGCTATCCCAGACTCTAGACTTTCTGCATGGGATGTAATGATAAACCAAGAAGAATGTCGGCAAATAGAAAATATTATTGAAAATTTATATAATAATATGCCGGAGATATATAAAATACTATTTAATTTATGGCAAGGATTAAACTTAACTCAAACTGAAATAGCAAATTTATTAAAATACAAATACCCTGAGTTACAAAAGCAATATCAAGTAGCTCGTTATTTGAAAAAGTACAACAGAAAAATGTTAGAGGAATTTGCCTTACAATGGAATCAAACTAATCCAGAAATATCTCTTACTGATGAAAAAGATATCGAGAGAATTAAATCAGATTTAGACAATTGTTTGCAGCAATACTGCCAAAAAATATTATTCTCGATATTAAATGAAATTTGGAAAAAATTTAGTTATGATGAACAAAAAAATAATAGATTAAGTAGTTTAAATCGCAAAAATATATTGCTAGGTGAATTACAAGCAGATGAGTTAGAAATAAACAATGATTCGCAACCAGTAAATTCTAAATTACTAGAAACCTTCAAGGAGCATATAGAAACGACTATGTATTTAAAAAAAGATGCTCTGTCTGTAGTTAACTATAAGATAGTTGATGTAGTAAATAAATGGATACAGTTAAAAAAAATATAATGTTAAAGGTAATGGTACTTTAAAATGTTGAAATTTGATGATTTGATAGAAATTCATCCCGATAATTTATGGATAGAATTTTCATCTATAGAAAAAGAGGCAGCCCTAAAGCAAACTGCAAAAAATAACTATCAAACTGATGTTGCCAGTCACAGAGCTTTTATAAATCGTTTGTGTTTAAATGTTTTCGTAAAATGGTTGCAAGATGAACCAGATTTACTCGAAAAATTTCACATACCCGCGCCATCTCCAGATATAGATAAACGATGGCAATTTGTGAATGGTATTGATTTAAATTTGACTCAAGTTCGATTGGTTTTAGTTCCAACCGAGCAAAGTGATTCCCGTGAGTTTCCCATTCCTCAAGAATGGGTTGATATTCCTAATTGGGCTGCCAATTATTATTTAGCAGTACAGTTAAATCTGGAACAAAGTTGGTTAAGAGTATCGGGTTTTGTTAGCCACCAACAACTTCGTCAAAAAGCACAATACGATTCAATTGATAGAAATTATTATGTCAACTACGATGATTTAATTGCCGATATCAATATTATGTGGGTTGCCCAGAAGCTCTGTACTCTCAAAAAAACCCAAGTTCAATTTTTACCAACTTTATCGGAGTCTCAAGCAAAACAATTTATCAAGCAGTTGAGCCAGCCAACTGTTTATTCTCCTCGCTTGCATCTGAGCTTTGCACAATGGGGAGCTATCTTAGCATCCGAGAAATATAGAAAAACTTTGTATAACCAGAGAATAGTTAATCTCATGGATAACACATCAGAAATAGTACTCGAATTGAGTTCGTGGTTTGACAATGTTTTTAACGGTGGTTTCTGCTCTGTAGATGATTTGTTGAATTTGACAAATACAACAGCATTCCAATTTAGAAGCGATTCTGTTTTAAACGAAGTTTGTGTCAAAGGTGCCAAACTCATAGATTTAGGAATGCAGCTAGAAAGTAATTCCGTCGCTTTATTAATTGGCTTATCACCGCAAATTGATAACAAAGTTGGCATCCGAGTACAACTCTATCCTGCTTCTGGAGAAGCTTATTTACCAGACAGCGTGCAGCTAGCTTTACTTTCCGAATCGGGAACTACTTTACAGTCAGTAAAATCCAGAAGCTACGACAACTATATTCAGTTAAAAAGATTCAAACTACCCTTGGGTAAATACTTCAGTATTCAAGTGGCTCGCAAAGATGTCAAGATAAAAGAAAACTTTGTACTCGAAGGATTTAGCGATTCGGAGATATGAGTAAGTTAGTAGTGTTAAATCTGGGTAAAGGTAGCTTACAAGAGGGATTTGCTGGTGCTATCGCTCAAGTATACGAGCGCGAAGCAGAAGTTAATCTTTTCTCAGTTCAGTTTACCGGAAGTTTACCAGCAGCACCCGAACTTACTTTACTTTATCGTCGCTGGCAAATTCTCTATAATTTGCTTTACGATTCTTTAATTCCCGATTTGACTTGGCGACAGGAATTTGATTCCGATGTGGAAATCGAAATCGAGTCAGAAGATGTCACTAATATCTCATCTGTTGAATTCAGCAATTTATGCGATGACTTAAAAAATCGCATCAATACTTGGCTTAATAATCCGACTTTCGTTGATTTAGAGCAGAAATTACGCACCAAATTAAACTCTAGCGAAGAAATAGAGGTAATTATCCAAACAGATTTGGATGAAGTACGGCGATTACCTTGGAATTTATGGGACTTTTTTGATGATTATCCCAAAGCTGTTTTATGTTTGAGTAAACCGGATTTTGAAAAATTAGACTGTATCCGCAAACCTGATAGAGATAAAATTAGAATTTTAGCAATATTAGGCAGTAGCAAAAATATTGATATTCAAAAAGATAAAATCATCTTAGAAAATTTACCTGGCGCAGAAACAGTTTTTTTGATAGAAGCCCAGCGTCAAGAATTAGATTTAATGCTTTGGGATCGAAGAGGATGGGATATACTATTTTTTGCCGGACATAGTTCGACTCAAGAAAATGGAGAAACCGGGCAAATTTATCTTAACCCCCAAGATAGTTTAACAATCGAGCAATTAAAAAACAGTTTGAGAGCGGCGATATCGCGGGGATTGCGCTTAGCAATTTTTAATTCCTGTGATGGTTTGGGGTTAGCCACGCAATTAGCTTCATTGCAGATACCGCAAATGATTGTCATGCGCGAACCCGTACCGGATTTAGTCGCTCAAAGATTTTTACAATTTTTCTTATCATCTTTTTCCGAATCCAAATCATTTAACTTAGCAGTGCGCGAAGCCGGGGATAAACTGCAAGGTTTAGAAGCCGAATTTCCCTGTGCAAGTTGGTTGCCAGTAATTTGTCAAAATCCCACCGAAGCGCCTTTAGTTTGGTCAAATTCCACTCAAAATTCCCACAAATTAAATACTTCTTCCCCATTAAATACCCGTAAAATTATACCAGCAATCTTTGCCGCGAGCTTCGCCTTCGCTACGGCCATTATGGCAGCGCGAAGTCTGGGAATATTAGAAACCTGGGAATTAATAGCCTTTGATAGTATGATGAGATCGCGTCCCTATGAAGGTAAAGATAATCGCATTTTAATTGTTGAAATTACTGAAGCAGATGTACAGGCACAGAATCCAGAAGAAAGAGGTGCTGCCTCAATTTCAGATACTGCATTAGCAGAATTGATAAATAAATTAGAAAAATACAACCCCCGGATTATAGGTTTAAATATTTATCGAGATAGCCCTATAAAATCTGAATATGAAAATTTAAGTAAATGGATGCAAACGAGTTCCAAATTTATTGGAGTTTGTCAAGCCAGCGAAGGAGACGAAAATCCTGGGGTACCGCCACCTCCAGAACTTTCTCAGGAAAGCTTGGGGTTTACAGATATTGTAGAAGATTCGGATGCTATCCTCCGTCGTCATTTATTAGCAATGGCTCCCGCTCAACCTTGCAATACCGATAAATCCTTTAGCTTTCAACTTGCAGCAGGTTACTTAGCCCAAGAAAATATCCACCTGGAATTAAATCCAGAAACAACCCCATCGCAGAATAAATCAAACAATAAACTTGTACTGCCATATTTAGAAAGCAACAGCGGCAGCTATAGCAATATTGATAGTCTTGGTTATCAAGTAATGCTAAATTGGCGCTCCACCCCCGAAATAGCAACGCGAATTACCCTTCAAGACGTGTTTGCAGATCAACTTACACCGGATTTAGTCAAAGATAAAATTGTCATAATTGGTACCACCGCCGAAAGCTTTAATAATTATTGGTCAACACCTTATAGCTTGAAATCCCCACAACAACGAACACCGGGCGTAGTGATACACGCACATATGGTCAGTCAAATAATTAGCGCAGCCCTTGATAATAGACCGTTATTATGGGTATGGTCAAAATGGACTGAAGCATTATGGATTTACTGTTGGGCAATAGTTGGAGGAATGCTAGCTTGGCGCTGTAAATCATCATTACAATTAGCATTAACTTTAGGTTTAACCCAAGTTGTATTATATTCTCTTTGCTACAGCATATTAATTCAAGGTGGTTGGATTCCCTTCATTCCCTCAGTCTTTGCTTTGATAGCCGGTAGCGGTAGCGTTGCAACTTACAGATTAAAAAAAGGAAAGGTTCGTAGTTGCGCTTCAGCGCCAAACATGTAGCATCCAAAGGCGAGTCATTGCAGTTATCAGTTATCAACTCCTAACTCATTACTCATTACTCATTACTCATTACTCATTACTCATTACTCATTACTCATTACTCATTACTCATTACTCATTACTCATTACTCATTACT
>JBCBPQ010000080.1:0-26720 GCA_039820645.1 Cyanobacteria bacterium J06633_8 | reverse complement strand
CGGTAGCTCGAATCAATCCAAATTCTCTTGTCAAAATTGTAACTATTCTATCGGATTCCCCAAATGCTTGAGCTTTCAAATTAATTCCAGTCGCTTTGTAGGTTCTACTCATTAATGGTTAGTTGTTAGTGGTTAGTGGTTAGTGGTTAGTTGATAGTGGTTAGTTGATAGTTGTTAGTTGTTAGTTGATAGTGGTTAGTTGATAGTTGTTAGTTGATATTGGTTAGTTGATAGTTGTTAGTTGATATTGGTTAGTTGATAGTGGTTAGTTGATAGTGGTTAGTTGTTAGTGGTTAGTTGATAGTTGTTAGTTGTTAGTGATGGGAGGGGGAAGAGGGGTAGACTGGAAAGAGGGGGAAGAGAGGAAGATGAGGGAAGACAATTGTTAACTTTTAATCGCTAACTCCCAATCTAAAATTTTTAACTCCTAACTACTAACTCCTAACTCCTAATCTTTAACCCTTCTTCCCGTTGACGAAGTAAATCCACACCTCTAGAAGTACCTAACCTAGTAGCACCAGCTAAGATTAATTCTAAAGCTTGCTCAACAGTGCGAATCCCTCCAGAAGCTTTAATCTCGACTCTGTCTTTCGCTACTTCTTTTAAAAGCTTTACATCTGCTACTGTTGCACCACCATTCCAACCAGTACTAGTTTTCAGAAACACCGCACCTGCATCCATTGATACTTCAGCAGCGAGTTTTTTCTCAGTATCAGTTAATAAAGTAGTTTCCAAAATAACTTTGACTGTTTGCCCGGTTTCTTCGCAAATCGCAGAAATTTCGCGATGAATTTCTTCAGTTTTACCAGCTTTCAACCAACCCAGATTTATTACCAAATCTAATTCTGTTGCACCATTTTCTACTGCTTCTTGTGCCTCATACAGCTTGACTGCGGAAGTAGTCGCTCCAGTAGGAAAACCGATTACAGTACAGACTTTCGGCTGCTTATTATGCAAAAGTTCCGCTGCCAAACGTACCCAAGTAGGGCTAACACAAACCGAGGCAAAATGATATTTATCTGCTTCTTCACACCATTGCTCCAGTTGTTGTTGGGTAGCTGTTGGGTGAAGTAATGAGTGATCGATAAATGGCGCAATATCAATATCCGCGTACTCTGCTGCCATCGCTTTTTATAGTAGTTGTGATTTTCTCTTTTCAATAAGTAGAGTAATACTATTTTTGGTAGATTGGGCGTTTATTTCAGAAAATTATTATTGTAGGGTGTGTTAAGCGCACGACTATATTTGATTTTTACAACTATCTTGAATTCGTTTAACGCACCATCCGGGATTAATTGTTTACGACAATATATATTGCCAATTATTTCATATTCAACCTGAGAGGATGTTTTGAAAGTCGGATTGAATCCTTTACTTAACTAAAAAATGCTTAAACGAATGCAAGATATCAATACTACTAGTCTGCTATTTTGATTAAAGTTTAAATTTTAATTAGAAATACTAATACTTACATTGTAACGATTTAACCTAATTTTTTTTTATGCGGCAAATGTGATTATATACGTAGCCTAAATTTTCACAGAAGCCTAAGATGAAAATTACAAAAGTCGTTGGTTTGCTTTGTATTACGCTAGGTTTTTCTTCGATGAATTTCGCTTCTGCATATGCTCAAACAACACCAGAGCAGAAAGTATCAATTAGAGAAGCACAATTGGTGTTACCACAGGGAGAAGTATTAGAAGAGCAAGCGCTTGCGGATGTAGAGGGTGAAGGATTACCAGTTTGGGTTACATCTGCCGCAGTTGGAGCAGGAGCAGGGGGATTACAGCAAGCAATATTAAATACTGCTTTAGGGGAAGTTTGGCACAAAGATCTTCCAGAAGCAATGCTTGGAGGAGCAGTAGGAGGCGTTTTGAACCCACTCAGTACAACTACTAAATTAACTAGAGTCGGAAGTAGCCTATACAAAGTGACAAAACCTGTTACACGGTCATCCATCAGTTGTAGGAAGTTTCAAGGGTGGCGCTTTTTCAGGTTTTACTACCGGAACGCTTTTGTGGTTAAACCGGTGGCGGAATCAACCTAGAAAAACAGGTTATGCGATAGTAGAGATTCTAGACTAGAAGAAATGGTTATCTAATTAAAGAGAGTTTGGAAAAGCTTTTATGTATAAGCAGACTAAAATCTAGTCTGCTTTTCTAACCATGAAAAATAACAGAGGTGATTTTTGATGAAGCGAAGGAATAATTATTATTATCAAAGATGGATTTTATCGGGATTTGCAGGTGTTATTACAATTATGTTCATTCATTTATTATGCTTCCCGTTAAATCAAAAAGAGCCATCTTCCTTAAATTGGTTTGAGCAAATTATTGCTAATTCTGATTTACAAAAGCCAGCATCTGATGGAGATTTTTGGGGTTATATAACTACTTCTTTACGTATAGCTATTACACCAATTCTGGGTAGCTTATTTGGACTTAGCTTAGTATCATTATCATTAAATAAACGAAACAATAATACTTGGGAAAATCAATATCTTAAAAATAAAAAAACAATCTGGACAATCTTAAAAGATGCAATTCCATTTATTTTGTTTCTTCCTACGAGTCTAATTCTATTGGCATATATATCAGTTATCATACAGGGAAAAACATTTCTTTGGAATGCATTACCTCAAATGCTTTCAATAGGAATAGTTGGTGGAATTATTATTTATATTTTCTTGCTATTAGCTTCAGACTGAAAATATTTTATCGGCTAATTTAAATAAATGAGGTAATTTTTTATGAAGCGAAGGAATAATAATTTTTGGCTCAGATGGATTTTTACAGGATTTGCAGGTGTTATTGCAATGATTATCTTTAATTTATTGTTTTTTACACTCAACCAAAAAGATCCAAGTTCTTTAAATTGGTTGGAGGAAACCCTGACGAATCCGGATTTACATGAACCTGCAGTAAATGGAGATTTTTGGGGTTATATAACTACTTCTATACGTATAGCTATTACACCAATTATAAGTAGCTTATTTGGACTTAGCTTACTATCATTATCATTAAATAAACGGAAAAATAATACTACGAAAAATCAATATCTTAAAAATAAAAAAACAAACTGGACAATCTTAACAAATGGAGTTTTATTTGTTTTATTATTTCCGACTGGTCTAATTCTATTAATAGATATATTAATTATTATACAGGGTAAAGAAATTATTTGGCATACATTACCTCAAGCATTTTTAATAGGAATGGGTATTGGACTGATTATTTATATTTTTTTGCTATTTGTTTCAGACTGAAGAATATTAGGCTAGTTTAAATAAATATATTTCTATATAGAAGTAATCACAAAATCCAACTTCTTTATCAATTAACCTTAAAGTGTCTAAATACTTTCAAAAAGCATTAAGCAGACAAGTAAATTTCAGTTATTTACTTTGCGCTGCAAGTATTATGCTAGGAATTTTTTCTCCTTCACCTACATTTTCAAGACCTATTCCTTACCGTACACTCCGCTATCAAAAAGTAATAGGTCAAACAGAATGGTATACCTGTGGTCCTGCTGCAATTGCAACTTTACTTATATATTACTAAGATACAAAAGTTAGTTTTGGTTTAGAATGGGGTGGTCGTGGAAGAATTTTTAATCGGAATAAAAACCAAACAAGTATAATAGAATCTCCTTTAACATCTAAAACTTCTACGTCTTCTGAACAGCCAATAGAAAATTCTTCCCCAAGCAATATTAATCAGCCAAATTATTCACAGAAAACATCTTCTGAAAAGCTAACAGTAAATCCTTCTCAAGATAATATTAATCAGCTAAATGATTCCTCTAAAATATCTTCTAAACAGGCAATAGTAAATTCTTCTCCAGGTGATATTAATCAGTCAAATAATTATTCTCAAATATCCTACGGTTCCAAAAATATAGTGACAAATACTAATACCGAAACAAACAATACAAATTTAGCCGCTATTCAAGAACTATATCAACGTTTGCAGGAAAAGGATTCTCAAATAAAACTTCTTCATGAAAAGATTCTTGAACTGGAACAAAAAGTCAATTCAATCAAATCTCTAAAAGATAATTAAGGTTTGCTATCCAAGCCTATTTAGAACTGTTTTCGTAATGTTAGCGAACAGAGAACAGTTTTATCACTAATCCACTCGTTTATTTCAGTGAAAGCTTTATTGAATTTATATCGATGAACAAAAATAAGGAGACGTAGCACTGCTACGTCTCTACATTAATTTTGCGCTGGAAGAATCAAACTGCTGCATTCTCAATTGCAACAACTTCTTTCTCTGTTTCTGGTAACAAACGCTTAACACCTTGCTGAACAAAATTTTGCAAAAATACAACTTGCTGATTTTGTGCAAAGACTTGCTGTAAATTTTGTCCAAATTTCTCTAAATTAAATTCGCTTCCAGAATTAGCAGCGATTTCTTGCTGCTCGAAGTACTCAACTAAAGCTAAACCGGCAATTCTCGTTAAATAAGCCGCACTTACACCTTGCACTACTCCACCAGCAACAAAGGTAAGGGCATTACTTTTTAATACTGTACTAATTGTCTTGGTAGAAAGTTCCACCAAACCCAATTTCAACATCAAGCTTCCCATTTCACCAGCAACGGTTTTTGCTTGCTCTAAAGAAAACTTCTGCTGATAAACTCCACCCAAATCTATTACCATTTGAGCGTTAATTGCCGCAGTTGCTAGTATATCAAGGGCGGGTACTGGATTCGCAAATGCAGCAGCAGCACCTATCCACTGATATTGCTCGATGACTGGAGTAGCTCTTAATTTTCTAACTCCATTTAACAAGTCTTTGGTTTCAGCTTTTAGTAACTTGGCTTTTCGCATCGTAGTAGCCAATACCAACTGCTGTCTTTGAGTTAATACTTTATTAAGTTGCTGAGTTAAATCTTGAATATCCGGTGCTGGTTGCTCCATCCATTCTTGTACGGAATTATCTTCAAGATGTTTCCGTACTTTTATAGCTTGAGGAGAAGCTGCTATTGCTGCAACATTACCGATTCGCTGTTTTAAAGACAGTAAAATGCTAGCACGCTCATCAGGTAAACATTGGTCTTGCTTATTGTAAACCAACATCAACCGTTGATTTTCTGCTTTTAACTGCTGCAAACTTTGAAATTCTGTTTCTGTTAAATCACCATTGGTGAGAAACAGTACGAAGTCGGATTTTACAGCATTATCTATTGCAGCAGTATCCGAATTTCCTTGAATAAATAAAGGTAATGTTTCTTGAAATTCTACAGATACAAGTTTTTGATTCTGCAAAACTTCAATCAAAGTGGTTTTACCCACCGATTTACCACCAGTAACAGTTAATTTAATTGATTCTCTATCTAATTCACTTTGCAACTGAGGAATTTTGTTCTGTAGCAAAGCTGCTTTTTCTAGGGCTTCCCCACAATCACCCGCTTCTTCTACTAATTTATTTATAGCGATCGCACTATTGGCAATAGTATTTTCTACCGTTGCTCTATCAATAGCCATTTCATCTAACTGCTCGTCGGTACCCAAAGAGCGTTTTTGTTTAAATAACCACAAACCACCACCTACAGCAAGCAAACTTAACAAGCTAAATTCACCAAACTGCATGACTTTATCGTGCCAACTTTCTAACATCCACAGTGTGAAGGATAAACCTACTCCTCCCACTAAAATAGGACGCTTTAATTTCCAAGTCATGATTAAACTTACCCGATTACAATGGATGCTTTTTCTTCTCCAGAGTATATCAAAATCTTGCTAACAAAGAATTACAAGTATGAACTGACGGGTTTAGATTTTGACGATTTTTCTGGTTTGATTGATGATTAAGCGAAGAGATAAAATTTGAAACTAAGGTATATGTAAATTTACTTATTTTTTTAAAGGTATAATTTTTGTAACAATAAATAAGAATGTCTTTTGTATAGTTTTTAGGCGCTCGGTGCGCGAAGCGCACCATCGCTTATGCCAGTTGCGTAAGTCCTGTTATAGTTGAAGGAAATAAAGTTGTTAATTGTGGAACTTTCACTGCTAAACATTTAGGTGAATTTCAAGGTATTCCCTCAACTCGCAAACAAATAGAAATATCAATCATCCATATTGATTGTTTAGAAAATGGCAAGATTGTAAAACATTTCGGTCAAGGGGATGCTCAAGGATTGATGCAACAATTAGGAATAATGTTTCTTCCCAGTTCTATGCTTGTTCCATTTATCTTGAAAAATGTTTTCTTGAAAATATTCAAGGTTTCTAATTGAAAACTGCTATATGGCAAACAAATTCCTCGGATTACACTAGAATAACACTACGATTACAATAATTGGCGCTGAAGCGCAACTACAAACAAATCCCTACAATTATAAAAATCGTAGGGATTCATTTATATCTTATTTGGTAGCGGGAAGTGGATTTGAACCACTGACCTTCGGGTTATGAGCCCGACGAGCTACCAGGCTGCTCTATCCCGCGTCGTCTTTAATTAATATAACCCAAAGTTTATAATCTGTCAACTACAACATTGATAATTCTCCAGCAACTTCCAAACGCTTGTATTGAGCTAGTGTCATAAACTTTTCTTCAAGGGCTTCGGCAGTGCTGGGAGTAATCCAACCAAGTTGAGTGAGTAAATGTATGGCTACGGCATATTTTGCTCGTTTAGCTCCGTCCATAACTTTAATTACTAACCCCATTCCGTCACCAAGCTTGCTGATGCACTGCAATCCTTCGGCTCCTGATTTACTAATAAGTTCTCCTGGAGTTAATTGCATCAGTTCGGTGTCAAATTTGCCTTCACCGGCTAGCATTGTCGGATGATGAGTCATGGCACGGACGATACGCTCCATGTCTAGACTATTACCAGAAGATAAACGAGCGTAAAGTGTGGCGATTTGCCCAAGTTGCATTAAATAAGTGGGTACCCCACAATCATCGTGAGCGCTGATAAATTCTGCTGCGGGCATTCGCAACAATTCCGACACTTTATTCAATACCAATTCCTGTACTGGGTGTTTGCGCTCTAAATAATTAGCCAATGACCAATTGCATTGCTGACAAACTGCTAACATTCCCGCGTGTTTGCCGGAGCAGTTATATTCGAGGCTGCTGCGCCTACCTTCGGGAACGGGACATTTTAGTGCTATGGGATCTATATCGGCTCGCCACAAAATATTAAATGCCTGGCGAACCTGTTCTATACTTCCGGAATGAGAACTACATATAATAGCTAAATCCTTATCATTGAGGTTATAGCGTTCCAAAGTTCCCGTACTAGTTACAGCTAGGGCTTGAAATGGCTTGAGTGCAGAACGGGAAAATGTAGCTGTTTCGGCGTTCCCTGCCACAGAAAGCACTCGTCCCCGTTCGTCACAAAGTACAGCTTGAACTATATGCTTTGATTCAATAATTCCTTCCCGTAGCAATCTTACTTCTATTGCGGGTGCTTGAGTTCGTTTTGCCATTAACAATCCTTAGCCAATTCTTAGCTACAAGTTATGAGTTATGAGTTATTACCTATTAACTCATAACTTTTAACTAAGATTTACAAGAATTGCCAAGTCGCGATACCAGCGACTAACAACACAACCAAAAATAATCCGGTTATTTGTAATCTTTGAATTATCGGTTTAATCTCGTAGTTAACGACTAAACGGTCTCTATCCAAAACTTGTTGGGGTTTCATCCAGTTTTGACCGTCGTACCATCCCGATTCTTCGTAAAAGATTACCGGACTTATTAGTCGATCGCGCACGTAAGACCATCCCAAGTACAAACGTAATACCAGCAGAACCACTCCTATGCTTGCTCCTGCGGCTCCACATAGGACAAATTGTCCCACATACTTATGTGGTGGGAAGCTTGAGTAAGCAACTGGCCCGGCAATTATCCAAGATAAACCCCATGTCCAGGCTATCGTTGTTAAATAGGAACCTATGGAAAGGCTACAGTCACGAAATAGCCAAGAGTTTTTTAGTTGTTCGTATTCATTCAATGGTTGCTGTTCGCTAGGAACTGGACAACTCGATATTTCATAATCAATCATGTTAATTCACCCCCACCCTTTCCGGATGCCTGAAAATCTATGCGTTCGGCATGACCCCAGAACGCTTCTAGATCGTAAAATTCTCTTTCCGAGGGCATCATAACGTGAACGATGACTTCACCGTAATCTAATAGTACCCAACTTGCTTCTGCTTTGCCTTCACTTCGCAGGGGTTTGCGTTCGCATTTCTCTTCCACTTCTTGCTCTATGGAATTGGCGATCGCTCTTACTTGTACGTTGGAGTAGCCTGTCATCATAACGAAATAATCGGCTAGGTAAGATACATCCCTCACGCGAAGCACTAACATATCGCCTGCTTTTCGGTCTAGCCCTGCTTCTGCAATAGTTGAAGCTAGTTTTGCTGTACTCCAATCTTCAGTATCAAGCTGTTGAGAATCAATTCTGGGATTGGTAACAGCAACAAATTCGGATTGCAAATCGGCTTGGAAATAATCAGACATTAAATCTTGCTCTGATAAATTTAGGTGAGGTTTTCAGGTTCTGTGAGAGTTTGGGAATTAACTACTTTGTTAACTGCAAAAATTAATCAATAGGTTTATTAAATACTAGCAAAAAACAGATATCATTAATGTTATTTTTCGTCACTGTACTTGTACTTAAATAAAAACTTATTGACTGTGGCAATTAATTGGGGATGAATCGAGCAAGGGCTATACTGCTTTCTCAATATTTTCTTAACTAACTGAACAATACTTGTTCGCGCATCCCAAAATAGTTGCTGGCTGAAAGATATTTACAATTAAAGCAGTGATAATCTTATTGTAACTAACTTTCCTTTTTAGGTTTTTTCAATAAGTTACGAAGCTTTGCAAAAATTAACCCCAGTCTTGAAGACTGGGGTTCGGCAGGGATTATTCCCGGATCTAAATTGCAGAAATTTCTCTCCACATCAAAAATTAATTAAAAAAAAGTCAATTAGACTTCCTGCTTGGATATAACCCTAGCCTCAATGCTTGAGCTATTATCTTTCACCGATTCAAACAGCGACTCGTAATTATTCAAAGCTTGGTCGAAAGCATATTGCTCAACAGCATATTTGCGGCTATTGAAACCTAAGGTTTTAACTTTTTCTGGATGCTCATACAAATCTAAAACAGCATCAGCCAAGGATTGTGGCTCTTCTGGAGGAACAAGAATACCACCACCGCTTTGTCGAATCGCTCTTGCGGCAGTACCATTATCGGGAACTGATGCTACAATTGCACGGCCGCTAGCAAGTAAGACCTGAATTTTTGATGGCATGTTGAAAGAAATTACATTTTTCTTTTGTACTACCAAACCGACATCAGCAGCAGCTAGCATTTCTGGTAAACGTTCGCGGGGTTGGAAAGGTAAGAGCAATACATTATCAGCGCCGCATTCGTTGCATTCTTCCTGAAGTCGTTGTAAACCTTTAGCTTCTCCAACAATTACAAAAGCTATATCTTTGATGTGGCGTAATTGCGAAGCAGCTTTGACAACAGTTTCTAAACCTTGAGTAAGAGCAATATTGCCAGAATATAAAACTACAAATTTATTATCTAATTGATGTTCTGCTCGGAAAGCGTTGCTTTCTTTTGGCATGGGACGAATAAAATTGACATCTACCCAATTAGGAATTTGCACGATTTTATCTGGTGCTACATTCTTAGAAACCAAGTTATCTACAAATCCATCGGCAATAACGCTAATTTTATCCGCAGAGCGATAAGCAAATTTTTCTAAAATCGAAAATACACGAATTAGGAATTTGTTTTTTAATAAACCAACATGAACCGCAGCTTCTGGTAATATATCTTGTAGATTCAGAATCACCGGACATTTATGCAGCCACCCTAAAAGAGTGGTTGGCAGACAAACTGGTAAAGATGGTGAGGTAGAAAGAATGACATCAGGTCGCCAACCGAAAAGGGCTGGTATGAAGCTAGTAAATACAAAGCTAGCATCTAACATCACCCTATCTAGCAAATTGGGTTGGGGACGAATCCAAACATAGCTTCTTTGAATTTTTACGCCATTTTTATACTCTGTGAAATAAAACTTACCTCTATAGTCTTGATAAATTTTACGCTCTGGATAGTTAGGCATAGCGGTAACTACACGTACCTGATGACCTCGCTTAACTAAACCTTCTGCCAACTCAGTCATCAAAGGAGCAATACCAATTGGTTCTGGATGGTAGTTGTATGAGTAAATTAAAATTCGCATAGTAAAAAATCCGAGAACCTGCTAATGGTTCTTTTAAAGACAACATTTATTTCTAAAATTGTTTCGCACTTAAAAAGCGCTTGTATTTAATTTTCCTTGTAATATCTTTTAACGTCAGTCTATTTTTATTGAAGATTGAGTAAAAGTTCACGCACAGTGCCCAGAAGTACTGCAAATATTATGTAGCAAATTAACTTATATTATTGTTTTATTACCAGTATTAGTATCTAAGTATGAGTTTAAAAAACAATTACTAAGAATCATATTTAAATACATTATGCTGCTGTCAACTGTATATTGACAGTTTATTTAAAAATAACAGAGTCAAAAAAAATATAAATATGTTTTAACTTGAAGTTTTTTGTACCTACCTATTAAGTATATTCATCGACGTTGATTACTGATATTCTAGCTTTGTCTTGATAAGAGTAAAAATGTTAAAACCTCGTTCTGACTTCGAGACGAGGTAACTTTTGAAACGCAATTAAGTAAGTCGGCACAAATAAACCGCGATCTGTGTTACAGAATCTAAACTACCTTCATAAGCATTATCCTATTTCCTATTCCCTCAACCCTTGTCCTAATTAATATTTTCAACGCCGACCTACTTATTTAGTACCCAAAAAAAATTAAAAGAAGAGGTTTGAATGGAAAAATGACCCTCATACCTCCCCCCAAAAAAGAGTTGCTAACGAATAGTTCTGAAATTAGATAGTTACATAGCGCCGCTACTTTTATTGAATAGGATAGCAACGGTTTTAAAAATAAGCTTTAAATCGTACATTAAACTCCAATTTTTCTGATACTGTAAATCTAAACGAATTACATCTTCAAAATTGCGAATACTAGAACGCCCGTTTACTTGCCATTCTCCGGTCATGCCCGGTTTAACATCTAACCGTTGCCACTCAGGTACTTCATAAGATTCAACTTCATCCGGCGTAGGTGGTCTGGTACCAACTAAACTCATTTCACCTTTGAGCACGTTCCAAAATTGTGGTAGTTCATCTAAACTAGTGCGTCTTAACAATCTACCGACCTTAGTAACCCTAGGGTCGTTGTCAATTTTGAAAAATGCCCCTTGAACTTGATTTAGCTTTTGGAGTTCGGCTTTTTTTGCTTCTGCATCTACACACATCGACCGAAACTTCCACATTCGGAAACGCTTACCCATCCAGCCGCAACGGATTTGACCAAAGAAAATTGGGCCCGGGTCATCAATCATAATGGCAGTAATAATTGGAACAGACAATATTCCTGTAATTACTAAACCAACTAATGCCCCTACAATATCAATAAACCTTTTAGTCCAAGAACGTACAGAAGGATGAGTTTCGGGGAGTTTTTCTTCCTTTTTTGTGGGATGATTTTGTGAAGCTGTAAATTCTCCTTCTTCAATTGTAAATACATCAACTAATGCAGTCAGGTTGAGTACTGCCATTACTTGAGGAGTAACATTTTGCAGTACTAATTCAATGCCTTTTTCTTGAGCAGTTTTAAAATTACTAACTAAAGCGCCCAAACCACTACTATCCATGAAGATAGTTTGTCCAAAATCTATAATAATTTTTTTTGGAGTTGGACTTGCTGCAATCAATTCTTCACAAATTTGCTTAAAATTTAGAGCTTCAAGCACGCTCAAACGAGGACTTACCTGCACTCTAACGTTATCTTCCGACAATTTAACCGGAAAATTTCCTTCTATAGGTTGGTTACCCATGAAACCTTGAACTTTAGTTGCCATATCAATGTTTTACTGCCTACATTATTTTGTCCTAGGAACTGTTTGAAACAAATACCTATTTATCGGGCTTAAGTAGTAACAGGCTGAAAATCTAAATTTAAATCGAATATCATTCATGACGGTTCACAATAGAACAAGAAGTCAACTAAAGTCGGTAAGTGCTATTCGAGTCTAAAGCATAAATATTATTTTGCGATCGGACTCAATTGAAAGCCACTAGAATTGAGGATAAACCAAAAATCTGACTTAATAGTTGAAATTTCGGTAAAAACTTTCTCTATTGTGTTGCCATCGCCTATAAACGTTGCCATCCATCTCATGACTACCACAACTGCTGTTAATGAAAACGCCAGCCTGATAGAAGTCTTCTCCGCAATTCAAGGAGAGGGACTCAATGTTGGAACACGCCAACTTTTTATTCGTTTTGCCTTTTGTGACTTGCGCTGTCACTTTTGTGATAGCGCTCATACCTGGAATGCACCCGCCACTTGTAGAATCGAGCAAACTCCTGGGTATCGGGATTTTGAAATTTGCTCAAATCCTGTTTCTTTACCCATGTTAATAGAATGGGTTGAGCGGCAAAATATACCTTGCTTACACGATAGCATTAGCTTAACTGGAGGCGAGCCTCTACTGCATGCCAGGTTTTTATCAAAATTTTTACCAAAAATCCGCTTAACCACTGGTTTACCTATATACCTAGAATCTGGGGGACATCGCCCCCAACAACTCGCTACGATTTTACCCTACTTGGACTCTGTAGGCATGGATCTTAAACTACCCAGCGTTAGTGGTGAAAATCGTTGGCAAGAACACGAAAATTTTCTCCAAATATGCTATAAAGCTAAAATCGAAATCTTCGTAAAAATCATTATTTCCCAAAATACAAATACCGCAGAATTGAAACGTTCGGCTGAGTTAGTAGCTGCTGTAAATCCCGCAATACCAGTCTTTTTGCAGCCTGTCACTCCGTTAACTTCCACTGAAAAATTTACAGATTTTCCCATACTTGTTCCCGATCCCCAACAAGTTATTCATTGGCAGGCTTTGATGAAAAATTTCCTTAAATCAGTCCGCGTTGTACCCCAAACTCACAAAATGATTAGTCAATTATGACAAATAAAAAATAATACTGTCTAGTATAGTGAATATACTGAGATGGAACAAAATATTCTTTGTCTCAAGCAGGATTGGAGATTATGTAGCTAAATAAACAAAGTTTCTAATGTTTCTATGTTTTTTGATAAAAACTGGTTTTATAAAGATATTGCCAAGAAAAAAAAAAGTTTTTGTAAACTATCAATATCAAAGATATTGAATTAAGAAACCCTAAAATTATCTTTAAAATTTCTTTTAAAAAATCTACGCTACTTATCCGAACGCCAGTAAGGGAGTAAGTATTTGGACTTAAATCTATAAGCAAGAATTTAATTATAACTGAATCGAAATAAATCAGAAATATTTCTTATAAACTAAGTAACTTAAAATACTTCTGAAGAAAGAAAAAACAAATAAAAAAGAAAAAAACCAATTCAGCTTGCCGATATTTATATCTTAGCGGTCTAATTTTCGCTTCAGCAGGGTAGGGTGGGAGTTCCCATCCCTACTTTATAAATATTAATATCTGCCTTCATCCATATTTCGAGATTTAGATTTGGCTTTATTAGCACTGCGCTTGAGTGCAGAAAGTCGGGCTTCATATTTCGACCTCTGGCGCTTGCTAGGAGATTTTTCGATTAATGTTTTTAAAGCGCTACCTAAACTCTTGTAAGCATTGGGCAAACTATAGCCAAAACGAGTTGCTAAAGCAATAGCTTTTTCATCAGCTTCAATTAATTCTCTGGCTTGTTTTTCGCCATTGTTTTTTTGAAACAATCGCCAACCGGAAACGCCACACAAGGCTAATGCAAGTACTAAAAGCAATCCATCCTGTACCCACAATTCACCTACAGCGCCGCCTAAGCCTATGGCCAAGGCTGCCATTTCCCAGCCATCTTTGGGGATGGTATCGTTTTGAATACGAGCGACTTCATGCCAGAACAGCAAATTTCGCTGATCCATTGCCAACTCATCCCATTTTGCCAGGTCGATTTGAATTTCTACCTGGTCTTTACCGATTTCTTCACTACGAACTAGAGGCGGATTGACCTCGGTAGTGCCTTCAACCGTAACCCAGCTTTGTAATTCTGGGGGTAATAAGCCTTTCAATCGCCGGAGTTCGCTCATTTCTGCTTTTGCAGAAGAGGTTGCGTAAGATGTCATAAAAGCACTTACCAAAAAAACTTCAGTATATAGTGGGGAGTACCCTACAAGGAGTATAACTATTTATATTGGCAACTCGACTTTAGTCGCTAGGGAATCTTCCCCGTTTTTTTCTTGCTTCCATTGCCTTTTCCAAAAGATCGAGTAAACCAGGAGCTTGTTCCTGAATGCTCAGTAACAATCTTTCCCCCACTTCTACATTACCTGGGTCGTGACCAGTTTCCATTACTTCCTGAAGACGAGGTATTGCCACGCTGTCAACAAGTTGAACCAACCCACTCAAACAACGATTAAATTGTTTTTCTGTGAGAGTAGAATCTTCTATCGGGAACTCAATAATGGCGCGAATCTCACCATCAGATGGGTCATATTCCCATTGCAGCATTTTGGTTTCCCAAGAAATAACTAACATTGTTTGTAAAATTGCTGCTTTATGTGGATGATCTTTCACTCCACTCAGTACTTGAGGTGCAAACACCCGGAAGAATTTCCCATCTTCATCTAACTGAACTACGATCAAAAAATCTTCAACATGATCCCCTTCTACACCAGTAACAATACGGTCTTCTTCTTCATCAATACGATAGTCCCAACCAAGTTGATCTAGATATTCGCCTATTTCTTGCACGCTTACTGCCATAAAAAGCCCCTTTAAAAACCCTCTGTGCGACTGCTGCCAGATTTAGTTTAGCAAGCCTCGGGCAGAGCAAATTAGTGAAATTGCTACCATTGATTGAGGTTTTGAATCTAAATGTAATTTTAATTACTAATTCAATTTTAAAAAATTGAATTGAATATCTTAAGGAACCCGGTGTGTTGAAAAACCGGGTTCCTTAATTTTTATGAATAATTTAGGGATGCTATTTAGGGATGCGATTTTCGGAAAAATTATTTTAAACTTTCGCTTCTTCCCTAACTAATTTATCCCAACCCAAATCTTTCAAACTATTATTCCGACGTAAGGGACGAGTTACCAATTCTAAAATATCTCGCGCGTTGGTAAACCCATGAATTTGAGCAAAGGTAAATTCTACCGACCATTTGGTATTTATTCCCCGCGCTTCTAAAGGATTAGCATGAGCCATTCCAGTAATTACTAAATCGGGATTCAATTCATTAATTCGCTGAATTTGATTGTAGTTATCCGGTTTTTCAACAATTTTTGGAAGAGGTACGTCCATTTCATGACAAGTCTTTTCTAAAAGCTGTAATTCAGCAGCTTGATAGCGCTTATCCATGTAGGGAATACCAATTTCTGGAACAGTCATTCCACAACGAATTAAAAACCTTGCCAAAGAAATTTCGAGCAAATTATCACCCATGAAAAACACGGATTTACCTCGAATTAATTTCACATAATCTTCCAAACTTTCCCAAATTTTCGCTTCTCTTTCATCCAAACCTTTGGGAGTAATACCGAACACCGAACACATCTTTTCAATCCAAGCGCGGGTGCCATCGGGACCTATGGGGAATGGTGCGCCAATTAATTTACATTTTCGTCGCCGCATTAAAGTTGTAGCGGTGCGGCTGAGGAAAGGATTGACACCAGCGACATAATACCCTTCTTCAATTACTGGCAGTTCTGTAAATCTTTTTTCGGGTAGCCAACCTGTTACCTTAATTCCCTGCTTTTTAAGTTCCAAAGTCAACTGAGTGACAACTGGATCGGGTAAGGAACCGAAAAGAACTAAAGGTGGATGATCTACGTATTCCGAATCTTCTTGAACGACAACTTCATTCTTCTTACCAAAATTAAGCAGTTTTTGAATGCCGTTACGCTCTTGTTTTTCTTTTTCTACTTGGGGTGCTTCCTTGGGACAGCGATTAGCCATTGCGGCTAAAACGGTATCTTCTCCTTGAGTGAAAGCATAATCCAATCCATTTGCCCGTGCTACCACCACAGGAATGCCGATTTCAGCCTCTAATCTGGGAGCTAAACCCTCCAAGTCCATTTTGATGATTTCAGTGGTACAGGTGCCAATCCAGACAATTACGCTGGGATTGCGATCGCGTTTTATCTGCAAGCACAATCTTTTGAGTTCTTCGTAATCGTTGAGTTGTGCTGAAATATCACCTTCTTCCAATTCAGCCATTGCATAACGGGGTTCTGCGAAAATCATTACCCCCATTGCGTTTTGCAAAAAGTAACCGCAAGTTTTTGTTCCTATTACCAAAAAGAAACTATCTTCGATTTTTTGATATAACCACGCTACGCAGCTAATCGGACAAAAAGTGTGGTAATTACCTGTTTCACAGTCAAAATTTAAAGCTTGTGGTTCAGCAACTGTCATTTTATTATCTCCCCTTTAATTTTTTAGTTAAAAGCGAGGAGTTAGTTGTTAGTGGATAGTAGTTAGTTGCTCACTCCGTGAGAAGTTAAAATTTATAACTAACAACTAACTACTAACAACTAGCTACCAACAACTCCTAGCTGTTGGGGAAGAGACGGGCTATTTCCGAATCATCAATAGAACCGTCACTCATATCTTCCCCTGAAAAAATTTCGTTATCTTTTTGTGCGGATTCTTCACCCCATACATCTGTTAGCGCATCACCGAAACCAGTGCTATCGCCATTTTTGAACTCGTCAAAAGAAATATCGCCAAATGCATCTTCAGATTCGGCATTTAGGTTTGTCTGGGGTTCTTTATCGTTTGATATTTCTGCACTCTCAGAAATATCCCCAAAACCTTCAGCTTGGACATCATCTAATCCACTTTCTTGGCTGCTAAAGTTTTCTTCCAACTCTTGTCCACCCCAAGCCTCTTCTACTGCCAAAGTTCCGTCTTCAGAATCCCCCAATTCCATATCTGGAGCCGCAATATTTTCTACTTCATGAGAATCTTCTCCAAATGTTGCAACACCAGCAAATTCATCTGAGTTTTCATCTACGGAGAATTCTGAAGTAACTGAGTCCTCTTCACTTTCAGATTCTGGCTGTATGGGCTGTTCTCCGAGTTCAGTATCCGGATCGAAATGCAAATCAAGCACTTCAATCAATGTATCAGCGTCTGCATTTAACTTGGAAAATGGCAGCATTAACTGCGCTAACTTTGGTTCCAGGGCGTTTGCTACTCCCAGGATGAGGTAAGAAGATGGGCGCTTACCACCATCTGGTGTGTAAACCGAGTCCACTTCCATGTGTAATTTTATCCAGTCGCGATTCGAGGCGTAGAATTGTAACCACTTCTGCTTTAAAGAATCCGTGAAACTATAAAAGAAAGCCATGTTATCTCCTCATCCTGAGAAATAAACTAATGATTTATACAATCATTAAGTCTAGTTCCTCTTCGGGATTAGGAACCTGTGGTTTATTCGGATTTAGATAAAAATCTGACAACAATGAGAATAATTCTCGGTCTTGAGCATCCTGTGGAACTACCCCCTCGGGACGTGCCAAAAGTTGGTCGGCAATGCTCAGATAATAGTCGCAAACGAAGTTTAAGGAAGGTTCTGTCTCTGCCATTTCAAATAAAGTCTTACCTTTGACTCGGGAAACACGGATATCTTCGATTAAAGGTAGAACTTCTAAAATTGGCATGGGAACGGATTCAACATATTTTTCAATTAAATCGCGTTTTGAGGTGCGGTTGCCAATTAAGCCTGCTAAACGTAGGGGATGAGTCCGGGCTTTTTCTCTTACTGAAGCTGCAATACGATTGGCCGCAAATAAAGCGTCAAAGCCATTGTCAGTAACGATTAGACAATAGTCGGCATAATTAAGCGGGGCTGCAAAACCACCACAAACTACGTCACCCAGAACGTCGAACAATATTACATCATACTCATCAAAGGCGTTGAGTTCCTTGAGTAGTTTTACGGTTTCGCCAACAACATAACCGCCACATCCAGCACCTGCCGGAGGTCCCCCAGCTTCGACACAATCTACTCCGCCATAGCCCTTATAAATAACATCTTCGGGCCAAATATCTTCGTAGTGAAAATCTTTTTCCTGTAGGGTGTCAATAATTGTCGGAATCAAAAATCCTGTCAAGGTAAAGGTACTATCATGTTTGGGATCGCAACCAATTTGTAGAACTTTTTTACCGCGCTTAGCTAAGGCAACGGAAATATTACAACTCGTTGTGGATTTACCGATTCCGCCTTTTCCGTAAACTGCTAGTCTCACTGTTGTTTCCTCTTATAGTTGCTTGTCAAACTCTTGACTCAAACACTTCCTTTACCCAGACAGACAAAGGGTTGCAATGCATAAATCATTCTTGCTCGTTAATGTCTAAGTTACACCCAAAACAAAAAAGCTTTTAGATGTAAACCTCGTGTATAGTTAATTATTTCGGCTCATTAATTAATATTTAAAACACTATTATCTGGAAAAGTCTATAAACCGTTAAAGTAAGTTAATAATAGTTTTTGTTTATTTATTTATATAAAAATAGTTACAATAAACAAAAAGATGAAATCCTTCATATATATCTCTTTCATCGATTGAAATTCACTATAGGACTGAAGGAGGAACTAAGTAACCACCAGGGCATACTGAGACTTCTTAAGAAGACGTAGATATGAACCACTTAAGATTCAACTTAAGAAGAGACTCTTGTGCAAGATTAAGTCTTATTACTGAGTCGTTTTTTTGCTTGTTGATTAATGTCAGTGAAAATATATATGAGCTGTGAAAAGTCTCACTAAACAAGAAAAATAGGCTTTTTTGGTCCATGCGTGCTTAAGTAAATACCCGGTATCTTTACAAAAAAAATTTAATTAAAAATTATGTACAATACAGCGGCTATTATTAGACCGATTGTCAGAAGTATTTCTGAGATTATTTATAGCTATTTTAAGAGTGAAAGCTTTGCAGGATAATGATTTGAGTCATAATTCCTTTGTAAAAAATCAAATCAACTAATGTTAAAAAAAATCACATTTTTCAAAATGTACTAATTTTTTTGGAATTAAGCAGAATATAAAAGATAAATCTGAAAAAAAGTTTAATTTATATTCTTAATGTTTCTTAGCAAGAGTATGATTTCAAGCTAAATTCAAAAATTTAGCTTGAATTTAAATTTATTGAAATAGTTTTAAGAATAATTTAAATAATTTATTTAGAAGCATCTCAACAAACATCCTCGTTGGCAGTTTGTGCCATTTCTTGCAAAGACTGCCAGCCCGGTTGCCAATTGGATCTATCTTGCAACAACTTGGCATTAATCCAAAAACGAACAGTACTGTCGCAAGAAGCAACCATTTCTGCATAGTTAGAGTCGATGCCTGGTATTACCCAGGGCACCTCTCCTTCAAATCCGTGCGTGCGGCTTTCACCGCACACGGCTCCTAGATATTCTGGGTTTTTACGCCCTGCTCATGTGCGTATATTGGTGACATGATTGGTGTATGATTTCTAAATTCTTTGATTTCCAATTATCATGATTTCCATCAATATGGTGCAGATGAATATCTTCTCCTGGGAGAAACTTCATTCCGCACCTTGCACAAGTATGGTTTTGCTTCTTTAGAAGCTTAGCTGAAGTTCCGTCGTATAGCTTTGATTCCCGTTGACTCCAATAAACTATATCTCCGTCAAATGGTGATTTCTCGCCTTTTACGTTGACAAATTTATTCTCTGCCGATTTAACCGTTGGGAAGGCTTTCTTTATTAGTGAATCAGCCTTGTACCGATTAACTGTCTTCTGTTTCAGAAACACTTTGGCAGTTCTGTATCTCACATACCACAGTGAGTTTCTACCATTCTTCATGTCGCAGAAGCGATGGTAATTTCTCCACCCTCGTATAACGGGAGCTAATTTCTGTGCTTTCACTTCAGATCCATAGTTAGAATTGTTGACGATGGCTTTGACTTTCTCACGCATAGCGTCGAAATTCTCCTTTGATGGAGTGCTTCTAAACTTACCGTTTTTCTGGACTTTGAGGTTCCATCCGAGAAAATTGAATCCATCTGTCGTAGCTGTTACTTTGGTCTGTTCTTGGCTTAGTTCCATGCCTCGTTCTGCTAGGAACTCGGACACTTTGTTAAGTATTTGATCCGCATCGTCTTTTGGTTTAAGGAAAAATATCATATCCGAGGCGTATCTTACGCTCTTGTGTATGTCCTCAATCCCGTTTAGTGCTACGTTCGCTAGCAACGGACTCACGACACCGCCTTGGAGAGTTCCTTGTTCGGGAAAACTTGGGTCTACTCCTGCTTTTAGACATCGGAAAATTCCCAGTTTTGCTCCTGCTGGCGCTATTAGTTTGTCCATGATTGATTTGTGGCTGATTCGGTCAAAGCATTTTTTGATATCTAGTTCGATTATTTGCTTTTCGTATCCTCTTGCCATTGAGCCTAAATTGAGAAATACGATTTTCTGTGCGTCATGAGCGCTGCGCCCAGGTCGGAAGCCATAACTTCTTGCGTGAAACGTTGCCTCATGAGCAGGTTCGAGGCCATATTTGACTAGACATTGCCATGCTCTATCCGAGATTGTTGGCACCTTAAGGATGCGGGTAAAACCATTCTTTTTAGGGATTGGTACTTCCCGTAATCCCTGGTGCTTCCAATCGTTTACCATTGAAAGCTTTTTGTACAGTTCAAAGCGTTCTTTGAATGTCAGTGCTTTTCTTCCATCAATACCTGCCGTTTTTCGCCCTTTATTAAGTTGGGTTACTTGACGGATTGCCAACAGTTTAGCTGATGTGGATTTCAGAACAAGTTTCTGTAAAGACCTTGCTTTAGCTATGTCGCCAGTTCTAACAACTTTGAATATTCTCTTTTGTAAGCGGAATAAGTTCTTGCGGAATTTCTTCCAAGGTAACTTTCTCCAAGATTCACTAGTTGTTTTACTGTGTCTAATCATGCTTTACTCCATCAAATATTTTCTGAATATCCGACAGCAGTTTGGGCTGTCATCCTACCCGCTACCAGGAATTCGGCTCAACCTAGCTTACTGAGGGTTCGACCTTTCCCCAGACCTGTATAGCGTTTTTACTCGTTCCGTAACAAAGATACTTTCGTGTTGAAAGCTTTTGTGAAACTTAGGGCGGTTCACTTTGCCTAACATCTTCCCAGGATTGCAACTGGCTGGATAAGACCGTTGCGGGAATAAGCGATGTTGAAGTCCACATTGGTTATTCAGGTTGTGGCTTGGTACTGAGACAGTTTTCTAGAACCTGTTTGCCCGTATTTCATCCCCGTTAGCACCAGTGTTGTCACCTGCTTGTTTTACAACTGATTGCGCCCTGTTCCCAGCTTCGCTCTGCGGTTACGGTTGTTGCCGCTCGGCGTGGGCAGATAGGGAGTCACGTCATCCCGGACGGGTGGGACTTTCACCCACATCCTTGAAACAGTTATAGATTTTGGGATTTCTCCCGTGAATCTACTAAGCTTATACCCCTCTAGTTTCTAGAGGCTCCTAGCTTAAACGAGCCGCACTACCCACTTACCTTGATTTTTGCGGTTAATCACCTGAAAATGCCGCCAACCATCAATTTTTTCTCCAGATGTCCACTTGGAACCCAGCAAATAAGGGAATTTTTGTTTCTTAGCCATTGTTTTGTCGTGTTTTTCTGGTAATTATGTTAACCCGCCATGGCAGAGCCTGGAGTGGAAAGAGGGGGAAGAGAAGAGTAAATATAGCGGAATCCAAAATATAAATTTAGGGAAATACCACAAATTGAGGGGTGAACACCGACCCTTTAACTGGCAAGCTTATTTTTAGAATATTTTATAGAAATATTTGTTTATTTTTCATTTTTTTGTGGTAACAAGGCTGTTACATCTTTTACCAATACTATGCAACCTACTAATCCAAACCAATTTACCGAGAAAGCTTGGGAAGCTATAACTCATACTCCCGAGACTGCAAAACAATATCAACAACAGCAGATTGAAAGCGAACATTTAATGAAAGCTCTGCTGGAACAAGATGGATTGGCTGCACCAACTTTTACTAAGGTGGGTGCAAATCCTCAAAAAATCAAAGAGCGGACGGAAGAATTTATTAAAACTCAACCAAAGGTATCGGGTAGCAGTAGTTCTGTATATTTAGGACGCAGTTTAGATACTCTTTTAGATCGAGCCGATGGATACCGTAAGGAGTTTGGTGACGAATATATTTCTATTGAACATTTATTGCTAGCTTATGCTAGGGATGACCGCTTCGGTAAAGGCTTATTCAAAGAATTCCGCATAGAGGAAAGAAAATTAAAAGATACCATTAAGCAAATAAGAGGGAGTCAAAAAGTGACTGACCAAAATCCAGAAGGTAAGTATCAATCTCTGGAAAAATATGGACGTGATTTAACTCAAGCTGCTAGTGAAGGTAAGCTCGATCCTGTAATCGGACGGGATGATGAAATTCGTCGTACCATTCAAATTTTATCGCGACGTACTAAAAATAATCCTGTATTAATCGGCGAACCTGGTGTTGGTAAAACTGCGATCGCGGAAGGTTTAGCACAGCGAATTATCGCCGGAGATGTGCCGCAATCCCTTAAGGATCGCCAATTAATCGCATTGGATATGGGTGCTTTGATTGCAGGTGCGAAGTTCCGAGGTGAGTTTGAGGAACGTCTCAAGGCTGTATTGAAAGAAGTTACCGAGTCCCAAGGCAATATAGTTCTATTTATTGATGAAATTCATACCGTTGTAGGTGCCGGTGCAACTCAGGGGGCAATGGATGCGGGTAATTTACTCAAGCCGATGCTGGCTCGGGGTGAATTGCGCTGTATTGGTGCAACAACTTTAGACGAATATCGTAAATATATTGAAAAGGATGCTGCTTTAGAAAGACGTTTTCAGCAAGTTTATGTCGATCAACCCACCGTAGAAGATACTGTTTCAATTCTTCGCGGTTTGAAGGAACGGTATGAAGTTCACCACGGTGTAAAGATTGCCGATAGTTCTTTGGTTGCGGCTGCGACTTTGTCAAACCGTTATATTACCGACCGCTTTTTACCCGATAAAGCGATTGATTTGGTGGACGAAGCGGCGGCGCGTTTGAAGATGGAAATTACATCTAAACCCGAAGAGTTAGACGAAATTGACCGTAAAATTTTGCAATTGGAAATGGAAAAGCTATCGCTGCAAAAAGAAAGCGATGCTGCTTCAAGGGAACGTTTAGAAAGGTTAGAAAAGGAACTTGCGGATTTTAAAGAAGAGCAGCGTACTTTAAGCAGTCAATGGCAGTCGGAAAAGGATGTAATTACAAAAATTCAGTCAGTAAAAGAAGAAATTGACCGAGTTAACGTGGAAATTCAACAAGCGGAACGGGATTACGACCTGAATCGGGCTGCTGAATTGAAATATGGTAAGTTAACCGATTTACATCGTCAGCTCGAAACTGCTGAAACAGAACTTTCACAAGCACAGCATAGCGGTAAATCTTTGTTGCGAGAAGAAGTAACCGAAGCTGATATTGCTGAAGTAATTTCTAAATGGACGGGTATCCCTATCAGCAAGTTGGTGGAATCGGAAAAAGATAAATTATTGCATCTTGAAGATGAATTACACAATCGGGTTGTCGGTCAAGATGAACCTGTAACTGCTGTTGCTGATGCCATACAGCGTTCTCGTGCTGGACTTGCTGACCCCAATCGTCCCATAGCTAGCTTTATTTTCCTTGGTCCTACTGGTGTTGGTAAAACTGAACTAGGTAAAGCTTTAGCTTCCTATATGTTCGACACTGAAGAAGCTATGGTGCGGATTGACATGTCGGAATATATGGAAAAACATGCTGTATCTCGTTTAATTGGTGCCCCTCCGGGATACGTTGGTTACGAAGAAGGCGGACAATTAACCGAAGCTATTCGTCGTCGTCCCTATGCGGTAATTTTATTCGATGAAATTGAGAAAGCGCATCCTGATGTGTTTAACATCATGCTACAAATCCTTGATGATGGAAGAGTCACCGATTCTCAAGGAAGGACAGTGGATTTCAAAAATACGATTATCATCATGACAAGTAACATCGGTTCTCAGTTTATTCTTGATGTGGCTGGAGATGATTCTCGTTATGAAGAAATGCGTACCAGAGTTATGGAAGCAATGCGGAGTAGTTTCCGTCCGGAATTTCTCAATCGTATTGATGAAATTATTTTCTTCCATGCTTTACAAAAATCCGAATTACGCAAGATTGTCCAGCTACAAGTAGAAAGATTGCGTCACAGATTAGCTGACCGCAAAATGTCTTTAAAACTTGCCGATGCTGCTCTAGATTTCTTAGTAGAAGTAGGATATGACCCGGTATTTGGTGCCCGTCCGTTAAAACGTGCAATTCAGCGCGAGTTAGAAACTCAAATTGCTAAGTCAATTTTACGCGGTGAATTTAACGACGGGGACACTATTTTTGTTGATGTTGAAAACGAGCGTCTAGTTTTTAAGCGCGTTCCTTCGGAATTAGTAACGATGTAACTCCTTTTATATCCCGTTACAGTCAATTTAAATAAAGAAATTTTAACCTGGTTTCTTCATAGAAACTGGGTTTTTTATATATAACTAATTCGGGTTTAGTACGGGCTAACAATATTAAATCTGTGACTCAGTATAACTCTAGATTATGAGGACGGCAAACTAACAAATAAGCTTTTAAATGATGAAATTATACATTCTCAGATAGAAAATAAACTTTAAGTTATATACAATACTAATCACTAGTTAATCAAATTAAATCGAGTATATCTGATGTTTTTGAGCAATAGATATAGCTAGACTCAAAGCGAGCTATTGGTAACGTTAACAGAGATAATCTGCTTAATTTGTTAGCTAGATAACTAAATTGACATATTGCCAAATACTAGGCTAAAACTTGAATGGTTTAACCAATACCGTTTGTTTTATTGAGAATAATTAACTCTGTAAGCATTACTCTAAATAAATGTAAAAATAGTTATAAAATAGAGTATTTAAAGCTAATGTATTGATTTGGCAAATAAATGCCAAACTGGCAACAAGCTATCTGAAAATTTGTTATTCATTGATTTACCAGCTTGATTTTAATTATTTTTAAAAGTATGAAATCATCATTTAATTAATAGAAGCTGTTGTCGGGATAACAAATTAAAGTATTGAATAATTATTTATAGTTAAACTCAATAATGCGATAAAAATACATTGTCTAGTATAGATTTTTCTGTATAAAATAATCGCATCTACATTCGAGTTTTTCAATTACCCGATTGATTAAATATTTTTTGTAACTAAGTCAACAATTGGATAACAGTAAGTAAAAATATTGTTCATAGATGAAATAAGATTTCCTTTGGAATGGATATTTTATCATCTAAATCACGCCACTTACTCTCCTAAGCAGAAAGCAGTCTGCTGTCTTGTATGGTTGTAGAATACAAGACCAAGATATTTGATAAAGTTACAAATTAAACGAGGAAGTGCAAAAATTACTTTTTTAAAACACCGTACTAGCATGATTGGTCAGTTACTCGCAGGACGTTATAAAGTACTCCAAATATTGGCTGAAGGAGGCTTTGGACAAACTTATATATGTTCGGATATTCACCTTCCCGGCAAACCTAAATGCGTTCTCAAGCATTTAAAGACTACTAGTACTTCAACAGAAACTTTAGAAGCAGCGAGAAGATTGTTTCAAAAAGAAGCCGATACATTACAACAGTTGGGAAATCACAGTCAAATTCCCAGACTATTAGCTTATTTTGATGATAATAATCAATTTTATCTAGTACAAGAATTAATTGAAGGACATTCTTTAAGCAGAGAACTGCCCCCAGGCAAAAAATTAAGTCAAAGCCATGTTGTGGCTATTTTGAGCGAAATATTATCTATTTTGCAGTTTGTCCACAGTCAAGGAGTAATTCACCGAGACATAAAACCGGATAATCTTATTAGACGTGCTTCTGACAATAAATTAGTATTAATTGATTTTGGCGCAATCAAACAATTACGCAATCAAACCGCAACAAAAACTGGAAAAGACAACGTCACCTTAGTTGTAGGTACTCGCGGCTACATGCCTTCGGAGCAAATAAGACGTTTACCGCGTTCTAGTAGTGATATTTATGCTTTGGGTATGATAGGTATTCAAGCCTTGACGGGGGTGTATCCCTACGAACTTCAAGACGATCCCAATACCGGTGAAATGTTGTGGGAACATCTTAGAGAAGTAGATCCTGCATTTGCCGAAGTTCTCAATAAGATGACTCGGTATCATTTCAAAGAACGCTACCAAACTGTAGATGAAGTAATACAAGCATTAAAAGGATTACCGGTTTCCGAAGTTGCCGATGTAGTCGAAAACAATCCTGCGAGTGTCGTTTACGAACTGACTTTAGAATGGCTAGAAGGTAATGATATTAAAACTTATAAAATTACTAATAACCAGTTTAGTAAAATACCGGGAAAAATTCGTATCGGCCGTGACCCCAAAGATTGCGATGTCGTTTTATTAGAACCAACAGTATCTGCGCTACATGTAGAAATATTTTTCAATCCAGAAAAAGAAAAATTTTATTTACGAAATCTCCGTCATAAAAATCCACCTATTCTCGATG